>CANMDH010000002.1 GCA_947496555.1 uncultured Aquimarina sp. | reverse complement strand
TATACCTCAGGTAGTTCAATTAGAGGAAAAACAAAAGTATCACCGTTAGCTAATAAAAAGGTGAAAACCTACTTGACCAGTGCAGCAATAACAGCCGTAAGATGGGATAAGCAACTTAAAACATACTATCAACGTAAAATAAAGGAAGGAAAACACAAAGCTTCTGTTTTAAATGCTGTAAAAGCCAAATTAATCGCTAGATGTTTTGCAGTGATTAGAAGACAAGAACCTTTTGTTAAATTGGACTATTAAAAAAGGCTCTTCTTTACGAAGAACCTTTATTTTGTTGCTGAAAGATTTGCTTTTTAACTTAGAATTCAGCCTCTTGTTCTTTTATTTAATCAGGCTTTGGTAAACAGTTTTTCGCATTTGTTCGGGGTTAATATACCCGCTACCAAACCCTTTCGCGTCATAGGAAGCGGTAAGTGTAGTATTTTTAACAATACTATCTTCAGATTTACCAGAATCAATTTCCTTCTGAATAGCATTCGTAATTTCCTTTAACATGGCTAAAAAAGATTCAAGATCTTTTTTGGTGGCTAATTTTCCGTGTCCGGGAATGATTTTAGTATCATCGTTGATGATCATCAATGCTTTTTCTGAAGCTTTGATATATCCTTTGATACTTCCACCGGATTTTAAATCTATATAAGGGTAACGACCATTAAAAAATGTGTCGCCCATATGCAGTACATTTCCGTTAGCAAAATAAATCAATACATCTCCATCAGTATGAGCATTGTGAACATGAAATGCTCTAATGTTTTCTTTTTCGAAATAAAGTTGAAGCCCTTCGTCAAAGGTGATTACTGGCAAAGATTTAGAAATAATACTTCCTTTTTCTTTTTGCCTGCTTTCCATTCTGGATCGTACATTTTTCTGTGCAAAAATAGTGGCGCCTTGATTTGCCATGTTCTCATTGCCACCGGTATGGTCTCCATGAAAATGTGTGTTAATTACCATGGTGACTGGCTGATCGCTAATGGTTTTTAGTTTGGTGAGTATTTTATCCGAAAGTCGTGCAAACTGATCATCTATAATAAATAATCCTTTTTCATTTTTAAAAACACCAATATTCCCTCCTTGTCCGGTTAGCATATAAATGTTGTCAGATAAAGGATCAATTTGAATAGTTACCTCTTTTTTTTGAGCATTAGTGTGTATCCAGATGATTGATAGCCCAAGAATTAATAGTTTTTTCATATGAATTTGTGTTTTTAGAGCAGTTTTGTCGAATTGAAAGTACAAAAATTACGTATTGTAGTTGGATTTGAGTGTTGATTCTTTAAAGAATTGTAAGTGTCAAAAAGCTTTCCTAAGTTGTTAAAGCCTAATAATGGTTGTCTAGAAAGTTGTCTAAAAACCTTTTAAGGTATATCTTTGCACCACTTTTAAAAAAGCTATTATAAAAGACGTGCAAGATTTGAGTGTAACCCAAATTAAAACTGCAAAAGTTTCTGTTGTTCAGGATTTTAAAGAAATCACTAAAATGCGACTGGCATTAAGTGTGGTTTTTTCTTCGGTAGCTGGATATTTGTTAGGGGTAGAAGTGGTTTCTTGGAGTACGCTATTCCTTTTGGCAGTAGGAGGGTACTTTATGGTTGGTGCTTCGAATGCCTTTAATCAAATCATAGAAAGAGATTTGGACAAACTGATGGATCGAACCAAAAATAGGCCTATTCCGTCTGGTAGAATGTCTGTTAATACTGCTTTTGCTATAGCTACGCTATTTACTATTGCGGGGATTAGTGTGTTGTATAGCATAAATCCCAAAACGGCAATGTTTGGTGCGATCTCCATTTTTATTTATGTTAGTTTGTATACCCCTTTAAAGACAAAAACTCCTTTATCGGTTTTTGTTGGCGCAATCCCGGGAGCAATTCCTTTTATGTTGGGTTGGGTGGCTGCAACAAATGATTTCGGAATAGAGCCCGGAACGTTGTTTATGGTTCAGTTCTTTTGGCAGTTTCCTCATTTTTGGGCGATAGGTTGGTTTTTATTCGATGACTATAAAAAAGGAGGGTTTTTTATGTTGCCAACAGGTAAAAGAGACCAAGGAACGGCAGTACAGGTTATTCTATATACCGTTTGGACTGTGATAACTTCATTAATTCCTGTTTTTGGAGTTACAGGAAATCTTTATCTCACCCCAGTTTCTGGAATAGTGATTCTGATTTTAGGATTAGTTTTACTAAGAGCAGCAATTCGATTATACAAAGCAAGAGATGCTAAGACTGCAAAGCAGCTAATGCTAATGAGTGTTTTATATATCACCTTGTTACAGGTCATTTATGTAGCAGATAAATTTATTCGTTTATGGATTTAACACAAGGAACGACACAAGAAAAGATAAATAGGTCCAAAAAGACTATGATGTGGTTTGCCATGGTAAGTATGGCAATGGTTTTTGCAGGTCTTACAAGTGCCTATGTGGTAAGTAAATCTCGAAAAGACTGGGTAACCGATTTGGTTTTTCCTGAAGCATTTGTATACAGTATATTGGTAATAATAGCAAGTAGTGTTACTTTTTACCTGGTAAAAAAAGCGATCGAAAATGATAAAAGAAGCCTTGCTACCATATTGCTATTATCTACACTTGCACTAGGGATTGTGTTTGTTGTTTTACAGTTCGAAGGCTTCAAGGATATAATGAGTCAGGGCTATCATTTTACAGGTCCTACGTCCAATATTGTTTCTACATTTATGTTTATCATAGTAGTGACGCATTTGGCACATATCGCAGGAGGACTTTTAGTTCTTTTAATAGTAATTTATAATCATTTTAAACAAAAATATAAAGCAGGTCAAACATTAGGATTAGAACTTGGTGCTATGTACTGGCATTTTGTTGATTTTCTGTGGGTTTATCTTTTTTTGTTTTTGTATTTCGTTAGATAAGGAATATCTGTTAGTAACTCAATAAAAACAGTATTCTTTAAGTGATTGACATTTGCCTTAATTAAAAAATAAATTTGCGCAGGTGAAATGATAAAATTGATTATTTTTGTGGGAAATTTAACAATACCAAATTCTTTATATGGAAACAACTGTTACTAAAACAGGTACCGAAGACAAGATCTGGGGTGGTGGTAATAAACCACTGAAGGTAAGTTATGGTAAAATGATGATGTGGTTCTTTATCCTTTCGGATGCACTTACATTCTCTGGTTTTCTTGCCGCTTACGGTTTTTCAAGATTTAAATTTATAGATTCATGGCCTATAGCCGACGAGGTGTTTAATCACTTTCCTTTTTTACATGGTGTAGATGCGCCAATGTATTATGTGGCTTTGATGACTTTTATACTTATTTTCTCTTCAGTTACGATGGTAATGGCTGTTGATGCTGGCCACCAAATGAAACAGAAAAAAGTAATTATTTACATGTTCTGGACCATTATTGGAGGTTTAATATTCGTTGGGTCTCAGGCCTGGGAGTGGAAAAACTTTATCAAAGGTGAATACGGTGCGGTTGAAACTAAAGGAGGTCAGATTCTTCAGTTTGTTAAACCTAAAGAAGATGGTTTCAAAAGGGTTAAATTGGAAGAAATAGCCGTTCTTGATACGCACCAAGAAAGAGCACAACATGAAAAAAAATCAGGAATTTGGTATGAGCAAGAAGGAACACTTCCTACATACACTGTTAACGAAATAAAAGCTGGTTTTGCTAAGAATACAGATCTACTAATCAGAACACAAGAATTGGTACCCGATATAGAAGCTTTGAAAGAATCGGGGAATGCAAGTAAAATTGCTTATGCAACTCGTTTAGAAAAAGAGTTAGTTAATCCCGAGGAAAGGGGAGAAAAGGCTATTTATAAAAGAGAATTTTCATTAGATCGTCTAACAAACGATGCAATAGGTATTGTAGAAGGGGCAAACTTACAGCATAACGAGTACGGCACACCGTTATTTGCCAACTTCTTTTTCTTTATTACAGGTTTTCACGGTTTCCACGTATTTTCAGGTGTAATAATTAATATTATCATCTTTATTAATGTAATTCTTGGTACGTATGAGCGCAGAAAGAATTATGAGATGGTAGAAAAAGTTGGTCTTTATTGGCACTTTGTAGATTTGGTATGGGTATTTGTATTTACATTCTTTTACCTGGTTTAATAAAAATATAGTAGAAAAATAGCATGGCACACGATACAGCACATCACGAATCAAATACAGGAAGAATCTGGAAAGTGTTTTTTATACTTTCAGTAATTACCATTGTTGAAGTTTTTTTAGGAATTATAAAACCAGCATTCTTAGTTGAGACGACAGTAATTAGTATGAAACTCCTTAACTGGATTTTCATTATTCTTACGATCTGGAAAGCATACTATATCACTTGGGCATTTATGCATATGGAAGGCGAGACAAAGGGATTAAGAAGGGCGGTAGTTTGGACTGCCATATTCCTAATCTGTTACCTAATTTTTATACTACTTACAGAAGGTGATTATGTATACGAAGTATTCAAAGCGGGATATAAAAGCTGGGACTTTTAATACTCAAAATATATAAGTTAAAAGCATTGTAAAAAGACGGTTTATTAAGCCGTCTTTTTCTATTTTTGCACAACTTTTATTGAGGTAGAAATAAACTACTATTAAATGAAAAAATTTCTTGTTCTTGGAGTCTTATTTGTTTTACCACTAGTTGCATATTTGTTCTTTGCTTCTGGGGTACATAATTTCGCTAAACTTCCTGTGCTGAATACTAATGTTGGAAATGTAGAAGGTTTTGAATCTCTTACTTCAGAGGAAATTACATTCAAAGACAAAATCACAGTTTTAGGTTTTTTGGGAAAGGATATTTTTAATAAACAGGGAAATGCATTCAACCTCAATCAAAAGATTTATAAAAAAAATCATGGCTTTCAGGATTTTCAGTTTGTGATGGTTTTACCATTTGGTAGTGAAAAAGCGGCCAAAGAGCTTTTAGAAGAATTGGATAATATAGCCGATGTTTCTGGATGGAAATTCATTTTTGGTACATCAGAAAGTATAAATGCTTTATTTGATAGTCTTCAAACTCAGCACAAGTTAGACGAAAGGCTGGCAACAAATTATGTGTATATCATCGATAAAAATCAAAGTTTAAGAGGAAGAGATGGTACTTTAAAAGAAAATGAATCAAAAGTATATGGATATGATGCTAGTTCTGTAGCAGATTTGGCAAATGTAATGAATGATGATGTTAAGGTAATCCTTGCAGAGTATCGATTAGCCCTAAAAAAGTATAAAGCAGATCGTAAAGTGAAATAATAAGTTCAAACAGATGAAAAAGTATTCGTACGTTGGTATATCGTTTATCATTTTGGTTTTTGGAATTATTTTTATTCCTCGAATTGTTAATAGGATAAAAAACACTTCAGTGGTTAAGAATGATAGGATGAGTGCTACTAATCCCGTAGCAAACGAAAAACTCTCATATATAAAGATTAATGGAGAACCCCGTAAGGTTCCAGAATTTGCCTTCCTGGATCAGGATAGTATTTTGGTAACCAATCATGATTATAAAGGAAAAGTGTATGTGGCAGAGTTTTTCTTTACTAGCTGCCCAACGATTTGTCCAAAGATGAACAAAAACCTGGTGTATCTTCAAAATCAATTAAAAGAGTATGAGGATTTTGGAGTGGCTTCATTTACGATAAACCCAAAATACGATACGCCACGAAGATTAAAAACCTATGCCGAAAATTACAAGGTTACCGATCCCGATTGGCATTTTTTAACCGGAGATAGAGAAGATATTTATGAATTGGCTAATGCTGGATTTAATATTTATGCTGCCGAAAACCCAAATGTTCCTGGAGGGTTCGAACATAATGGATATTTTGCATTAATTGATCAGGAAGGATATATAAGATCAAGATATGACGCTTCTGGTAACCCAATTATCTATTATAGAGGAACCATCGGGATAGATGAAAAAGTGGATAAAAATGGAGAAGAAGAGCAGATAACCATTTTGTTAGAAGATATTAAAAAACTTTTGAAGAAAGATGAGTAACTCAACGGCCGTAGAGCAAAAATATAATAAGTGGATTATACTGCTATCGATTACTATCCCAGTGGTAGTAGCTGCCTTGTTTGGTGTTAATTTAAGAAAATTAGGTTTTGATGTACAACCATTAACGTTTTTACCGCCGATCTATGCATCTATTAATGGGTTGACTGCAGTCATCCTTGTAATGGCTCTTTGGGCGATCAAAAATAAAAAAGTGAAGTTGCATGAAGGGTTGATGAAAACAGCAATCCTTTGTTCGGTTCTTTTCTTGGTAATGTACGTGGCTTATCACATGACTAGTGATTCTACCAAGTTTGGAGGAGAAGGAACTATAAGTTATGTGTATTACTTTATTCTTATTACTCACATTGTATTATCGGTTGTAGTGATTCCTTTTGTTTTGATTACCTATGTAAGAGCATTGGCACAACGATTTGATAGACATAAAAAAATCGCCAGAATCACTTTTCCTATCTGGTTGTACGTTGCCATAACTGGGGTTGTTGTTTATTTGATGATTTCTCCCTATTATGTTTAAATAGATTTTTGCTGAATGTGTCGAAACAATTATGAAAACAAAAATTTTATTCATATCGATTCTTTTATTCCTTGTCGCAATAGATGTAGAAGCGCAGTGTGCAATGTGCAGAGCCGTATTAGAAAGTGAAGAGGGACAAGAGACAGCAAAAGGAATTAATAACGGGATTGTATATTTAATGATTATTCCATACATTTTAATTGGGGCTGTGGGGTACTTCATCTACAAAAGCAAGAAGAAATCTATGAGCATCAAAGGGTAATGCTATAGTAAAATTCCTACTTTTAACATTTTCATAACAATCTAACATGTAACAAAAATGGTAAATGGTTAGTCTTATGTACAAGACTGCACTAACCAATCAAGAGTCTTCAAGGGGAAAATTAAGAAGATTAACCTAAAAAGTACATATTTCTGTTAGTGAGTCTCAGTTAGAAAGGTGTGTTTAACACCACGTAAATTCTTAATTAAGGGTTATGATTGAAATAAAAGACTTACATAAATCTTACCAGATGGGAAGCAATTCGCTTCATGTTCTTAAAGGAATAGATTTTAGTGTAAAAGAAGGTGAGCTAGTTGCTATTATGGGATCATCGGGTTCGGGAAAATCTACATTGCTAAATATTCTTGGAATGCTGGATGAAGCAGATAGTGGTAGCTATTTTTTGGATAATGTTCCTATCAAGGGACTAAACGAAACCAAAGCGGCACAGTATCGTAATAAATTCTTGGGTTTTGTTTTTCAGTCCTTCAATCTTATTAACTACAAGACCGCTCTTGAGAATGTTGCCTTGCCGCTATATTATCAGCGAAAAAAACGTAAAGAAAGAACCGATAAGGCTATGAATTATTTAGGTAAAGTTGGTTTGGCAGAATGGGCAACTCACCTACCTAGCGAACTTTCAGGAGGTCAAAAACAACGTGTGGCAATTGCTAGAGCACTGGCAGCAGACCCAAAAGTATTACTAGCTGATGAACCTACGGGTGCTTTGGATAGTACAACTTCTTATGAAGTAATGGATATCATTCAAGGAATTAATGATGAAGGAAAGACAATACTTGTAGTTACACACGAACCAGATATTGCCAATATGTGCAAACGTATTGTGCACCTTAAAGATGGTGTTATTGTAGAAGATAAAAAAGTAGAACAGGTAAGAGCGTCTGAATATGTTTGATAGAGATAGATGGCAAGAAATATTTGAAGCGATTAGCAAAAATAAGCTGCGTACATTTCTTTCTGGATTTACGGTAGCTCTAGGAATCCTAATATTTACTATTTTGTTAGGTATGGGTAATGGATTGCTCAATAGCTTTCTTAGCAGTTTTGTAGACGATGCCCAAAATATCATCTTCATTAATTCAGGAAATACCTCAAAAGCATACAAAGGGTTTCAGGAAAATAGAAGAATCCAATTTAAAAATGAGGATTTTGAATTTATCAAAAGTAATTATATAGGCCAAGTTGAATTTGCAACACCAAGAATTTACCGTAATAGTCAGGCTAAATATAAGAAAGAATCTGGTTCATATAATATAAGAGCTGTTCACCCCGATCATCAATATCTAGAAAAAACGATCATGATGAAAGGACGATATCTTAATGAGGATGATGTTAATGAACGTACCAAAAATATTGTAATAGGAAGATTGGTTGAGAAAGACCTTTTTAAAAATGAAAGCGCACTTGGCAAGATGCTGGATGTAGACGGAATCCCTTTTAAAGTGGTAGGAGTATTTCAGGATAGTGGAGGAGATAATGAGGAACGGATCATTTATATTTCATATAAAACTGTACAACTATTGTACGGAAACAATGATCATTTGAATCAAATCAACCTAACATATAACATGGCAATGAGTACAGAACAAGCTATCGCTTTTGCCGATCAAATAGAAGAAGATTTTAAGGAAAGATTCAAAGTTGCTCCGGATGATCAAAGTGCCATTAGAGTAAGAAGTTTTGCAGAAGATATCAAAGAAACTATGGTGATTTTGGGTGGAATTTATTTTGTGATCTTTATTGTTGGGATTGGTACATTGATATCCGGTATTATTGGTATAGGGAATATTATGACATTCAGCATAAAAGAACGCACCAAAGAATTGGGAATTCGAAAGGCATTAGGAGCGTCACCAAAATCTATAATTGCTATGGTACTTCAAGAGTCAATCTTGATTACATCGGTAGCAGGGTACATAGGGTTAGTACTAGGTATTTTGGCATTAAAACTAATAGGAAATAACCTTGAAGAATTTTTTATACTCAATCCAAAAGTAGAGACAGGGGTTATTGTTGTTGCAACAGTTACGCTTATTTTATCAGGTCTTATGGCGGGGTATATACCTGCAAGAAGAGCGGCAAGGATAAAACCAATAATCGCATTGAGAGACGAATAAATAAAAACAGGCAGCTATGAAATTTATTTTTGAAAGAGATACGTGGCAGGAGATTTATGGAGCTATTCGCAAGAATAAAATAAGAACTATTATCACGGTTATTGGTGTAACCTGGGGAGTATTTTTATTTGTAATTCTATTGGGAATGGCCAAAGGGCTCGATAATAGTTTTAGAAGTCAGTTTAACGATTTTGCAACAAATACTATGTTTGTTTGGGGGCAACAAACGAGCATCCCAAATGGTGGGTTTAAAAGAGGGCGAAGAATGCAACTTACCTTAGATGATGTTGAGGCTCTTAATTCTCAAGTGAGTGATATAGAATATATAACACCGCGCAATGTAACGGGTCAATGGGGTACACCACCAGGGCAGTTTGTGAGAGGATCGAAGTCTGGAGCTTTTAAAGTTTTTGGAGATTATCCAACGATTGATAAAGTATCAAAGAAAAAAATCTTTGACGGAGGTAGATTTATTAATGAAGAGGATATTACCTATGAAAGAAAAGTTTGTGTAATTGGTGAAGATATCTACAAACAATTCTATGATAAGGATGAAGAGGCTGTAGGTGATTTTGTGAGAATAAATGGGATTTATTTTAAGGTAATTGGAGTTTATAAGCCTACGCAATCCGGATTTGAAGGAGATGATTCTATTTATTTACCTTTTACCACATTCCAAACTATTTTTAATCAAGGTAAAAATATATCCTGGATGGTAATTACAGCCAAAGAAGATAAAAATATTGTAAATACAGAAGCTACCATAAAAACACTTCTTAAAAGAATGCATAATGTGCATCCTGAAGATACACAAGCTTTTGGTAGCTTTAATTTAGGAGAAGAAGTAGCAAAGGTAAATGGTTTTCTTTCGGGTATGCGATTGATAACCTATATAGTTGGGATTGCAACACTTATTGCGGGTGTAATAGCTATAGGAAATGTACTTTTAATTACTGTTAAAGAACGTACTAGAGAGATTGGAGTTCGAAGAGCTCTGGGAGCAACTCCTGCCGAAGTACGTGGCCAAATCATGTTAGAATCTATTCTACTTACGTTTGTTGCTGGATTAATAGGTTTTATTTTTGGGACATTGGTACTTTGGGCAATCAATACTGCAATAGGTAACAACGAAGATATTCCTATCTTAAATCCAACAGTGGATTTCTTTGCTGTAATAGGAGCGTTGATGTCTATAGTTCTATTAGGAACTTTAATTGGTCTTATTCCAGCCCAAAAAGCAGTAAGTATTAAACCAATAGAAGCATTAAGAGAAGAATAAAATAATAACGGGAATAAATTATAATCAATCAGAAATAAAATGAAAAAAGTTTTTAAAATCCTATTGGTAGTGTTTTTGTTAGTAGCACTGGGTTTTTCAGGAAAATACCTAATAGACTCCAATAGTAAATCACCAATAGTTTTTACCACAGAAAAAGCATTTAGAACTTCTATCGAAGAAAAAACAGTAGCAACGGGTAAGGTGGTGCCAGAAGATGAAGTAGAGATCAAACCTCAGGTTTCCGGAATCATTGAAAAAATATTTGTTGAAGAAGGTGCTGCAATTAAAACAGGAGATCTAATTGCGAAAGTAAAGGTGGTGCCAAATGAACAATCATTAAATAGTGCAAGGGGGCGGGTTAAGAATGCAGACATAAGCCTTTCTAATGCGAAACAAGATTATGACCGTAACAAAGCTCTTTTTGATAAAGGAGTAATTGCTACGCAAGATTTTCAAAACGTGCAATTACGCTATGATCAGGCAAAACAGGAAGTTCAAAATGCCAGAAATGACCTGCAGATTATTCGTCAAGGATCTACAGGGGGAGCTCAGGCAATTACTAATGTTAGGGCTTCTGTAGCGGGTACCGTTTTAGAAATTCCGATAGAAGAAGGAGATCAGGTAATTCAGAGTAACAATTTTAACGACGGAACTACAGTTGCTACCATAGCCGATCTTAACAAAATGATTTTTGAAGGAAAGGTAGACGAGGCCGAAGTTAATAAGTTAAAAATTGATATGCCTCTTAAAGTTAGTTTAGGAGCAATTCGAGATAAAGAATTTGATGCAAAACTTAAATTTATTGCACCCAAAGGGACCGAAGAACAAGGAGCGGTTCAGTTTAAGATCGAAGGAGAGGTGTTTCTTGATGAATCCTATTTCATAAGAGCAGGGTATAGTGCCAATGCATCTATAGTATTAGATACCAAAAATGATGTTCTTGCCATAAAAGAAGCGTTGCTTCAGTTTGATAGAGAAACCGAAAAGCCTTATGTAGAAGTGAAAACAGGGGATCAAGAGTTTGAAAGACACGATATAGAGATCGGTCTGTCTGATGGAATTAATGTCGAAATATTATCGGGTATCACCCAAGAAGACGATATCAAAGTATGGAACAAGACCGAACCTGTGAAGAAAGAAGGTGAAGAAAATCAGGGATAAAATAGTTTAGTATATAAGCCTGTGTTTAAGAGGGTTGCTCTTAAAAACACAGGTTTTTTTAAAATAATTGTAACAACATCATTCAATAATATACATATAGGCATTATGCGAATAAAAATTTCACTTTTATTAATAGCACTTCTAGGAGTGTTTGGGACTCAGGCGCAAGAAAAAAGATGGACACTGCGCGAATGCATTGAGTATGCTTTAGAGAATAACATTACCATCAAGCAATCAGAGTTGGATTTAGAGACGGCAGATATTGGCAAATCAGATGCTTTTGGTAATTTTTTACCTACACTGAATGCTTCAGGATCTAATTTTTGGAGTTCTGGATTGAGCCCAGATCCTATTACAGGAACCAACAGAACATTGACTTTTAGAAGCTCATCTTATAGAATAGACGTAGGAGTAACCTTATTTAATGGTTTAAGGAATGTGAGGCAGTTCCAAAGAGCAAAGCTTAATCAATTGCTAAGTCAATATAACCTTGGTAAATCCAAAGATGATATTGCTTTATTCATTGCCAATGGTTATTTGCAGGTGCTATTAAATAAGGAGTCATTAAAAGTAATAGAAAAACAACATGAGATTACTCTGGAGCAGTTAAATAGAACAAAAGAGCTAGTTGATGCCGGGGTATTACCTCAAGGAGATTTGTTGGAGATCGAGGCTACTTCTGCCGACGAATTGACTAGAATTGTACAAGCCGAGAATTCTGTGCAAATCTCGTTAATTAGCCTCGCTCAAACGTTGTTAATTAAAAATTATGCGGAATTTGATATTGCAGAACAAGAATATTTGGTTCCTGGAGCCGAGATTTTGGATACTCCTGTAGAACAAATTACTACAAAAGCCAGAGAATCAAGATACGAGGTACAAATAGCAGAACAAAACAAGCTTATTGCTGAAAAAGATTTACAGATTTCTAAAGGATCTTATTATCCTACATTAAGTGCAGGGTTTAATTATGATACCAGAGAATCTGGTGCTAGGGGGGTAGATAGAGTTTTAGATCCCGATAACCCATTCGATATAGTTCCTATTGGTACTGTAGAAGGAACTGGACAAACTGTTCTAGGTCAAGATCCTAACCTTATTTCTGTTGAGACCTCTAGACGTCCTTTCTTTAAACAATTATACGATAATGATGGTATATCCTATGGGGCATCTTTGCAGATCCCCGTATTTAATGGTTTTTCTGCTAGAAATGGTGTAAAAAGAAGCGAGGTAAATGTAAAACGTGCAGAGTTTCAGCTGGAGCAAGCAGAACTAGATCTGGACAGCAATATTTACCAGGCATATCTTGATGCAAAAGGAGCTGCAGAAGCGTATGAAGCTTCTCAAGTTTCGGTAAAAGCACAAGAACGAGCGTATGAGTATGCAAAAGATCGTTATGATGTAGGGCTGACCAATGCCTTCGATTTTAGCCAATCCAAATTCAGGCTAGAAAATGCACAGAGCCAGGAAGTACAAAACAAATTTGATTATATCTTTAAACTTAAAGTATTAGAGCTTTACTTCGGAATAAAGATCGCGGACATAAAATTATAACTTGGTAGCCTATCTATTTTTGACTATTATCAAAAAGATCGTAATTTCATGTTGCAGAATTAATTTAAAATAAGTCATGAATAGAAAAACACTACTTTTTATTTTAAGTGCCATAATAGTACTAATTATACTTCTTGTTGTAAGTAAAAAAGCAGGTTGGTTTGGTAAAAATGGAAATTATAAAGAGGTATCCATAACCGAAATTAAAAAAATCGATATTGTTGAAACCGTTGCTGCCACCGGTAAGATTCAACCAGAAGTAGAGGTTAAGCTTTCATCAGAAGTATCGGGAGAGATTATTGCTTTACCTATTAAAGAAGGTCAGCAGGTAGATAAAGGGGATCTATTAGTACGTATAAACCCAGATATTATTCAGTCTGGATTAAACCGATCACAAGCAACATTAGAAAATGTAAGAGCAGGACTTCAACAGTCGGAAGCAAGCCTTAAAGAGGCACAACTTAATTATGATCGTAATAAAGGATTATTTGAAAGAGGAGTAATCTCTAAAGCAGATTGGGATGCATCTGTCTCTGCATATGAGGTAGCTAAGGCTGCAAGACAATCGGCCTATTATAATGTAAAGAGTGCTCAGGCTACCGTAAATGAAGCAAAAGATAACCTAAGTAGAACGACTATTTATGCACCAATGAGTGGTACAATTTCTAAGCTGTCTGTTGAATTGGGTGAAAGAGTAGTGGGAACGCAGCAAATGGCAGGTACCGAGATAGTTCGCGTTGCCAACCTTAATAACATGGAAGTTGAGGTAGACGTAAATGAAAATGATATTGTTAAAGTCTCTATAGGAGATTCAACAATCGTTGAGGTAGATGCATATCTTAAAAAACAGTTTAAGGGTCTGGTTACAGAAATAGCTAACTCGGCCGAAAATGCGACAAATGCGGATCAGGTCACTAATTTTAAAGTAAAAGTTCGAATTTTAGAGGAGTCCTACAAAGATCTAATTGAAGGAAAACCCGAGCATTACTCACCATTTAGACCTGGAATGACTGCTACGGTAGACGTAATTACGGACAAAAGAGAAAATGTTGTTGGAGTTCCTATTAGTGCTATTGTGATTAAAAACGATACCTCTGGTACACGTAAAAGTACTTCAAAAGAAAAGCTTTCAGGCACTGATGAGAAATTTGAATGTGTATTTATAAAAGATGGAGAGAAAGCTAAACTTAGGTTGATTAAAACAGGAATTCAGGATGATAGTAATATTGAAATTACTGAAGGATTGGTCGAAGGAGATGAAGTAATAATAGGACCTTATAATTTAGTTACCAAGACACTAAAAACAGGAGATAACGTAATTTCTGAAGCAGAAAAAAAATCTGATAAATAATTTTCCTGAATAGGTTATCTTTGCCAAAATTTTAAGGATGGCCTATATACTTTGTATAGAAACAGCTACAACCAATTGCTCTGTTGCTTTGACGCATAAAGACAAGGTAATTGCCATAGAAGAGGACTATGATGTAAAATACTCTCATGCAGAACGATTGCATAATTTCATAGATAAAATTATTAAGGACGCTGGATTATCCGTAGAAGATCTTTCAGCGGTTGCCGTGAGTAAAGGGCCAGGATCATATACAGGATTGCGTATTGGTGTTTCTGCGGCCAAAGGGCTATGTTATGCACTAGAAATACCGTTATTATCTGTGCCTACTTTACATTCTTTAGCCTTACAAATAAAGCCAAGTGAGAAAAATGCTCATATAGTCCCAATGCTTGATGCCCGAAGAATGGAAGTATATGCTGGGGTATATTCTGGCATTCATAAAGAAATAAGAAAAACAGAGGCTGAGATTTTGACTGAAGCTTCGTTTTCAGAGTATTTGGAAAGCGGAAAGGTTTATTTTATAGGTAATGGAGTACAAAAGTTTGCGGAGATATGCAGTAGTACGAACGCTATTTTTGTAGAAAACAAGTTGCCATCTGCAAAAGAGATGGCAAGTATAAGTTATTCTAAGCTTCTAAAGAAAGACTTTGAAGATGTTAGTTATTTTGAGCCGTACTATTTAAAAGACTTTGTAGTAGGGTAGCATTTATATTTTAAGAATAAAAAAGCTTGCTTTTAATTACGCCTAGTGCTCAAAAGACTTTGAGAAGGACTATTTTCAGAGCTTTTTAGTGCATTATATCTTGCAACTAATCTAATCAAATCTTCTTCCTTTTTTAAACGTATTTTTTCTTTCTTTAGATATTCTTTAAGCTCACCTTCTTTATCGTTAAATGTAGCAAGCATATCTTTCTTGTTCATAGGTAATTCCATAATTACTCCAGCTTCTTCTAAAAAATAAGTAGTAATCATTCGAAGTTGTCCCGGTTCATTGGTCTGGGTAAGTGAATTCCTGGTAGGCTCTTTAACTTGAAGAGTAAATCTTTTATAAATACGGTATTTATCATTTAACTCGACTAGAACATAATACCCATCTCTTTGAAGTCCTCTTTGCGATTTAAAATCGCAGTAATAAAAATAGTCACCATCAATTCTTGCATGAACTGTAGGACTTTTTAGAACGTTATATATTTTAGAGCCTTGATTGTATTCCAAAGCATCAGTAAAAACATTGTACTTCAATTTTGCATCAAAAGTACCAGCTTTCTCATCGATAACGCTAGATTCTTTATATCGCGATTTCATATAAATAGAACCATCATATTCATCAAATGCGGAAATTCTTTCTGTAGAGGTAAGTAAATCTCTGGGTAATTGAGCAAATAGTGCAGGAGTAATTGTTAAAAACAGCAAAAGTAGTATTCTTCTCATAATCATTGATTTGGTTACGATAAAAGTAATAAAATACCCGATTAAATGCAATCAATGTGTTTTTTTGTCAAATTTTTTACGAATTCTTCAATGCACTTTATTAAATCTTTAATTATTGAGAATAAAATAAGCTTTTTAACATAAAATTCGCATAAAAAAGTTACGGTTTACCCATAATTTTTGTCAGATTTCAGCTACGAAAACGTTGTAATTTGTAGTTTTTGTAGTTTTTGATGGCCCTAAATGATCTAAATTTAACCAAATATTGTTGCAGAACAACGAATTATTGTTATTGCAAGATCAATGCACAGATCACCTATGTTATTTGAAATGTGAAATATAAAAGGACTACATCATTCATGTAGTCCTTTGCATTAAAAATTATTAATAACTTAAATAAAACAAATACTTATTATTTGATTATCTCCTACTTTTTTCTACATTACTTAAAAGACTTCTGGTCTGTGTAGGATTATCAATTTTTAAGGCATTATATTTAGCTATAAGTCTTATTAAATCTTCTTCTTTTCTGAAACGTATTTTTTCCTTTTTTAAGTAGGATTTTAATTCTTCTTCTTTATCACTAAAAGAAGCTAGTAATTCTTTTTTATTCAATGGAAGTTCTAGAATCTTATTATTCTCTTCCAGATAATATGTAGTTACGGTTCTTAATTCTCCCGGATATTGAGTATGGGTCATTTCATTGCTGAGTGGGTCTTTTATCTTAAGAGTGTATTTTTTATAGATTCTGTATTGATCATTTAATTCTACTAGTACATAATAGCCCGATCTATCTGTACCACGGGTGCTTTTAAACTCACAGTAATAAAAATAATCTCCATCGATTCTGGCATGTACTGTTGGTGTCTTGTATACATTGTATAAATTCTTATCTTCTTTATACTCTAGTGCGTCAGTAAATATGTTATATTTCAATTTCGCATCTATCGTACCTAACTTTTCATCGATAACACTAGCTTCTTTGTATTGTGTTTTAAGGTATACCGTACCTTCATATTCATCATAATCTGTAACTCGTTGAGTAGGAGTCAATATGTTCTGAGGAAGTTGAGCATAAAAAATAAAGTTTGTTAACAAAACTGAAACAAATATAATTTTCTTCATATTTATTGATTTAGGATAGGCAAAATTAATTAAATAAACCATTTTTATAAAGAAAATTCATTTTTTTACAAAATTTTTGAGAATTATGCAATGTTCACAAGGAAAACAAAGTTAATTTTTTGTTAAAAACTTATTTAGATTGAAAAATTCACATTGTTTTTGTGTTGTAAAACCATAGTATTAAAACTTAAGATGCTGTTTTTCAGAAGAGACTAGTCTAATAAGTCAATGGCTTTGGTTACATTTTTAACCGGATATTTACAAGAATTATTCACACAAACATAGATCAAAGTTTCTCCGTCAGAAAATCTATTTTTTAATAGCGTTCTTTCTGAATCGAAATTACTACCGGCCAATAACTTATTAGGAATGTATTCTTTGTTCAATGCATGTAGCTTATCCTTGGATTCATTACCAACAATAACAACTTCATAAAAGTTAAAAGAGAAGTTAATCATTAAGTCAAGCCAGTTAGAATATCCAGAAGGATATGACTTGATCTGCGGTTTTAAATTGTGAAGCATTCGTTGGCTTATCTTTTTATAGCCAGGCAGATCATAATAATGCGATAATAAAAATAAGTTTTTGGCCATAATAGAATTTGATGCAGGGATAACATTATCACTGGATTCGATAGTACGGGTAATAAGTTGCGGGTCCTTATCTGAAGTGAAGTAAAATATATTTCTTTCTTTATCAAAAAAATGAGCAATGGCATATTCTGTCATGTCCTTAGAAAGATCCAACCACTCATGATTCAGTGTATTTTGATATAGTAGAATATAGGCTTCTATAAGAGCGGCGTAGTCCTCTAAGTATCCGTTAATGGTGCTTTTTCCATTTTTATAATTATGTAACAACGAAAAATCACTTTTTAGTTGATTGTTTTTAATAAACGTTGCATTTTTTATTGCAGTGTCCAAAAATTCTTTTTCTCCAAAGACTCTGTATGCATCCAGATATCCTTTTAGCATCAAGGCGTTCCATGATGTGAGCGTTTTGTCATCCAATCTTGGTCTGGAGCGTTTTTCTCGATAATCCAGTAATGTTTTTTTCCAAGAGGTTATTTTTTTGTTTAACGATTGGAGAGTGATGTTGTTCTTTTCACAAATTTCTGAATCACTTTCTTTTCTAATCAATACATAATTTCCTTTTTCCCATAATCCATAATCATTTATATTATAATAATCAGAAAAAAGGGTGTAGTCATCACTCAAAAGAGTTTTTAACTGCTCTTTTGTCCAAACGTAAAAGGCACCTTCTTCTAATTTGCCAGTATCGGTTTTACTATCGGCATCTAGAGATGAATAAAAAGCACCTTCCTGGTTAGTAAGTTCACGAGATACAAAATCCAAAGTTTCGTACACCACGCTTTTATACCATGGATCTTTGGTTGCCAAATAGGCATCAGAGTATAGACTGACTAATTGCGCATTGTCATATAACATTTTCTCAAAATGCGGCACATGCCATTTGGCATCTGTAGAATATCTTGCAAATCCACCTCCTACATGATCATAAACACCTCCGTATGATATTTTGGTAAGAGTTGTCTTTATGTATTCAAGCAATTCTTTTTCCTGTGTTTGATGTGCATATCTCAGTAAAAAATGATAATTATTAGGCATCATAAATTTGGGAACTCGTTGGGTACCTCCTTTTTTATGATCAAATTGTTTACTCCATTGCTGCACAGATTTGGTTATAAAATCTTTATCAAAACTAAGTTCGTTGGGATTTGTTTCAACAAAATCTGCAGCTTTGATACCCTGTTCTAGTTTTTCAGCATATTCTATCAGTTTTTGAGGTTGTTTTTCATATAAACTTGAAATCTGTTGTAAAGCATCTATCCAATTTCCTTTCGGAAAGTATGTGCCACCCCAAACGGGTCTTCCATCGGGTAAGGCAACCACATTAAGAGGCCAACCACCACTACCGGTCATTAACTGTACAGCACTCATATATACCTGGTCTATATCCGGTCGTTCTTCTCGATCTACTTTGATATTGATATAGTTGCTGTTCATGATTTCTGCAACCCTGGGATCTTCAAAACTTTCATGTTCCATTACATGGCACCAATGACAGGCAGCATATCCTATACTTATGATTATGAGTTTGTTTTCTTTTTTTGCTTGATCAAGAGCTTTTTCTCCCCAGGGTTTCCAATCTACCGGATTGTGTGCATGTTGCAATAAATATGGACTGGTTTCATTAATCAGATCATTGGTATAGCGATGTTCTTCCATAGGAGGTTTATTTTGACTTGTGCAAGCAGCCGTAAGTATTAGTAAAAGCAAAAACCAATTTTTCACAACGGTTGATTTTGAGATCGTCTAAAAATATAAAAAGCATCCCAAATAATCAGGATGCTTATTATCAAAGAAACGATAAATTTTTTAATTGATCTCGAAAGAAATTTTAAGGTTCACCCTAAATTCTGCTACATCGTTATTTTTCACGACAACTTTTTGATCAGATACCCATGCAGATTTGATGTTTTTTACTGTTTTACCAGCTTCTTTTATTCCGTTTTTTGCTGCATCGTCCCAACCTTTTTCAGAACTTGCAATGACTTCAATAGTTTTAACAATTGCCATTTTTATAATGTTTTGGTTAATATTTTATGATCTTCTCTAAGATACGAGATACTTTGCTGTTTTAAAATAAAAACACACATTCTTTTAATGGCAATTTTCGATGTAATTAACGATTATTCGTTCAACTACCCATTTAGTGCTTCAACATACTCAACTTTATCTTTTAGCATTTCTTTAAGCATGTTTTCGATACCATTTTTAAGAGTAAATGTTGAAGAAGGGCAACCGCTGCAAGCACCTTGTAAGATTACTTTTACTCCCTTACTTTCAGGATCATAAGAATCAAACAAAATATTTCCCCCATCACTTGCAACAGCTGGTTTTATATATTCTTCAATAATGTTTATGATATCTTTAGAAACATCATCAAGGTTTTCAAAATCAAGATCGGCCTGTTTTTCTACCTTGCTTTTTGAAACAGTTGCATTAGCAGTTAATATTTCTTTTCCTTGTTCTAAGTAGATTCGCAGAAATTCTCTAATTTCCAAAGTGATGTCATTCCAATCT
Organism: uncultured Aquimarina sp.; assembly: GCA_947496555.1. Lineage (GTDB taxonomy): Bacteria > Bacteroidota > Bacteroidia > Flavobacteriales > Flavobacteriaceae > Aquimarina. The sequence goes on along the minus strand of CANMDH010000002.1, from coordinate 234,013 downwards.
GCCATATCATATTTACTAATCGAAATATAATTCTCATCGATATATACTTCTTTTACAAAAGCGAAATGAAACAACTCTTGTACTAATGGGGCTTCCTGGGCATCATCAATATTTTTAAATTCATGTCCGGTAGTCACCAGTTTTTTATTAGCTACGAATTTGAGCACAGCCGGATTAGGAGTACTTTCTGCATAGATGGTTATGGGTGCTTTTTTATTGGTTTCGGCATCCGTAACCACTGGCTGGCCACTATTAAGATAAATTTTGATCTGTTCTGCCACTTCTTCCTGGACATCTGCCCACTCAACAATATCAAACTTATCGATAGCAACAAAGTTTTGTGCAATAAATACCCTTTTTACAAAAGGTAGATAGAATAATTGTTGTGCTAGTAGTGAGTTCTTGGCTTGGTCTATATTTTCAAATTCGTAACTGGTATGTTGTGTTAAAAAGTGATTGGCTTCAAACTTTACAATACCTGGGTTCGAAGTAGGTTCTATCTTTATTTCAAAATTCTTTTCCATGAACTAATTTTTTGCAAATTTACTAAAAAGCAATGCGATATCACCAAAGGATTACTTTTACTAACATTTTTTAACAACTTACACTTAACGAACTTAAAATCTTGGTTTCTTACAAAAATTTATATCTTTGAGATCGTCATCATTTGATGATATTTAAAAAAATTATCGTGAAGCCCCACAATATAAACTGTTTTTAATAGTTTACATTTAATTCACAGAATCTGTTTGTCCCCATAAAAAGCAGTGCCTAAATGAGCTTTAAAAAGACTTATGTAATATTTTTAATGTTACTATCCCAGTTTGTGTTTTCACAAGAAGGGATTCCTGTATATGCCGATTATCTTTCTGATAATCTTTATTTGGTGCACCCTGCTATGGCCGGTGCTTCTAATGCCAATAAAATTAGACTTACCGCAAGAAAACAATGGTTTGATGTAGATAACGCCCCTAATTTGCAGTCTGCGAATATGAATTTCAGGATGGGAGACAAAACCGGTCTTGGAGCCATTGTATTTAAGGATGAAAATGGACGCTTTTCTCAAACAGGAGTCTATCTTACTTTTGCGTATCACCTTTTGTTCTCAAGAGACAGAACAGATCTCAATATGCTTTCTTTTGGGCTAAGTGGAGGATTTATACAGTCTAATGTTGATCTTAGAGGGCTAGATGATATTGCAGATCCAGATCCTGTAATTTTGGATCGGGTACAAAAAGATGCTTATTTTAATGTTGATTTTGGATTGGCTTATCATTATCTAGAATGGTATGCTCACTTTACCGTAAAAAATTTAATACCCACTACTCGTGATAATTTTGATAACGATACGCCTATACAAGAACCTAACGACCAACGTAGGTATGTAATGTCTTTTGGGCGAGTGTTTGATTTTGGAGAGAAATGGAGCTTTGAACCTTCATTACTCTATCAAGTAACCGAACGTACCGAAGAAAGTAGTATCGATGTCAATGCCAAAATGTATCGAGATTTGAATGAGAAAACAACACTTTGGGGAGGATTGTCGTACAGACGTAGTTTGGATGGAGCAGAGTTTTCTGAAGATGGTGTTTTGGTTGAAAATCAACAATTACAATATTTTACTCCGTTTCTGGGAGTAAATTATAAAAAATGGATGGTAGGATATACCTATAGCTACCAAGCTAATTCTGTGGTGCTTAGTGATGGTGGATTTCACCAGCTTACCCTAGGATACGACTTCGGAAAACGTAAAGAACGTTGGAACTGTAAATGTCCTGCTGTGAATTCGAAGTAAATATTATGATACTATAAAAACAAACAAAGCCTGCAAACGCAGGCTTTGTTTGTTTAATAATTATATTTATTTTACTGAAGTTCCTTCAAACTCTAATTGATTGCTTTTTATTGAAACCAATGAAGACAATTCATAAATATTTTTATAACCATACCCATAAAGATTTATGAATGTAGGAATGTTTAAAGCCAATGGAGCCATTTTGGTTGCAAAATGAACCAAATCTCCATCAATATTGTTATTACAATAGATTAATATTCGGGTGTCTTTTGATAGGATATGTTTTTCTAATTCCTGTTTGGTAAAATCAGAAAAATTAATATTTATAGCTCCTTTAAGGTGTTTTTTCTTGTACATCGCTTCAGAACGTGTGTCTAACAGGACTGTATTTTCATCTGCCATATACTCCAAAAAAACTTCCAATGAAACTAATCTTTCTTCTCGATATTGCAATATTTCTTCAGATATTTCCAGAAATGAATTATAATCTACTTTGGATTTTGGTAACTTATCTTTTTTCTGCGATTGCATAGCAAATGGTATTAGAACTAAAATTATAGTGTTGATTATAGCTTTCATAAATATGTATTTTATTGTTTCCAACTAAAAGACTTTTGCTCTCCCTGTTTTTTTATTGCATTCAGCAAGGCTTGTTCTAGATTCGATTCTCCTTTTTGGCGATTATTTTTGATATAGTCTACACGCTTTTTGTTAAGCTCCTGTATTTTTTGTTGGATTTCTTTGCGCTTTTTGCTTTTTTCGGCAATGTGTTGTTTTAGTTCTGCCTTCGATTTTTCTTTAAGCTCCTTTGGTAAATCGTCTTTGACAACTTCTTCAATTTCAAAAGACTCGTCTTCGGCAGCATCGATTAAGTCCCAACTTTTGTTTTTATAAAAACCTGAACTTTTACTAATTGTACGACTCACAGCGTTGGCTGCACTATAAGATGCGGCATTTTTGTCTTGCTCTCTTTGTACCATTCTCTTTCGTGCACCAGACTGACCATAATAAATATAGGTGTCATTCAATTGATTGTTTAGTTGCAGAATAACGTCATCATAAGGGGTTGCAATATGTACGGTTTGTACATTATGGTCTATAGCACTGTATTCGCCATGAGTAATATCTGCACCATGTTTCCACATCGTATCGATTCCTTGTCTGTAATTACCACAAAAAATCGTATTAATAGTAATATCTTTTTCTAGGGCATCGGTTGCAGCATCTTTATAATTTACTGGGCCTTGAGTAAAAGGTTCGTTTCCGGCTATAAAAATTAGTTTAAGGTGATCGTTATTTTTTTTCCAATCCAATTGGTTGATCGATGTATTGATAACTTTACCGCAATATTCGTTTCCCCCATTGGTGGTAAGGGCAAAAAGCTGCTTCGAAATTTCATCAAGATCTTCAGAAAAAGGTAATACTTGTCGTATGAATCCTTCTCCTGATGGTAAACCATCGTTTCCATATTCATAAAGTGCTATTTGAAGTTTTATGTTATGATTTCCGCACCTTGCATACGAAAGTTCGTTAACAATTTCCCAAAGCTGGGCTTTGGCCTGATCGATTAATCCATCCATACTATTACTAGTATCAAGTAGAAGAGCTACTTGTATATTTTTGGTGTTCGGATCGGTTTTGGTAGTATGGATCTCATGTGTTTTTTCTTTCTGAAATGCCAAATCCGTATTCCCTTTGTGGTTTGCAGTACAAGAAATATGGATAAATAAGGATAATAAACTGCATATAAAAAATGTTCTCATCATTTGTTTTTTTTGAATTTTGAGATAAAACTAGGACGAACTTTTTTGTCTGAAAATCTAAAATGAGGGAACTATCTATATGATTGAGTAATCGTACCTAGGTAATTAGTAAGGTTTCTTTTTTATATAGGAAATGTGCTTTAAAACACGACGATTGGGGAGTTGGCATTTTATAATCCCGTTTAAATAGAGTAAGTTTATCGTATTCTAATAGAATATGATGAAGAAAATAGGAGCAGTACTATTATTTTTTTGGTTTCTACCTTTTTGGGTTGTTGGCCAGCAGTATCCTGCTACGACAGAATCGGCACTGATACGAATAAGAGGATCGGTAAAAGAACAAAGTACAAGAAAACCAATCCAAGATGCTGAAGTAACTGTTTCAGGAGGAAAAACCGCTACTACCGATATTTTTGGAGATTTTAGAATAGAAGCGCGAGTAGGAGATGAACTTGTGATTAGCCACGATAGCTTTGCAACAGTTAGATATATAATAAAAGACAATCAAAGGATAGATGTTTTAGTCCAGGATGAACCTTCAGAATCGGCACAAGGGTCTAAAAAGTTAAAGCGTAATGATGTCTCCTATCAGACAAATCTAAATTCTGCAAAACGGTTCTTAAAAGAAGATGCTAATACAAGTATAGGGTTTATTACCAAGGCATTGGAAACGGTACGCGATGATGATCCAAACGCAGATAATAAAAAGGCAGAATTGTATGAGTCCTTGGCAGATATATATGATTTTTGGAAACAACCTGACCTGGCCGAAAGCAATTACCTGATCAGTTTAAATACTAAATATAATACCGATGTAAAAATCAAACTGGGTGGTGCCCAATTAGAAAGTAAGAAGTATCAGAAGGCCTTAAAAACATTCAATGAACTATTGAGATCAAGATTGAATGCTAACCAAAAAGTTTTGGTTCTTGAAGGTTTGGGTGATAGCTATGTTGGCTTACAAAACAATACTGAAGCCATTACCAATTATAACAAAGCACTTTCATTAAGTCAACGTAAAAAATTAGATGATAAAGTGATTTCGTTGAATTCGAAATTAGCGGGATTATTACAGCAACAAGGAAACATAGTAGATGCCGAGGAATATTTGGATAATTCGGTGCAATTAGCTCAACAGAAAGATAAAAAAACGGCTGCCAGACAACGAAGTGTAGCGGCAGACTTTTATAGTAAAAGTAGAAGTTTTGATAAAGAAATACAGCTTAGAAAAGAAGCTCTCGAGGATATCGAAGAAATAAAAGAGGAGCAAAGTGATAATGGTGCAGAAACTCCTGCAGAAGAAGATAAATCACTAACCCCCCAAGTACAGAATTATAAAATCGCCAATGCTTTTGCCGCTCAAGAAAAATATGACGAAGCCATTACCTATTTGGATGAGAGCATCAAAGAAGCCGAATCGAAGAATGACCTGATCGTTCAAAAAGATGCAACAAGAAAATTGGGAGAGGTATACAGAGAAAAAGGAGAGTTAAAAAAAGCATCTGAAGCGTTTGAAGAATATGAAGTAATTATTGACAAACTTTATATTCAAAAGGAGCAGGAGATATCACAAGCTGCTAGATTTAGTAGAGAATTGGCTACTAGTGCTAACCGCATAGCGACCTTAGAGAAAGACCGAGAACTTAATGAAACAAGATATCAATTGGCTTTTGCTTCGCAAGAATTAGCAAATCAACAAACCATTAGGCAGCAGATTGTGATTTATTTTTTGATAGGTCTTTCTGCATTATTGCTGTTTGCTGCCTACTTAATGTATCGCAATATCAAACAACAACGATATGCAAACAATCTTTTGGCCCTGAAGTCATTAAGATCCCAAATGAATCCACATTTTATCTTTAATGCCTTAAATTCTGTAAATACTTTTATTGCTACCAGTGATGAACGAACCGCGAATCGATACCTAACTGATTTCTCGGTATTAATGAGATCGGTTTTAGAAAATAGTGAAGAAAACTTTATTCCGCTAGAAAAAGAAATCGAATTGCTAAGAGTTTATGTACAATTAGAACATTTTAGATTTCAGGATAAGTTTGACTACAATATCGATGTGGATCCTGAAATTAAAGTTGAAGAATATATGATTCCGCCTATGTTATTGCAACCATATGTAGAAAATGCCGTATGGCATGGCTTACGATACAAAACAGAAAAAGGAACGCTAACAATAAGCTTTAAAAAGCTAAGTTCGGATAGTATAGGGATTAAGATAATTGATAATGGTATTGGACGTAAAAAATCAAAAGAATTAAAGACCGTAAATCAAAAAATGCAGAAATCAAGAGGAATGGGAAATATCGAGAAAAGAATCGCTATCCTTAACAAAATGTATAAAGACAAAGTTGATGTGATTGTTTCGGACCTAGAAGAGAATACTGAAGGTACCCAGGTAGCATTAATTCTTAAGAAGGATAAGTAAAATTTTAATATATGAGTATAACGGCAATTATTGTTGACGATGAGGTAAATAGCAGGACTATTCTTAGAAATTATTTGGGTAAATATTGTCCCTCTGTTAGTGTTTTGGATGAAGCGGCAAGTGTACAGGAAACATTAAAGTTATTAGAGTCACATACGCCAGATGTATTATTTCTTGATGTCGAAATGCCTTACGGAAATGCTTTTGATCTGTTAGAACAAGTGCCTGATCGTACGTTCGAAATTGTTTTTGTTACTGCCTATGATCACTATGCCGTTGATGCTCTTAACGCACAGGCTACATATTACTTATTAAAACCAATTGCTATCGATAATCTTATCAAGGCGGTGGATCATGTCTCACATATAAAACAACGAGAAAAAGAACTTCAGGATTCGGTTTTGGTTCCTAAAGTGAAAAATATAGAGGGTAAAATTACAATTCCGCAACAAGACGGTTTTGAAGTACTGGATATTAAAGATATTTTATATTGCCAGGCTGATGATAATTATACTAAAATATTTCTAGATCAAGGACAAAAGTTGGTAAGCAAGACTCTTAAGTATTTTGAAGATTCTTTAACGGATCATGGCTTCGCCAGAATTCATAAAAGTTATTTGGTTAACATCAATAAAATTAAGCGATATAGAAAAGGTAAAGGGGGAAGTATTGTACTTTCTTCGGGAAAAGAATTGGCGGTATCTTCTTCAAAAAAGGGAGCACTTCTCGACTATTTTAAGTAGGTTTTGATTAAAAATCAAGTTTGTTTACTGCATAACTAGAGGCACTTGATTTTAGGATTTTCTCTAATATGACTACATTTTCATTAGTGTATAAAGAATGTGTACCTAATTTTGTGTTCGTATTTATAAGCGCAGTGCGCTCAAGGATTGCTTTAGTTTGTTTTGCAACGGCCTCACCAGAATCAATGATGGTAACCCGATCAGAAAGCATTTTTTTTAAAATAGGGATAAGGTATGGATAATGACTACACCCCAAAACCAAATAATCAATATTTTTCTTGATCAAAGGATTCATATAGGAGGAAAGCAATGATTGCATTTCGGGACTATCAATTTTATCATTTTCTATAAGTTCGACCAAGCCAGCACCAATTACTTCAATTACTTCAATATTTCTGGCATATAAATCAGAGGTTTTAGCAAATAATTCGCTGGATAAGGTTCCTTTGGTAGCCAAAACTCCAACTTTTTTGGTCTTAGTATGAATGGCTGCAGGTTTAATAGCCGGTTCTATACCAATGAATGGAACATCGTACCTTGATCGTAGTTCTTTTATAGCATTAGTGGTAGCAGTATTACAAGCCGCGACAATAATTTTACAGCCAAAATCCAAAAGTGTTTCAGTATTCTTAACGCTTAGTTCAAGAATTTCAGCTTTACTTCTTTTTCCGTAGGGAGCATATTTGCTATCGGCTAGATAGATGGTGTTTTCATGAGGCAGTAACTGGGTGATCTCTTTCCAAATAGAGGTTCCACCAACTCCAGAATCAAATATGCCAATAGGGTTGTGTTGCATAATTATGTCCAAAAATAAAAAAAACAGTAAGAAGTGATTCTTACTGTTTTGTATAATTTGTATTAGGGGAGAGTATTAAATTCCCAAATCTTTCTTTACATCTGCCATTAAATCTTTACCATCGGCCATGATTACTCCTGTTCCTGTAGTAGAATCTAATACATATTGAAATCCTTGAGCTCTGGCAACCTTTTGAATTGAAGTACGAGCTTGCTCGTAAATAGGCTTCATTAACTCAATCTCTTTTTTCTGAAGATCTTTAAGAGCATTTTGTCTGTAATCATTAATGCTTTTTTCTGTAGTCTGAATTTCTTGTTGTCTTTTTAGATTTTCTTCATCGGTTTTTGTTTCAGCTTCTTGAGAATATTTCTTGATAGTATTTTGTAATTCTAGCACCATATTTCTGATTTCGGCATCGTATGTTTTGTTAAGTTTTTCAATCTCACTTTTAGCATTTTTAAATACGGGCATTGATTCTACAAGCTCCTGCGATGCAATATGTGCTACTTTGGATTGTGCATTTACAAAACTTGATGTTCCCAACATAAGTGCAAAAGCTATAAGTAATGTTCTAAATTGTTTCATTTGTAATTAATATTAAAGGGTGTTATAAATTTATAAAATCGATTTTCTAATTATTAGCATCTCCATTTTCATCTTCGTTATTAGAATCTGATGAAGCTCCGTCTACTTTTAAATTTTCTTTTTGTTCTTTTAAAACGTTAATAGAGTCTTTTTTTCTTTTTTGAAGCTCAAGTAACTTAGCTCGTCTTTCTTCAAATTCTTTTTTCTTGGCGGCTCTAATAGAGTCTCTTTGGGCTTTGCGTTCTTCGAGTAAGCGTTCTCTTTCCGATTGTTTTTGTTGTACAGCTCGTTCTCTATCACTTACTTCTTTTTCTTGTTCTGCGTTTCTTTTTTCAGCTCTTTCTAAAGATTTTTTCTCCTTTTTGGTATTTAATTGTTTTCTTTTAGAAGCTCTATTCAATCTCAATAAAACCTGATCACTAATATCATATCTATCAGCAGAATATAACATTACAATATCAGCTGATTTGTCAAAAATGAAATCATATTTTTTGTTTTTTGCAATTTCTTGCACAGCAACAAAAACTTGATCTTGTACAGGCTGAACTAATCTTCTTTTCTGAATGAACAGATCACCGTTTGGTCCAAACCTTTTTTGTTGATATTCTAGTATTTCTTTTTCTTTAAAAAAGATATCCTCTTCTCTTTCTTCAATAAGCTCTTTGGTTAACAAGACCCTTTCATTATTTAGGTCTTTACGCATTTCTTCTACATTTTTAAGTTCTGCTTCGATCTCAACTTTCCATTTTTGTACTTTCTTTTCAAGATCTGAAGAAGCTTCATTATATTCTGCTACATTTTCCAAAATATAATCCATATCTATATAGCCAATTCTGATGCCTTTCTGTGCTTGAACCGCATTGGCGAACAATAACCAACCAATTGTTGTAATAAGTAAAAGACCCTTTGTTCTCATAATTTTGTTTGTATATTGAAATAATCGTGCCAAAACTAAAACTGCTGTCCTATTATGAAGTGAGTCTCCCATCCATTTGGCTCAACAGTTCCAGGAATTGGATCAAATCCGTATCCAAAATCAATACCTAATAATCCAAAAGCTGGCATAAAGATACGTAAACCTGCTCCAGCAGAACGATTTAATTGAAATGGATTAAATCCTTTGAAACTATCATAGGATGCTCCTCCTTCTAAAAACCCTAACATATATATAGATGCGGCAGGTTTCAATGTAATAGGATAACGAAGTTCTAACGAGTATTTGTTATAAATTGTTGCACCATCACCATCAAAATCTTGGTTATTAGGTCGACTTAAAGGTATCAATGATTGGTTAGGATAACCTCTAAGGGCGATAACTTCTCTTCCATCTAAGCTCGTAGCTCCCAGACCATCTCCTCCTAGGAAGAATCTTTCGAACGGAATATTCCCTCTATCATTATTATAGGCTCCAAGAAATCCATACTCTGCTCTTGTCCTAAGAACTAATGGTTGTTTTCCTATATTAATCAAGCGCGTATACCAGGTTCCGTCAAACTTAATTTTATAATATTCTAACCACTTAAAGCGCTCCTGATCGATTTCTCCTATTTCATCATTAATTTCATTGCCTCTTACTACATCTCTAGAGTCTGATAGATCAAGATTGCGTTGTTCTTCTTCAAGGGTGTCTCTTTCTGTTGCGAGAGCACTGTAATCCGTTCCGTCCCAAATAGAGTAGGGTAAGGAAAGTTTGGCAATCAAATTAAATTCTGAGCCACCTATCGGGAAAATAGGATTCACCGTTGTATTGTTTCGGTTAATTCCTATAGTATAGGATAGATCATTAGAAGACCCATTCCCGAAAGTAAATAATCGTGTATTATAATTTTTTAGGTTATAATGTCTTATACTTACTGATTGAGATAATGTAAAATAATTATCAGGCCAGTTTAGTCTTTTTGCAATACCAATTGAACCTCCGGTTATTAGGAATTTACTATCTCTGTCTACATCACGATTTATATTGTTGAATAAGAACTGAATAGTGTGCGAGAATGATGTGGACAGCTGATACGGTCTTTTACCTCCTAACCACGGTTCTATAAATGAAAGACTATACGTTTGGAAAAATCTACTGGCTTGTGCTCTTAATCTTAGCGTTTGGCCATCTCCCATAGGTAATGGACTGTAGGCCTCACCATTAAATATGTTCCTTATAGAAAAGTTGTTGAAAGCCAAACCTAGGGTTCCCACAAAACCACCTCCTCCAAAGCCTCCTTGAAGCTCAATTTGGCTGGATCCTTTCTCTACTACAGGATAATTGATATCAATTGTTCCGGCTTGAGGATTCGCATTCTTGAACTGGGGTTCAAGTTGTTCAGGATCAAAAAAACCTAATTGGCCTATTTCACGAACAGTTCTTACTACTAGATCTTTACTATAACGCTGACCTGGTTTGGTACGCAGGATTCGATAGACAACATGATCATTTGTTTTGTCATTTCCGGTTACAGTGATATTATCAAAATAGGTCAATTTTCCTTCGCGAATTCTTATTTCAAAGTCAATGGTATCGTTGTATACTTTTGTTTCTACAGCATCAATGCTCGAAAATAAATACCCATTATTTTGGTATAAATTTGTGAGATCATTTGCATCGGGTTTGGTATTATCGGCAATTTGTTTTTCAAGCAGAATACCATTATAAACATCTCCCTTTTTAATAACTAATTGTCTTGCTAATTGGCGATCGGTATATACACTATTTCCTAAGAAGTTGATATTACCAAAATAATATCGATTTCCTTCTTCTATATTAAGATTTAAAGATACGTCGTTGTCATCTTTAACTAAAAGAGTATCAGAAACTATCCTAGCATCTCGGTATCCTTTTTCTTTATACTTCTTTATTATGTTTTCTTTATCCTCTTGATAATCGGCTTTAATATATTTTGATCGCTTCCAGAACCTGAAACCTTTCTTTTGTTTTGTGTTTTTCATTGCTCCACGAACACGAGCGTCTGAAAGTTGTTCGTTTCCGTTAATGTTAATTTTATCAACTTTTACGCGATCCCCTTTATCAATTCTAACAAGCATGTTTACTTTATTGCTCGCTACCGTATCTTTTACCTGAGTGGTGTTTACCACAACTTTGGTGTTTAAAAAACCTTCTTTCCTATATTTATTGGTAATAAAGTTTCGAGTGGTGGTTATAAGGTTTTCGGTGACTTTTGCACCTTTTTTAAGACCGTTATCTTTGATTAATTCTTCGGCTTTACGCTTTTTTACTCCTTCTAATCGAACTTCGTTTAGCTCGGGTACTTCTTGAATATTAATCTCAATATCTGCAACTTCACCTTCAATATTAGTGACATAAAAATTTATATCACTAAATAATTCAAGATCCCATAATTTTTTAATTACCTGGCTGATTTTGTCTCCAGGAAGAAAAATACGTTCTCCTTTCCTAAGGCCGGTAAAAGTGATTACGGTTTTCTCATTATAAGTGGTTGTTCCGGTAACTTTGATTTCTCCAAGAGTGTATTGTTTCCCGTTTGCACCAGGTATATTTTGTGCGGTAAGTGATAATGAGTTTATTAATAATGCTAATAACGTAAAATACTTAAAAGGTAATTTTTTTGTCATTTCTTTAACTGAGCTGCTCACTAGTTTTTCCAAATCTTCTTTCTCTTTTTTGATAATTTAATATGGCCTCAAATAAATCTGTTTTTTTAAAATCGGGCCATAAAATCTCTGTAAAATATAATTCTGCATACGCAATTTGCCATAATAAGAAATTACTGATACGTTGTTCTCCACTTGTACGTATCAATAAATCCACATCTGGCAGGTTTTTGGTATACAAATGCTCATTAATGACTGATTCATTTATAAGATGTGGCGAAATTACACCATTTTTAACTTTAATACTTATTTCTTCAATAGTTTTTATGAGCTCTTCTCGGCTTCCGTAACTTAAGGCCAAGGTAAGAGTCATTTGGTCATTAGATTTTGTTTTTTCTATAACCTCTACAAGTTCTTTTCTAGCTTTATCAGGCAGAGACTTTAGATTGCCAATGGCATTAAGTTTAATGTTGTTTTCCTGAAGTGTTTTAATCTCTTTTTTCAGAGAGCCTACCAAAAGTTTCATAAGGGTGTCTACTTCTAGCTTTGGTCGGTTCCAATTCTCTGTAGAGAAAGCATATAAAGTAAGATATTTCACTCCTATTTCTGCACAACTTTCGACCGCCTCGCGCACAGCTCTGGTCCCCCTTTCATGACCGGCGGCTCGAAACAAGCCTTTCTTTTTGGCCCATCTGCCATTGCCGTCCATGATTATGGCAACATGTTTGGGAATGTTAGCGTTTAATTGTTTTTTATCAACCATTTTTAGAAAGCACAATAACACGGTATCCTACCCCAAGTGTAGGATATTGTTATGCCCGTAAACATATACCAGTCATTGTTATTTAAATTACCAAATCCTTCACCAAATCTACTATCTGGATCACTACCGTCAAGATTATCTGTAAACGTATATCTGGCTCCAATTTCTGCTCCAATTACAAAATCTCTACCCAACGTTTTTTTAATTCCCAGGACCATAGGTATTGCAAAACTCCATTTATCCCCATAGGAATCTATTTGATCATTAGAGTCGATAGCCTGAGCACCATAATTAAATGTTGTAATGCCCGTATATATATAAGGAGTAAATTGTGGTACGTCATCGTATAGAAACCAATCCCAAAAATTATACTCCATACCTATAGATAGTTCCTTTATAGAATTGTCAAAGCTTAATCCTCTTTGTTTTCTTCTATCATCACCCTTGCTGTCATCTGCATTGATTTCAGCATACATAAAAGATGCTCTAAAAGCATGTCGCTTGCTTCTGTTCCATTTTCCAATGGCTCCAAAAGCAATATCATTGGGTGCAATATAGTATGTAGATCCTACGTCACCTATATAATTAGCTCCTCCTGCTATCAAACCTACTTCGTATGTTTGAGAGGTTATAGATTGTATAAAAAACAGTACAATTATAAATGATGTTAAGTATCTCATAGATTTTCAAAAGTTTGCAAATATAACAATTAACTTTAGTACACAAGAATTTGAGTAAAATAGTCTGAAATAAAAAACACTTTTTAATAGATTTTATTGTTTAATTACGTTTATCTTCTCCCCATAGCATTTTTTTACGTAAAGTTTTTAAGAAACTATCATTCTGTAAAACAACCATATTGATCTTAAACGGGGCTTTTTTTATAATTACCGTTGTTTCGTTGGGTAGGGTGTGAATTCTTGAATCCAAAGAAACCAAATAGGTATCTTCTCTACTAGAAATCTGTAATTTTATTTCTTGATTTTCGGGAATAACCAATGGTCTTGCATTCAGATTATGGGGGGCAATTGGTGTAAGGACCATGCTTTCTGCTTCGGGCATCATTACTGGCCCTCCGCAACTTAGAGAATAACCAGTAGAACCGGTAGGCGTTGCGACAATTAATCCATCTGCCCAGTAGGAAGTAAGAAACTCATCATTAAGACTAGTATTTACGGTAATCATAGAAGTAGTATTTCTTCTACTTACTGCAATTTCATTCATTGCAAAGTTGAGTACCCCAAATTCTTCTGTTGGAGGAAGTGTATCAACGGTTACAAGACTTCTAGGTGAAATGTGAAATTTCTTATTTAGAATTAAATCGATGCTGTCTTTTATTTCTTCTTTCTGAATAGTTGCCAGAAAACCAAGTCTGCCGGTGTTAATTCCTGCTATCGGAATTCCTAAATCTCTAACATAGGTGATTGTTTTTAGAATGGTACCATCGCCGCCAATACTGAAAAACAAATCGTAAGAAGTATCTAATTCTTCAAAAGTGCTGAAATGAGAGTAACTTTTATCAATTTCATCATGAAGATTTATAAGTTCCAAAAAATTCTTTTCTATTACTACTTCTATGTCATTTTTGTCAAGTGTCTCCAGTAATTGCTGAATGTATATTCCAGAGTTTTTATGATAGAACTGACCGTATATACCGATCTTCATAATAGCTTGTTTATGTTAGTTGATTAGATAAAATCCTAAATGTTCAGGTATTTTTCAAGATATTCTGACCTTTCTTTAAGGTTGGTTAAAAATGTATCCTCCTGGTGCTTAGAAACTATATTGTAGCTATATCTTCTAAATGTCTGAACAATATTGTTGATATCGCTATCATTGATTTTTACGGTAATTTGAACGACATCATTTTCCATATTAGAAATAAATAATCCTAGAACTTTTGCATTATTAGATTCTATAATTTGTGCAATTTCACTAAATGAATAGTCCAAAACACCTTTTTCTACAATAAGTATGTTTCCCGGTTCACTTAGAAACGGTGTTTCGTTAAATAGGTTCATGATTTCGCCAAGCTCAAAAAAACCTAAATACTTATTATTATCGTCTAGAACCGGCATGATATTAGAATTATTTTGAGCAAAAGCTTCTAAAATATCCAGCCAGTTATTTTCCTTTCTCACAAAAAAGCCTTCTAAAGCATATTGATATGCCTCCAAAGTCTTGTCGGTTTCAAAACATCTTATATCCGCTTCAGATATACATCCCATATACGTTTTTTCTTTAGTAACCGGATAATGAGTATATGTAAGTTCGTTAAAGTGTAATTGCGCATCTGTAACCTTTAGGTTTATGTCTAAAGGTGCAATTTCATTAACTATGTACAAATTTGTTTTCATAATTTATCTGAAGCTATATTATGCAAAATAATCAAAAATTATACAACCAAGGCGTTATCAAGTTTGTATTTTTGCTTTTTTAGATAAAGACATCAAAAACCATGACAAAATTAAGTGTTAACATAAATAAAATTGCAACTTTACGAAATTCTAGAGGGGGAAATGTTCCAAATTTGCTTAAAGTAGCCCAAGATATCCAGGACTTTGGGGGTGAAGGAATTACCATACACCCAAGACCCGACGAAAGACATATTAGGTATCAGGATGCCTATGATCTGAAACCGATTGTGCATACTGAATATAATATTGAAGGAAATCCGATACCTAAATTTGTTGACTTAGTTTTGTCGGTAAAACCAACCCAAGTAACCCTTGTTCCGGATGCTGTGGATGCCATAACCAGCAATGCCGGATGGGATACAAAAAAGCATAAAGATTTCTTGATTGAAGTGATATCCGAATTTAAGCGAAATAATATTAGAACTTCGATATTCGTTGATCCTGCTGAAAATATGATTGAAGGTGCTGCAGAAGCAGGTACCGATAGAATAGAGTTGTATACAGAAGAATTTGCTTCAGAATATACAAAGGGAAATAAAGATGCTATAAACCCTTACACTAAATGTGCGCAATTAGCAATTGATCTGGAACTTGGTGTTAATGCCGGGCATGATCTTTCGTTAGATAACATTAAATTCTTTAAAGAGAATATTCCGGGATTATTAGAGGTTTCGATTGGTCATGCTCTGATAAGTGAATCCATATATATGGGATTAGAAAATGTCGTAAACATGTATCTACATCGTCTTAAAGAATAATTTCTATGAAATGAGCCATAGTATTTGGTTAATGACTACTGATATGATCATGGTATTTCTTTTTTTGACAGGTTATAAATTATAAATTTAATAAATGAAATTATATTCAAATGTTTTTGGTGAAGGAGCGCCTTTTGTAATTCTTCATGGGTTTTTAGGAATGGGTGATAACTGGAAAACTTTGGGAAAAAAGATTGCAGAACAAGGTTTTCAGGTGCATTTATTAGACCAGCGTAATCATGGAAGAAGTCCGCATAACGATAATTTTAGTTATGAAGTTATGTCTCAGGACTTAAAGATATATTGTGATGCCAATAACCTAGAAAACATAAATCTTCTCGGGCATTCGATGGGAGGAAAAACTGCCATGCTTTTTGCTGTTAATTATTCAGAAATGATCAATGAATTGATCGTTGCCGATATAGGCCCAAAATATTATCCATTACATCATCAAGATATTTTAGATGGACTTAACTCTTTAAATTTTGATGTTCTGAGATCCAGAGGAGAGGTTGATCAAGAATTAAGTAAATATGTTCCGGATATGGGAGTAAGAATGTTTCTTTTGAAGAATCTTTATTGGAAAGAGAAAGGAGTTTTGGGATTACGATTACATTTGGATGTGTTGATAAAAAATGCCTCCGAAATAGGAGTAGAATTATCACAAGAAAAGACTTTTCTTGGCAGTTCACTTTTTCTAAAAGGGGCTAAGTCCAATTATATAATTCAGGGTGATGAAGTTAGGATTAAAAACCAATTTCCAAATTCATCAATTAAAGAAATTCCCAGAGCAGGTCACTGGTTACATGCCGAAAATCCAGTTGATTTTTTGACTAATGTATTAGAATTTGTTAAAAAATAAATTAAAAATACTATGTATGCATAATATTTTGGACAATTCGTTGTATAATTGGTATTTTCTTTTAAATTTGGGACTTCAATTTTTGAAAATCCTAAAAAACAAAAACAATTCTAATTAATTATGAGAAAACTTTTATTGTTAGTTCTATTTGTCTCGGTGACCATGGTTACATATGCAGGTGGATACAGAGTAAGTGTGCAAGGACAGAGGGCGATTGCCATGGGGCACACTGGGGTGGCCGTTATAAATAGTGCTGAGCTTGTCTTCTTCAATCCTGCGGGACTTGTATACCTAGAAAACAAACTAAATGTAAGTGCTGGTGTTAGTGGTATTTTTACTGATGTTGTTTTTCAAAACGAAGGACTAGGAACTTCTTCTGAAACAGATAGCTCTGTAGGAACACCGCTTAATTTATATGCTTCATATCGCATAAACGATTGGATGTCTGTTGGTCTTGGAGTATATACCCCTTATGGTAGTGAAGTGACTTGGCCAACCGATTGGACAGGATCTCATTTGGTAAACAATATTGACCTGGCAGCAATTTATGTGCAGCCAGTAGTTTCTTTCAAACTTTCAGATCACTTCAGTATTGGTGGTGGACCAATCTATGTTACAGGTTCTGTAAACTTTAATAGAAATGCCAGTAGAACAACAACAGATATTGATGGAAATCGATCTAATATTACTATAGATGATTCTGGTGTTAGTAATTGGGGTTGGAGCGTTGGAGCCATGGTAAATCTTACCGAAGATTTTCATATAGGTTTTAATTATCGAAGTGAGATTATTATTGAATCTGAGGATGGTGTAGCCACGTTTGCCAATTTTCCAAATTCTCCAGCTGCACCGCCAAATGGAGATACCTCATTTAATGCAGAATTACCTTTGCCGGCAGAGTTAACGGTGGGACTTTCTTATGAACATGAGAAATGGTTATTTGCATTTGATTATAACAGACAATTCTGGGATGTGTACGAGTCTTTAGATCTTACTTTTGGAAACGGTCAGACTTCTATAAATCCACGTAATTACAAAAATTCTTCTGTGTATCGTTTCGGATTGCAATATCAGGCTACAGAAAAAATTGCACTTAGAGCAGGCTATTATCGGGATGAAACTCCGGTACAACCTGGATTTTTTGCACCAGAAACACCGCGTAATGACTCTGATGGATTCTCTGGTGGTTTAAGCTTTGCAGTAACATCGAAGCTGGCAATTGATGCTTCTTTTTTCTATTTGAGATTTGAAGAAGTAGATGAGTCATATGACTTTGGCGATGGAGGACCTTTTGGAGGAACTTATAAATCAAGCGCATTTGCGCCAGGACTTGGTTTAACTTATAAAATGTAATTAGTGATGATAAATAATAATATAAAATATTTAGCAGTTCTGGCTTTAGGATTAGTAGCTTGTGAACCAGAATTTGACAATCCAATTGAAGATGCAGGAACATATAGTAGTGGTGAAGCAGATTTTAGTAATTATGTGGCCCTTGGAAATTCGCTTACTGCAGGATTTGCAGATGGAGCTTTGTACATTACAGGTCAAGAAAATTCATTTCCAAATATATTGTCTCAGCAATTCTCAAAAGCTGGGGGTGGTGATTTTACCCAACCTTTAATGTCAGATAATGTAGGAGGATTTGCAGAGGACACCAATACTTTTCCTCCCAGATTGGTACTTGCTTTTGATGCCGAGGGAAATCCTGGGCCAGAAAGATTTACAGGAGCGTCACCTTCAACTAGTATTTCGGCAAATTTGGGTGCGTCCTTTAATAACATGGGTATTCCTGGAGCTAGAGTATATCATTTAGATTTTGCAGGATATGCTACTCTTAATCCATATTACGGCCGTTTTGCGCAAAGTCCAACTGCTACAGTAGTTGATGAGGCAGTTGCGCAAAACCCAACATTTTTTAGCTTATGGATTGGTAATAACGATATCCTTGGATATGCCACCTCTGGAGGAATCGGAGAAGATCATAATGAAACCGAGAATCTAGATCCAAGTACGTACTCGGTAGAAGGGTATGATATTACAAATAATAATGTTTTTGCAGGCGCTTATAGCGGACTTGTTGCGAAGCTTGCTGCAAACAATACAGAAGGTGTTTTGTTAAACCTTCCTGATGTATCTTCATTGCCATTTTTTACTACAGTACCATTTGCTCCATTAAGCCCTTTGGATCCTAGTTTTGGTCCTCAGATTCCGACTTTGAATGCTACTTATGCAGGTTTAAATGGCGCATTTGCATTTTTAGGAGTTCCTGAAAGGTCAATTCAATTTTCAACTACAGGAGCTAGCCCCGTGGTTATTAAAGACGAATCATTAACAGATATATCTGCCCAGTTAGTTCCTGTTTTAACACCATCTTTAGGTGCAGCACAAGCAGCTATTTTTGCTGCACAGTACGGTCAGGCTAGACAGGCAACAGCCGAAGATCTTTTGGTGCTTACAAGCTCCAGTATTATTGGTCAGCTTAATGAAAATAGAATAGCAGAATTAGTAGGTTTTGGTTTAACTCCAGAGCAAGCAGGTCAACTTGCGGTTAATGGTGTTACATTTCCTCTGGAAGATCAATATGTATTAACACCAGCAGAGCAGGCTTCAGTAGAAGCAGCGCGTACGGCCTATAATGCAACAATAGAAGGTCTAGCCACCGAAAACGGACTAGCGTTTTATGATGTTGCTAGTGACTTGGCTCAAGCTGCAAATGGGGGTATTCCGTTTAGCGGAGGTGTAATTTCTTCAGATTTTGTTACTGGTGGAGGTTTCTCTCTTGATGGGGTGCATCCTACACCAAGAGCACATGCGTTGGTGACTAATGGTATTTTGGATGCAATTGAAGCAGCCTACGGAGGTAACTTAACAAGAGTTAATCCGGCTGATTATGGTACGATTACCGTAAGCAATGAAGTGAATTAAGAGAACACAATACTCAAACATACTCAAAACCTGCTATCTTTGGATAAGCAGGTTTTTTTATATTCGTAAATGAAAAAATATTAGTAGATGAAACTTATTCTAAAATTAATTCTGAATGCCCTGGCTGTGCTTCTCTTGGCAGAAATTCTCCCAGGGGCTTATGTAGAAAATTATGTTAGCGCGTTGATTGTGGCTATTGTGATTGCCATTTTAAATGCTATTGTAAAGCCTATTTTGGTTGTTTTAACACTGCCTGTTACGGTAATTACATTGGGCTTATTTTTATTAATAATTAATGCAGGAATTATTTTACTGGCAGACTATTTTATTGATGGTTTTAATGTAAAAGGATGGATTTGGGCTCTGATTTTTAGCGTTTTATTATCTGTATTTCAATCAATACTGCATACTATTTTATTAAAAGATAAAAGTTAACTGTTTTTCAGCCAGTTAAATTTGTTGGGATGTAAAAAAGTGTTATTTTTGCATCCCAATTTTCAGTAGTAAACGCAGAGATAATGAATATTTCAAAAGAGCAATTAGACGATTTAAATGCTATAGTAACAGTAGATATCGCTAAAGAAGATTATAGTGACAAAGTTGATAAAATCCTTAAAGATTATCGCAAGAACGCGAATATTCCTGGTTTTAGAAAAGGACATGTGCCAATGGGCCTTGTAAAAAAGCAATATGGAAAGGCAGTTCTTGTAGATGAGGTTAATAAACTATTACAAGATGCATTAAACAAGTACCTAACAGAAGAAAAACTTGATGTTTTAGGGAATCCATTACCTAAAGAAAAAGAAAACTTTGATTGGGAAACTGATAATTATTCTTTCGAGTTTGAACTTGGTTTAGCACCAAAATTTGAGGTAAAACTTAATGGAAAAAAAGCAATAACGCACTATACAATTGTTGCAAATGATGAGATGGTTGATAATCAAATCAAAACCATTCAGAAACAATATGGTAAGTTGATTTCAAAAGATGTTGTCGAAGATGAAGATTTGGTTGCAGGGACTTTTGTAAATGAAGAAAAAGAAATTAATAATACCGCTACAGTCTCTCTTGAGAAAATTAAGGGGAAAAGAAATCTTGATAAATTCATCGGAGCCAAAGTAGGAGATGTTCTTACTTTAAAAACCAAAGGGTTGTTTAGTGATGATCATGATTTGATTAGTGCGTTAAAAATAGGTCATGACGAAGCTCATGATTTGAATATTGAAGTTACATTCACTATTTCTGAAATAAACAAACAAGAACTTGCCGATTTGGATCAGGAATTGTTTGATAAATTGTACGGTCCTGGAAATGTAAAGACGGTAACAGAATTAAAAGAAAAGATCAAGCAAGACGCTGAGCGCCAATTTGTACAGCAGTCTGATCAGCAATTATTAAATGCAATTACTGAAAATGTATTAGAGAATACGCAGTTTGATTTACCAGTAGAATTTTTGCAAAAATGGATTCGTGCTACTGGTGAACAACCTTTGACTGAAGATCAAGCAAAAGATGAGTACGAAAAAAGCGAAAAAGGACTTCGTTATCAACTTATAGAGGGAAAAATAATTAATGACAATAACCTTCAGGTAACTTTTGAAGAGCTTAAAGACTTTGCAAAGGATTTAATTAAAGGGCAAATGGCACAGTTCGGGCAAAATTCTCCAGAAGAAAAAGAGCTTGAAGATATTGCTGCAAGAATACTTTCAAACCAAGATGAGGTAAAACGAATTTCTGAACAATTGATGAGTCAAAAATTGTTAAATTATTATAAAGAGAACGCTAAACTGAAAACAAAAGAGGTTAGTTTTGACGAATTCATAAAAGAAGTTTACAAATAATTAATGTTGTAATTTACTAAGGAATTTATACTTATATTTAGGGCGTTAAACTATGGTTGGTTTAACGCCTTTTTTATAAATAAAAATTTCAGAAAGAAATATATGGATTACGGTAAAGAATTCGAAAAATATGCTACAAAACATCATGGTATCAATAGTAATTACTATGATCAAATCATAAGCAGTATGCATCCTGTTGGGATGACTCCTAATATTATCGAAGAACGTCAAATGAATATTGCAATTTTTGATGTTTTTTCTAGATTAATGATGGATCGTATTATATTTTTGGGTACGGGTATTAATGATCAGGTAGCAAATATTGTACAGGCGCAATTGTTATTTCTAGAAAGTGTCGATTCTTCAAAAGATATTCAGATTTATATCAATTCACCAGGAGGAAGCGTGTATGCAGGCCTTGGAATTTATGATACAATGCAATTTATAAAGCCAGATGTAGCTACTATATGTACCGGTATGGCAGCTTCAATGGGTGCAGTGTTATTATGTGCCGGACAAAAAGGAAAAAGATCTGGTTTGCCACATAGTCGCGTTATGATACATCAACCTTTGGGAGGAGCTCAAGGGCAAGCAAGTGATATCGAAATTACAGCTCGGGAGATTTTAATTTTGAAAGAAGAATTGTACAAAATTATTGCAAAACACTCAGGACAAACGTATGATAAAGTCTATGAGGATAGTGATAGGGATTATTGGATGAAAGCTGATAAGGCTCTAGAGTATGGTATGATCGATGAAATTTTAAGTCGAGAATAATATTTCTTGTTTTGAAAGGAGGAGTTTATATTTCCGACTTGTTATATACAAGAAACAATAATGAAGTTAGCATATTAATAATCAGATATTTCCGTTATATTAATTATGCAAATTTTGTCTAGTTGCTGTAAAACAATCAGGCAGAATTATAATTGAAACTAAATAACTATGGCCAAAGAAGATTTAGAATGCTCTTTTTGTGGGAGAAAAAAGCCTGAAACAAACTTGCTTATCGCTGGACTGGATGCGCATATTTGTGATCGATGTATTGTTCAGGCACATGGGATTGTTGTTGAAGAAGCAAAAGATGAAGAGACCGGCGAACTAAGTAGTGAACTAATGCTACGCAAGCCAAAAGCGATTAAGAAGTTTTTGGACGAATATGTAATAGGGCAGGAGTTTACCAAAAAGATAATGTCGGTTGCAGTCTATAACCATTATAAGAGATTGCTTCAACCTCAGACAGATGATGATATAGAGATACAGAAAAGTAATATTATCATGGTAGGTCAAACAGGGACAGGTAAAACGCTTATGGCCAAAACGATTGCCAAAATGCTTAATGTTCCTTTGGCGATTGTTGATGCTACCGTACTTACCGAGGCTGGTTACGTAGGTGAGGACGTAGAAAGTATTTTAACCCGATTACTTCAAGCTGCAGATTATAACCTTGAAAAAGCACAAAGAGGAATTGTATTTATTGATGAGATAGATAAAATTGCCCGAAAAAGTGATAATCCAAGTATTACAAGAGATGTTTCTGGTGAAGGAGTGCAACAGGCGCTGTTAAAGCTACTCGAGGGAACTGTAGTAAATGTTCCACCAAAAGGAGGTAGAAAACATCCAGATCAAAAATTTATTGAGGTAAATACCGAAAATATTCTTTTTATTGCTGGTGGTGCTTTTGATGGAATAGAAAAGATGATCCAGAAACGATTGAATATGCAAGCGGTTGGATATAGTGCATCCAAAAGTGAAGATGAAATTGAGAAGGATAATTTACTTCAGTACATTATTCCTAAAGATTTAAAGGATTTTGGTTTAATTCCTGAAATAATTGGTCGATTACCAGTGCTTTCGTATATGAATCCCCTTGATGCAGAAACGCTTAGATCAATCCTAACGGCACCAAAAAATGCAATCATCAAACAATATAAAAAACTGTTTGAAATGGATAATATTACATTTTCGATTACTGAAGGTGCTCTAGAGTATATTGTTGAAAAAGCAATGGAGTATAAACTAGGAGCTCGTGGACTTAGATCACTTTGTGAGGCTATTTTAACAGATGCTATGTATGAAATGCCAGAAGGGGAAGAAACAGAGTTTAGGGTTACCAAGGACTATGCAGATAAAAAGCTTAATAAATCTACAATTAAAAAGCTTAAAGCAGTTTCTTAACTTAGTTGGTGATTATAGTAAATAAAAAAGACCTTGGTATTTTGATACCAAGGTCTTTTTTTGGTTGGATTAGTCAGAACCAATCTTAGTCAGAATAGGATATTCTGTCTTTATTTCTTTTGATAATGTCCTCTGTGTTTTTTAAAGCTATATTATCACTTTCTTTAAGATAGATGTCAAACTTGTTTTGTCTAAGCAAAGCTTCATAAAAAGTTACTTTTGATATCTCACTATAACATATATCCTCTTCTACAGCAGTATTGGTAGTTTGTATGGTTTCAGAAGTACTATTATTGTTAGAATCTATTATATTTTCTGTTTCAATAGGATGATCAATTGTAGTTGCAATTTCCTGAGCATTAACTCCTGCAATTAGGAAAGAAAAAATAAAGAAAGAAATAACTGTTTTCATATTTTGGGACTTTGATAAATTCGTAACTCTCTGGTATCAAATTTAATATGAAAAAAAGAAGACAAAAAAGGATTTATTAATTTTTAGATTAAACGCTTTTTTTGAACGATGAAATACAGGTTTTTTTGTTAAAAACGATAATTCTTACACACTTTTTTTACGGTAAAACCGTATTTTTTAATTGTTTAGTTATTGTTTTTTTATCAAAAAAGGCGAGAAATAAGATGCCGTGATTATATGATCAAGAGGAAAAAGAATTTACTTCATTAAGGATAAGTAATTCGTCAATATAGGTCCTTTTATTGGACAATCTAGGTATTTTATGTTGACCACCTAGTTTATCCTTCATTTTTAGCCAATCATAAAATAATCCTTCCCTGGCTTGTCGTATCTTTAGTATAGTAAGAGTCGTATTATTATAACGTTTTGCCTCATAATCACTATTTACACATTGCAAATTTTGATCAAGGATGCGACCAAACTCTTCAAGATTTTCGGGAGCCTTTTTAAATTCGATTACCCATTCATGAGCCCCTTTTTCCTTTCCTTTCATGAAGATTGGCGCAACCGTATAATCTACAATTTCACTATTGGTGACTTTGGTTGCCTTTCTTAATGCTTCTTCTGCATTTTCGATAATCAACTCTTCTCCAAATACGTTGATATGGTGTTTGGTTCGACCCGAAACCTTAACTCTGTAGGGGCTAACCGATGTAAAACGAACAGTGTCACCAATTTTGTATCGCCATAAGCCAGCATTCGTAGTTATAACAACAGCATAATTTTTTCCAATTTCAACCTCACTTAACGGGATTACCTTTTCGTCTGGAGCCCCATGCGTATCCATTGGAATGAATTCATAAAATATTCCGTAATCAAGCATCAATAATAACTCTGAAGAATCATTAAGATCTTGAATAGCAAAGAAACCCTCTGAGGCATTATAAATTTCGTAATACTTAAAAGTGTTTTTTGGTAAAATTTTGGTGTATTGATCCTTGTATGGCTCAAAACTAACGCCCCCATGAAAATATACTTCGAGGTTATTCCAGATTTCAAATAGATTTTCCTTTCCAGTGGCTTCCAGTACTTCATTAAGTAGTACCAGCATCCAGGAGGGAACACCAGCCAGACTAGTAACGTTTTCCTGAATGGTTTCATTTACGATCGCCTTCATCTTGTGCTCCCAATCACTCATCAAAGATATTTCGCTACTGGGGGTTGAGCTGAAATCTGCCCAAAAAGGCATATTATCGATAATAATTGCAGATAAATCACCAAAAGAAGTGCCATTTTCTTTGTATAATTCTTTACTTCCTCCCAGGCGTAAACTTTTGCCCGTAAAAAGTTGAGAGCCCTCGTTGTTATTAAGGTACATACATAAAAGATCTTTACCGGCTGCAAAATGGCAATCTTCCAAAGATTCCTGACTAACGGGAATAAACTTGCTTTTTGCACTGGTAGTGCCACTAGACTTTGCAAACCATTTTATTGTAGAGGGCCAGAAAATATTATTTTCTCCTAAACGGCTTCTTTCAATCATCGATTCATATTCTTCGTAAGATCTTACAGGAACACGTTCTCTAAACTCTTCGTAATTGCGAATGGAGGCAAAATCATATTTTTTTCCAAATTCGGTATTTTTTGCTGTCTCCAATAGTACATGCAATAGTTCTCGTTGAACTTCATTAGGATACTTAAGGAAAAGTTCCATTTGATGAAACCTTTTTTTTAAGAACCAGCTGGCAATGGAATTAACTAAAGGGATTGGCATTTTTTGATGTATATTTAGACTAAAATAGTACTTAACTTACTATTTTTGATTGTCATCGACTAAAATAATAAAAATAATTACATTCTTTTTAAAGGGTCAATTTATAACAAAATTTTATGCAATATCAAGGGGTGCTCACCAAAATGCAAACAGAGATAGGAGATCCTATTCAGTATTACCTGGTTTTTGAGTCTGACTTCATTCATGTAAATCAATTGCTGGATAAAAGATTACGGGTCGAATTTGTGGGTTATCAATGTCTTGCTTGTAGAGAGAATAAAAAAATATATAGACAAGGGTATTGCTATGACGATTTTTTTAATCGACCCGAAGTGGGGGATTGGGTGATGCGTCCAGAATTAAGTAAAGCACATTTGGATATTGAAGATCGGGATTTGGAGTTTGAAAAAAGAGTTCAGCTTCAACCACACATCGTATATCTGGCAAATTCTAGCAATGTTAAGGTAGGAGTTACTAGAAAATCCCAGGTACCCACCCGTTGGATCGACCAAGGTGCACACGAAGCGATAGAAATTGTTGAGGTGCCTAATCGTTATCTGGCCGGTATTACAGAAGTTGCCTTAAAAGAACATGTTTCTGACAAGACTAACTGGCGCACCATGCTCAAAAATGAGATTAAAGATGAAGATTTGGTATCCTATAAAAGGAACCTTAAAGATTTTATCCCTAATGAAGTGAAGGAGTATTTTATTGAAAATGGAAAAGAAACAGCCTTGAATTTCCCAGTACTGAAATATCCTGATAAACTGAAAAGTCTAAACCTTGAAAAAACACCAGAATTTTCGGGCGTTCTAAAAGGAATTAAAGGTCAATATCTAATTTTTGAGGATAATACCGTTTTTAACGTGCGCAACAATGAAGGATATGTGGTAAGACTGACAATAAATTAATCTTATAGACCACTTACTTCCAAAAGTTGTTCTTGGGCATAAATCTCGCATTTATTTAATGTGTTTTTGATGTCCTCAAGGGTAGTTCTGGGATTTATCAAACACATTCTAAGTACAATTTGACCTTGCAAAACCGTTGTGACCAGAAGGGCTTCCTTAGAATTGACAATTTTTTGGGAGATGTTTTGGTTAATGTGATCCAGCTCTTCTTCTGATAAATTTTGACGTATAGGATTGTATCTAAAATTAATAATAGCCAATGTTGCGGGCGATGTTATTTCCCAAAGAATACTTCTTCTTAATAATGTTTCAGTTTGTTCTGCTAAATTGATGTTATACGTAATGGCTTTTCTAAAAGAATCTAACCCAAACGTCTTTAATGACATATAAAATTTTAAAGCACGAAAGCGACGCGTTAATTGAATACCATGATCATAAAAATTTATTTCAGATTCGTTGCCTTCAATATCTCTTAAGTACTCTGGTTTTTCGCTAAAAGTACTGCTTAACCAATTGTGATTTTTTACTAACAGGCATCCTATTTCATAAGGTTGAAAAAACCACTTGTGGGGATCTACGGTCAATGAATCTGCTCTTTCGATTCCTTTCAGAAGTCTTTTTCCGTTAGAAGCCAAAATTGCTGCCCCACCATAAGCACCGTCAATATGAAACCACATATCTTCGTTCTCGCAAATATCGGCAATTTCATTAAGAGGGTCCACCGTTCCGGTATTTGTGGTTCCTGCTGATGCTATAATGCAAAATGGCTGCAATCCTTCTAGACGATCTCTGGCAATGATATTTTTTAGTTTGTTCAGAGAGATCTTGAACTCCATATCGGTAGGGATGATACGAATTTGTTCTTTTTTAAACCCTATTACTTTAATGGCCTTGATATTTGATGAATGTGCCTGATCCGAAAGGTAAATAGTAGCTTTAGAAAAATCGCTTCCACATTTTATTCTTCGTGCTGTTACCAATGCGGTCAAGTTGGCCATAGAGCCTCCGCTTGTAAAAATACCTCCTCCGTTTTTGGTAGGAAATCCAAAAATCTCGAGCAACCAATTCATTGTTACTATTTCTAGTTCTGCGGCAGCAGGAGATGCTGCCCATCCGCCGGAAAATATATTAAAA
Source organism: uncultured Aquimarina sp. (assembly GCA_947496555.1). Taxonomy (GTDB): domain Bacteria; phylum Bacteroidota; class Bacteroidia; order Flavobacteriales; family Flavobacteriaceae; genus Aquimarina. Next base: position 206,349 of record CANMDH010000002.1, on the reverse strand, counting down.
CCGGTGGCTATAGTATCGGCCATTACACTTATATAATTGCTCGGACCCGGAACAAAAGAAAACGATTTTGGATGAGATACAATATTGCTATTCGGAATAACCTGATCCATTACAAAGTCCAAAACTTCATTAGCCGGAGAAGGTTTATTGGGTATACCTTCGGTTAACAATGAATCCATTTCTTCCCTAGAGGCCTGTGCTACAGGTTTTTTATTGTTTTGATTTTCAAAGTGATCCAAAATATGATCTATGATCTTATAACCATATCGTTGCATCTCTTCTTTTGATAAAGTTAATTTGTGATTATCTGGATTATTTTTTGTGGTCATGCTATAGCTTTAGAACCTACAAAAATAAAAATAAGATGATTAATTTACTTGTATAATTCTTTAAAAAAATGGTATTCTTGAGATTTTATTATGTTAGTCAACAACAAACTTGATACTCTGAAAAACTGAAATTGCAATTAAAGCGATTCCTATTATTCTATGAAGTTTGGTTTTAGAGCCTTCTTGTTTATGAGCCATTTTGTTGCCCCATCTTCCATAGAAATACAGTGTAGTTATTTTACCTATATAAATCCCAATAAAGAAAAGTAATAAAGAGGAGATAGAGTTTTGAACGGTTAGCTCAAAAATGTATTTATTGATAAGAGAAATAGCCAGGATCCAATAAATAATTACTGGGGGATTTAGTAATGCTAGGGAAAATCCAGTAAGAAATTTTGAATTTGAAAGCTTTATTTTACGGCTTTTATTAGATTTTGTCATTTTGTTTGCCAGAAACATAAAATACATTCCGACCAGAAAGAAAATGATTATAAAAACGATTTGAATCCATTGATTTTCATGAAAAAAAATCGATAACTGCATACTACAATGCAAAGCAAAAAAGGCCAAGATTACTTCCCCAATCCCTGCGGCAAGAGCTATATAGGAAGCCTTTTTAATATTTTCATTTATGGATGTATTGATTACAGCAATATTAACAGCTCCTAAGGGAGCAGCTCCCACGGTTGCAATTAGAGTTCCAAATAGCAAATATAGTAGTGTCATGCTTATTTAGTAGTTTTTAATCAATACAACTTACAAAAAAGTATAAATGCGAAAGCGGCAATTGCCGCTTTCTACCCTAGGTAAACTTGAATAATTTACACATTACAAATTATAATCTTTCTAGAAGCTTCCATTAACTCCGATTCGCATTTTTTTGATAATCTCCTCAAAATAGAGGATCGTCCAAATGATTTTTTCGGTATCAGCATAAGGAACCAACTCTTCAATTGCTTCGTTGGTAGTTTCCAGGCTTTTTTCGGTAGTTTCTTTGTTGTTCTTAAGTATTTTTATATGACGTGAATCTTCTTTGATCCCGATATCTCTTAGTCGAACCCCGGCTTCATTGGTTAGGGATAATAGGGGTAATACGGTCATAATCTCTTCTACGCGATCTTTATATAATTCAACGAGTTCACCTTTTTTCATGGCTTCTAAGTCACTAATGGTGTGAAATCTACTTACCTGTTTCTTTTGAGTAAAAAAGACTGCTTCGTTGGCTTTTTGGGCAAACACTGTACTTATAGTGAAAAGAAAAACAAAGCAAGTTATTGTTCTAAACATAATTATAAAATCTAAGTTAGGTCTGTGTTAATTTTTGTAATAATGTCGAAATTTAAAAGATCATTTATTGCATAACCATATAGGTGTTTAATGATTTTTTTAAATTAAACCTTGGATTTACACTGCTTTGAGGATCACTAAAGAGTTCATTTACATCAACAAAGCTTTTAGTAAATCTATTGTATTTAAGAATGTTTAAAGATGCTTTTTTAATTATTTGATTAGCTACTTTAACTCCATCTCCGTGAATATTGAAAAAGCTATTATCCATCATAAATGCCTTTTGGATAAGTGTCAATGAAGTATAAGATTTGTCAAACTTAACGACATCAGAAAAGCCAGATATTTTTGAGTTATGTATATATGCCAATCCAGAATTAGTAGCAGATATAGCAGCGGTAGTATGCTGATAGTTGGTTTTATCTGATAAATTTACCAATGTAGCATTTGTAAAAGTGACATCAGTTACGGCATTTGGTCGTATGTACCCCAAATCTTTGTTATATCCATCCACTTCTATTGCATAAGAGCCTTTTGGGCTTGTAATGTAAGGGTGACGTATTGCAATTACATTGTTTAAGTTACCTTTGAAGCCTTCAGAAAGCTGGTAATCATCTTCCTGTGCTTTTAAAGAGATAAGATTTTGCATATTATTTTTTCCGCCATGAAAATTAAAGGAATCCTGACCAGAATAACTTACCATGATGTTATCTATAAGCGAAGAAGAACCAATACCATATAGTGATAATCCATTAGCTCCTTCTTTTCTTTTTGCACTATTTCCTGCAAATTCAATTCGTATATGACTTAGTATTGTAGTTTCTTCGTCTGGTTGATTACCTCCATATATAGAAAACTGTGGTTTAAAATTTCCTTCAATAAGGCCATTTCCTGATACGGTATTCACTTTTCCCGATCCAGCAATCACTATACCACCCCAATCTCCATTACCTCTGGATTTTGGAGCCTTATTTGATGTAAACACAATAGGGTATGCTTTTGAACCTAGAGCAATTAATTTTGCTCCTTTGGTTACTATAAGATTTGCAGGGTTTTCATGATCACAGCGAATAATTGTACCTTCTTGAATTGTTAAAGATGCATTATTGGTCACATACACATCACCAGTCATAAAGTAAACAATATCATTTCTTAGGTAAGTATGATTTGCAATAATATTTGGCAGTTTCTCTTCAGCTTCGGGATAATCGGTTTTATTGGGAGAGAAATTAGTCCAACCCTTTACCCAGCGGTCATCCTTTTCGTTAAAATTTTGGGCTGTTATACTTAAAGAAAAAAATAGAAAGATAAAAGATGTAAGTAGAGAATATCTTTTTGTCATGATATTTTTGTTTTGGGGTTAAAATTTTTGGAGGAAATTTCTTTCTACCAATTTTGGGAACACTAAGTTATATTAGTTTTGTTAAAGTAGGTTACGTTTTTACCGTAAACTTTGTACGTTTGTCGGTATTTTAACTAAAATTAATAAAAAATTATGAGTAAAATTCTTACGCATGTTAAACGTATTTGCTTGAAAATCAAAAATTTAACTAATGTTCATTGTTTGGGTTAAAAGCATGAACAAAGCTCTTGAGTGGATAAAAATTTTAAGAAAAAAAGGGATTTTTCCCTTGATTTTGATGTTTTTGGATGTGATTTTTAAGGGTAAGTAAGAAAGCTAAGAATTAAGAAAAAGTCAATTTTTTAAAATTTATCACAAATATTTTATATTAAATATGTGAAACACCTGTAAATAAAAAGGCAAAAGAACGAGATAATAGTTTTACTTGTCTTTTTTAAATTAATGTTATAAGGAATTTTAGATTTAAGCACTGCTAACTTGGTATCCTCATCAAAGGTAATCTCAATAATCTATCCTCTAAAAATTCTAATCTTAATAGAATAGCAGCAATACCAAATTTGGACTTATCGGATAAGCTCAATATTCTATGGTATCTTAATTTCTTACTCTTTTGCTATTCAGTACATAACCAAAACACGTTCTACGCTCTTCTAATTATATATTACTACAAAGCTTAAATTATTGGTTAGTAGTTAATTAGGGTCAAATAACGGGTCAAAAGACAGTTAAATGACCCCTTCTAAAATGGAGTTAATACTGTACATTAGTAAGGATTCATTTTTTACTCCAGATACTATAAAATATTGTATAGTATACATTGCAATGCAGCCTTATTGGCAGATTCTAATATATATTATCTAGAACTTGTTAACTTTTAAAACCTAATTATTATGAATAATGAATCTAACCCAACAAAATTACCATTGTTCAAATCGAACAAGCCGAATAATCTAAATCAATCAACCACTCTCCAAAACTCTTCAATCCAATTTTCAATAGACCCTATATCAAAAGATAGGAAAACTACGTATAATAGGAACGTTAGACAAGCAACTAATACCAATCTTAACCAATCAAAATGGTATGCAGTTTATACCAAATCACGATTTGAGAAAAAACTATATATGGCCTTGAAAAAATCAGGGTTTAATGTTTTTTTGCCTATGGTAAAAGAAAAAAGAGTTTGGGGAGATCGGATTAAAACCGTAACTGTACCTTTATTGCCAAGTTATCTTTTTATAAAATTACCCAAAAATAATAATCACTTGATATATTCCTATACCGGATTTGTACGCTTTGTCTCTTTTGAAGGAAAATGCAGTGAGATAAATGAAAAAGAAATCGGATTGCTTAAAAAAATAGAGCTTCATGGTCTAACCGTTGAAAAGAATTCAAATAATTTTCATACAGGTGATTTGGTGAAGGTAGTAAAAGGACCGTTGATTGGATGTGAAGGAAGAATTGATCGAAAAAAAGGATCTAGAGTTATATTTCAGCTAGAAAGCATTCATCAGTGTGTAAGTGTAGAATTGTGTTCTTCATTTATCAAACGAGTTATACAATAATACATTTATTAGTATTTATAAAAGCTTATTAGGGATTTCTTATTGCTCTGCTCAACAAACCAAATATATTTCTTGGAATATTACCAGTGAAGTAAGCTCGCAAAAGTCTTTGTCTACCAACCCTTGGGTTGTTCATAATACCTCTCATTATACGCACTTCTTCTTGGTATGCGGCCACAGAAGTCGCAATTACAGTAGTACTACCAGATCTATTTGTGGTGGTAGTAGGAGCTGGCGCTGCTTGCCCCGGAGGTCGGCTTTCGCGCGATAAGAGTTCGGCTATACCTTCTTCAAAAGTCGACCAATAAGGCAGGTATCTGTCTTGCCCAAAGTGGGCTACAAATGCTAGGCGTGTTTGATCTCGACCTCCAAGTAAATGCACTGTTTCGTGTCTGGCGACTTCGCTCCCCATTGCACTACGTAAATTCGTACCTGGCTCTAGATAAATTATATCATCTCCGGGGTGGTAAAAGCCTGGATTGCCCCGAGCTCCTATAAGAGTTACCAACGCGGCGATACGTTGTTCCTGATTGGTAATACTATATGTTGAGCCCGGTGAAATATTAAATTGTTGCCAAAGTCCTTGTACCGCTTGATCAAGTTGAGATTGATTCTGACCTCCTAGCCCCAACACTAACATTTCTAATTGATACCGTTTAATACCAAACTCAACGGTATTTTGTGCAATCCGGACCCGACCTTGTAAACTTGGGTTTCCAGAACTACCGGGGACGGCTCGTGCACCTCTTTGACCTAAGGCGGATCGAACGCCCCGTAGATTAAGAATGCTGGAAAGATTTCGATTAAGTACTGCTAATTCTCTTGTATTAGGTTGTCGTCCTAGGATACGTGAGCCGGCATCTACATCATAAGTTATTTGGGAACTCACAAATACCAATCGAGCTAGCTGGCTGGCTCTAGCGTAGTCGGCATAACTTGATAATAGCCAATCAGGTGGATTAGGATCAATGGGAACAAAGGCCGATTGTTGTTGTTGAGCAAGCTGCCAGGGTGTCAAGCTACCAAATCGTCTTACCGGTAGGTTTGGAGCGCTCAACTGGTATTTAATTTGTCCGGCAGATGGTCCAACTCGTCTACCGAATTGATCTCTACCACTTGGAGGTAGTCCTGACCGACGTCGAAAATCATCAATTATAGGTTGGTGTATTGGGTCTTGCTCTCCAGTAAATGGTACCCGCTGGATTTGAACTGGTGAACTGCCACTAGATATAGTTGCCCGAGCATTTCGGCTAATTACTGCAGCAGCATTAGATGCCTGGCGTTCGGCTATGGAATCTGAAGGTCCGACGGACAAACCTTTTGTATTAGAAGAAGTAGCACCACTTTGTTGTACCACATGAGCAAGTTCATGTGCAATTAGGTCATCTCCTGTTATTGTTCCGGGTTGATATTCTCCAGCGCCAAATGCAATATGATTACTTATAGTGAATGCTTTTGCATGCATAGAACGCGATAATCCTGTCGCTCTACTATCAGTATGTACTTTTACATTTTTAAAATTATGACCAAAAGCTCCTTCCATTCTTGATCGAACCGAATCATTTAAGATTTGGCCTTCTCCCAGAAGCTTGATTACAGAATTAGACGAGTGAGGAAATATAGATATTTGAGAAAAATCATAGGCATTTGACGAAGATTTTAAACCGGCAGTATCTTCTTTTTCGGTGCCAGAAGAAAAATCTCGGTTTAGAAAAGAATACTGAAGGGTTGATTCTTGTTCTTGAACAGATATGTTTTTGTTACTTCTAATGATAAAATTATGTTTTATTGACTTTGATTAGGTGTTTAGAATTCAACACCTACCGTTACTCCACCACCAGGTCTAATACCTTTTCCTACAATTGGGAATAAAACAAACCCCTCTGCTCCAACTCTTAGTCTTTGCCAAGCTCTAACACCAACACCCACAAAGGGAGAAAAATCAACTCTGGCATTATCACCTTGCGGAGTTGCTCCTCCTATAAAACGTACTCCTCCCGTAGCATAAAAGTAAGGTTCTTGGTATTCGGCTGCGATGCCGAGGCTTCCTCCAATTTGACGAGGGTTTTTAAGAGGCGTACCTATGAATTGTCCTTCTAACAATAGTCGACCTCTGGAGTAGGGCTTAGTTTGTGCTAACACTCTTGCATACCGTACGGTAAAGGTTGGATCGGTTACAGATTGAGGAGTGAAATAAATACCAACTCCTAGAATATTGCTATGCGAATCCTGTTTTTCTAGTGCATTTTTCTTGTAGGTTTTTGCATATTCTTTTGCCTTTTTTGGATCCCACTGCGGAGCACCTCCTGCGGCTTCAACAGCCTTTTTCTCTTTTTCGCTGGTGGGTTGCCAACCAATTAAATCCAGTCGTCCAGAGAAATAAGCCAAACGAAGGCTTTCTTCTGCAGAACCAGCGGTTCCATAATCAAATAAGAAAGGCCCTTTCATTAAACTTCCAGTTTTCTTAACTTTCGAAAATGGTTCGGGATATGAACCTCCAGAAACTACTTTTCGGGTAAAATATTCTGTAAATCCTTCATTTGCCAAATCTTCATCACCAAATGCTGCCCGAAATGCAGGATGGGCTAGTGCATGGATCAATTCATGTACGGCAGAATGATAGACATTTCTGCCACTATAGGGTAAAGTAATAGTCCTACTTGAGTGTTGATAAGAACCACCAACGGCCAACTTTGCTGCTTTTTTCAGGAATTCACCTCTTTCGCTAACGGCGGTCTTCGCCATCAGACCAACTACAGCACTTTTAGATTCACTATTTAGTCCATTTAGTTTTGTACTACAAGTCGAACAGTGGGTTGTTGCCAAAGTTCTTGCCAGAGCATTAGCAGCATCAGACATATCGCTAAACTCAACAAGAATCTGGTCTTTTTTTATACGTTCTGCGACAGAATTCTTTGTCTTTGTTAAGGCAACTTTTCGCGAAATATATTTGCCAAATTTGGCATAAATCTCTTTATGTGCTTTGACTGCCATGTCATATAAAGCCTTTTTACTGTAAATGTTGGATGGGCTAATTTTTTCATTTTGCTCCATGGTCTGAACTAATTCATCAATAGTATTTTTAAGAGGAGCTTTTAATTCGGTTGCTAATTTTTTGCGCTCTTCTTTGGTTAAATTTTTGCCTTCAGGTAACTTAGTGGGTTCTTTTTCAGGTGTTGCTTTGGTTTTGTCTTCAGTTTTGGGAGACTTTTTTTCGGCAGTGGTATCAGTAGTCTCTGGTCTGCGCTCTCGTCCTAATAGTTTTTCAATCTTTTTTTGCTCCTCAACAGATGGATAATGTGGTTCGTCATCTCTGAAAATTTGAGGATCCGCCGTTTTACTTTGAGCAACATGTGCCAATTCATGCCCAATAAGAGCACGCCCTGTTACAGATCTTGGAGAAAATTTGTTTTTTGGGATATAAATATCCTCTTTATAAGTAAGGGCCTTTGCTTTTGAAAGTTTGGCTAATTCATCTGCCTGCCCACCAATATGGAATTTAGCGCGATCAACTGCCGCGCCAACGAAGGGTTGGTAAAACTGTCTTCCGATTTTAGAGAGTTTTGTTTCTCCCCAGCTCTTTCCATTTTCCGTAATAGAATTACCTAAAGTGCTTATGCCTTGGGGGAGTTTTCTTTCAACTTGGTGCGCAGCTTGTTCATGTGCACCCGTTGGGGAACTAATTTTTAATGGTGCGGAAATTGGGGATTCACTAGCTGGAAAAACAGAGATCTTACCAAAATTATGTGTATCACTATCTAATTTCTTCGGGGATTGGTGATCCCGTGACTTGGAAAAGGGAATATGGACAGGGTTATCTCCTGATGCCCTATTAATAGCATCCGTTTTGTTGGTTATCTTTGCTATATTTTTTGGTTCTCGTATTTTATGCATACCAAGGGGATTCATTATTTACAATCAAACGATTTTAAAGTCGATAACCCATTAAATCTAACTTTGCAGTTAGTATTTTGGAAATAAATTCTGGGGTTTACAAAGTTTAAATATAGAAGTAAATATTGATCATTTAATTTTAGACTTGTATTCGATTTTTTCTTCCGGTATTAGATATACTTCTCGAAGTTTCATTTTTTGTTCAGTAAGATTTTCTTCAATCCATTCTGTATTTAACTCCATTTTTTTGAAATCTTTCCATATTCTGTCGTCATCTGCACAACTGTATTTTTTACAAATACCAGGTCTATCAGAATACACTGAACAACATTTTTTTTCAGTATCTAAATGTGAACAATACCCGTTCTTTTTTTGACGAATAAAATAGGGGTGACCTAAATCCCACTTAACCTTACCATCTTCAATTTCTGGTACGGATAAGGCAAAGTTTAGTTTACAACAGATGGCTTTGCAAATAGGAATTCGCTCCCCACAATTTACGACTTTGACTTTTTTTTCTTCTTGTTGCTTATCTACCCTAATTCCAATTCCGACATGAAAATGTTCTTTCTTTCGCAAGGTTTCGTCTCTTACTATTTTTACTGTTTGCTCAAAAGATGGTATTTCAATTAAGCCTTTGGTATTGAGTGTATCTATTAAACCATATAAAAAGGATTCTATTTCATTGATTCTTTCGGCTTGTCGACTTAGCGTTGTATGGCTAAAAAAGCCAGAACGTTCTAATTGCCTTTCTAGTTCTTTTAATTTTTGATTCTCAGAGTTTTCAGATTGGTTATCCATACTATCTTTTATTAAGTTCTTCTTTATATCTTTCAATTTCGGCATCTCGTTTTTTTAGGTCATGATAGAATTGAATGGGAATATTCGTAATCTTAAAAAGATAAAAAGCAGCAAAATCTTTTATACGATATAGATATGAAGAACCGAGTGTTGCCTCGCTACTTCCTTCATATATTGGTGTCTCATTATTATCTAATAGTTTTATTAAATAGGGAACTGCCACTTGACCAAATTCAATTATTTGTTTTCCAAGATCGCCAGGATCATTTTCTTCATAAAGAAAACCCCAATAATTAGCATTAAGTTGATAGGTTTCAAAATTCGCTGCATTTTCAAGTGCTTTTACATAAGCTTCTGGTAGAATTTTCTTTATCTCTCGGCCAAAAGGAATATTGTATTCTCTTAAAACTTCAGCCGCCAAAAATTTAGCAAGCAAAGAACTGGTAGCACTTTTGATTAGAAGAGCAAGTTTTCGTTTATTTTTTCCTTCGTTCCAAATCTCTTCAATGGGGTCTTCTCTTCCATAAAAGAATAGATTGCGATAGCCAGCCGTTACTAATTTTTCTTCAAGTTCTTCTTGTGTCATTTATACATAAATTTGTGATTCCACTATCCATAATGATTAACAAAATCGAACTTAAACTTTTTTATTTTAGGGAACAACATTTGTAAATGGGACTCCTCCCAAGGCGGTCACATATCCTCTTTCCCCTGTATAAGCTCCAGATGTCACCTCGATATAAGCGGTTAACCCATCTGAATTTAGAATCCTAACAGGGGTGTTTTCTGGTAATCTTAAATAAGGTTGGATATCTAAAATATCATCGTAAGGTCCTTGATATATTGGTACTGCATCAAAAGTTGGTAAGTCAACCGAATCTGCTCCGGTAGAATCTTTGCTTGCATTCCACACTTTGGCGGTTTGCATAAATACATCACTTGGCGCACCATGATTTATGACTTTAAAAGGAATTTTAGTATGATTTCCGGTAGCATCTGTTTCCCAACCCCACTGTACAGAGCCATAATACGTACCCGTTTGATTTCCTTTCAAAGCAAGTGCAGTGGTTTCAAAAACTTGTTTTGAATTTCTAGCTCCCTGAAAAGCTGTAGGGCCATCAAAAAGCATGGCATCTTGTGTTTTCCAATTTTTTCCGGATTTAAATCGCCAACCAAGTTGATGATGAGAATTACCTCCTGTACTCGCATCATGCACATTATCAACTACTGTAGGATTAGCGGTTGTATTTGAACTCTCCCGAGTATCAGCCAGAGATTGTCCAGCTCCAAGACTTTGGCCTCCATAGATAGGATTATTTCTAGTCCTTACCCTATCAATTTGTGTACCTTCATTTGGGTCACCAGCTCCTATAGATCGGTCTTGAATAGTTTTATTATATTTATATATTGGCTTCTTGTTTTCAATAGTCCTTGCGGTTTGAGTCAATCCAATGAGTTCGGCATCTGTGGGGGGCTCAGGGGTAAATTTTATAACAATATCTACTCCTCTGGCGCCTACGTGAACATTTCCTCTTGCGTCTTTATCCTTTCTAAGGTCATATCGATTCGTATCCCAGCTTCCGCCAATGGTTTTATGAGCTCTTTGTATCACATTGCTTTTGGCCTGCAGTGTTCTCAAACTATTTCTGATTCCCAAACTGGCAGATTGATATTTTTGAATAGGCATTCCTTTTACCGCTTGTGCTCCTAATTGATCAGCCTCTCGTTCGAGTATTGGGTCGTTATTAACAGCTAATCCTTTACCCAGTATACTAGTGGGTTGTACTAGACCTGACCTTTGTTGCACAATATGGGTAAATTCATGTCCGATTAAGTTTCTTCCGCTTTCGGTATTAGGATTAAACTCACCAGGAGCAAACCGAATTTGTTCTCCTTGCGTATAGGCACGTGCTTTGAGTTCTTCTGCTTTTTTAGAATTTCTTAGGATCTGTACTTTAGAGAAATCAAACCCAAACGATTGTTCTAGATTTGTATGTAGTTTTTCTGGCAAATAAGGATTCTTATCCTGTTTATTTTTATGAGGTACGGATTGATTATCTTTTGAACTGTTGTTATTTAATCCTTTTCTTTCAGATGAAGATTTCATTTATTAATCTTTTTTTATAACCGTATGATGCCATTATTTGGTCAGAAGTATGGTGATTTTTAAACTTATAAACCTTAGTTACTGCTTAGTTACCAAGTTAAGTTTACCCTTAATCTAAACACTTGATTATATTGCCTAGCATTGTCTATCGCAATACGACAATTTACTCTTACCGAGGTTATATTGCGTTCACGTAATAAGGCTCTTGTTCTAGAACCGATATAGGCATTATTTGCGTTTCCGTAATAGTGAACACTTCCATGGTCACTCCACATAGCATATGCATTATCATTATCATCCAATATGTTCCAACGGAACACAAAATTATGAGAGGCAGGTAGTCCGTTGATCTCAAAGTGATTACCGGCTGAAGATGAAGATTCTTCACTACTAATATCTATTGTATTACTTCCGGTAACAGAGATTAGGGAGTAATTACCTGCAAATAAGTCATTATAATGTGCCAAATTTATAGTTGTCGCAGCGCCAAATGTTCCTAAAGCACCCATAGGCTCGTCTATGAGTGGGCCACCAATAACTGCCGGGGTAATGCCGGATAGTTCTGTTGGCCATCCGGTGGTATGTGAAGAACGTAATGGCCTAAAAGTTCGGTTTCTACTAGACGGTTCGTTATTTTGAAATTCTGACAATGAATCTTCTGGACTCCAAACATCACATATTGTACGTATATCATCTCTATCAAGGTTATCTACTCCCATATAGAAACCAATAAGGTTAGAAGGAAGGTCTTCAGCCGAAAACGATGACTCCCCAATAAAATCTGTCCATTGTTGTAGGTTTTCAAAAGCTATGGACTGTAGCATAAATACACGTAAAGCTACGCTTCTTATTTCATCAGAGGAAAGGGGACGTTTGATATTAAAAGTGGGCGTAACGCCGCTTAGCAATATCCCTCCAGGCCTTGATTCCATGGTTGGTGTTGTTACCGGTTGAGGAGTGGTTGTGCCAGAAGCCCGCATATTATCAGACACTTGTTGTATGGCAGGGATAATATGACGAGTCATACCATCCGTCGCATGACTCCAGTCGATCCAGCCACATCGTGTAGAAAACGAAAACCTGGGATTACCTCCTGTGATTTCATCTTCATCTACAGAGCGCTGAGCAAACTCTGAATTGTGATTGCCGTTTTGTTGAATTACATGTGTTAACTCATGCGCCAACAATTTTTTTCCTGAATCAATTTTGGGATTATACTGACCTCGATTAAAATAAATGTTATTTGCAACGGTAAATGCCCTTGCATTAATTTCTTGATTCATATTGTGAGCAGTACTGTTTGTATGTATCCTTACATTACTGAAATCCACACCAAAACGAGACTCCATAAAAGATTTGGTGTCATTGTCCATAGACAGACCACTACCTTGGCTTTGTTGTACTTGATTCGTTAAATTATTAGAGGCCTTACCTTTGATTCCCGTATTGGATTTTGTTTGCAAAACCTGTTTTTCTTCTTCTTCACACTTTGTAGATTTGCATTGTGCAAGACAAGAGGAACTTAATGTGCTAATCTGCTCCACCAATGGTTTTTGTTGTATATGCCCTTGTTCATTTTTTGCGCTACCAATATGCTTATGTTGAATAAATGTAGTTGACATACTCATCACTTGATTTGCCATGCTATCTGCTTCTTGTTCATATTTGTTACCAGGGCTATTGATTTTTAATTTGGGCTGAATGATATTGGATAAGTTCGGAAAAATAGATATTTGAGAAAGGTTATGAGCTTGTACCGAAGACTTAAAACTCTTTACATCTTCCTGTTCAACACCAAATGAAATATCCATATTTGGAAATGAATTGTGATAGGCTTCGACAGCTTCAGTTTTTTTATTTTGAAGTGCCGGTTTTTGTTCCTTGTGAGCTATGGTGGTAGAATTTTCTTTCAATTAGGACAACATAAAGTTTATACTTAAGAGTATAGCTTCCAAATTATACGTACTCTTTATTGAATATAATATGAAATATTCTATTTTTTCCTGAAATACTGCCAGCTATTTCTTTAACATAATATGGATTGGAAATTTTATTTGAAATTTATTAGGTTTATTTTCGCAGACTGATGATTTCGAGCTAACTTTCATTCCCATTTGGCTAATTTCTGCTGTACGAGGGTTTCTCCCAGGTCTTTCCAAACTTCACCAGATTTATCTCGCCAGGCCAGGTATTCAACAAAAACAATATTCAAATTGCCAGAATTAGTAAATGTACAACGCAAAGGGATATCGGTAGCTCGCTCCGATAGAAATATGTGAGCGGTTTCAACTCTAGTCTCTGGTATTAGAATCCCTTTTAAACTAGTTTCATATGGTAAATCATTAATTTTGAATACAACATTGCCGTTAGGTAATACCTTATCAAAAAAACATTCCTCCATAGTATTATATTTCAAATCGAATTTGCTAATTCCTTCTTATTTATTTTTTGCCTTTTTTGGATTTAATTAAATCCAAATATCTATTAGTAAGATATCATCTTGTAATTATTACTATCTATATTCTCTTGGATCCAGATATGTTATTAAACTTTTGTCTAAGGCGAAATTACCACTCTACGATCCCTGAAGCGCTCTCTTCTTGAAGAAGATATTGTATTGCGCTCTCCTTCCGATCGAGCGCGTCGTATCTGTGCTGCCGGAACTCCTTTTCTTATCAATTCTGCCCGAACGGCGTTAGCTCGTCTTTGTCCAAGAATTTGATTTGGACCTGAGTCACCTGATGCATCCGTATGGCCTACAATTTCAACAGTCGTTCCAGGATGATGTATTAAGAATCGAGCAACCAAATTAAGCTTTGGAATTTCCAGGTTGTTTATACGTGTACTACTTGAACCAAAATGCAGATGGGCAGGCAATAAACTGGGGAGCAAAGAATTTGGAAGAAATTTTGCTATTGTCTCAATGGTACAAGTACTTAACGCGTTACTCCGGGCAGATCCAGATAATCTACATGCTGCAATTCGGCACCTTTCATAAAAAGCTAAAGCAGTAGGGTTATTGCGAATAATTACATTAACATAAGTAAGTGTAGGATGCCCAATTCCAGTCGTTTGAATATTGGCTTGAATGGCGTTGACTACCATGGATTGAGCTGCCGAATTTATATCAATAAATTCGGCACAAGGATTACTTGCTCCAGGCCCATGAGTCCTGTTTAAAGTCGCTGCCCTGGCCGGTGAAACAAATCTACGTGGTAATTGTGTTGAAGTAGCGGCACCAGACAAAGGAGCCGGATTAGAGCCTGCATTCTGGCAAAGGCTATTCACATCATCTGCGGCATGAATCAATTCATGAAAAATAGTATCAACCATTTCTGCGGGATTAGAAATATGTTCTGGTTTGGTTGGATTAATCTCAAGAGTTCTTGTCATCGGACTATATCCTCCAAACCGCACTGCACCTCCGATCGTAAGGCCCGGTGTAACTCTTAAAGCAATTGGGCCTACGTCCTGGGTAGGTGCCGCTGTACATGTGCTAAGCCAAGTTAAAATAGCGGCAAAAGTAGGATTTGCAAACAAAGTATTTATGGCCAATGTTTGCTCTGGTGTAGTACCTAATTGTGCTTGAAATTGTGCAAGAGTTAGTGGCATTATTGCAGGGGGATGGACGTCACTAATTTGAGTGGAATACCCCGACGCCACAAGATTGGCTTGTGATTCTAATGCCCCATTTGAAACTTTTGGTAAAGTCGATAGTTCTCCGGCTTGTAATTGTCCTTGCTGCACAGCATGTGTAACTTCATGTGCCAATATCCAGTCTCCTAAAGGTGTTTTAGGCCGGTAAGCTCCTCTCCTTAAATAAATATCCCGGCCCGCTGTAAAAGCTATTGCATTTTGTTGTTGAGCAAGCCGGTCTGCATTAATGTCGGAATGGATCCGAATATCAGGCAAAGATTGCCCTAATTGAAATTCGAGATTTGTACGCAAGGGATAATGTAACTTGGTCGTGCTGTCAGATTGGTTTTTATGGTTTTTTTGTTTTAACTGTATTATGGATGCTTTCTCTATTTCTCTATTGCCTTGTTGAACTGTATGCGTTAACTCATGTGCCAATAATTTTTTTCCTGTATCAACATCAGGATTGTATTGACCTTGATTAAAATAAATATTATTTCCAACGGTAAAGGCTCGGGCATTAATTTCCCGATTCATATTTTGTGCGGTGCTGTTAGTATGGATTCTTACATTACTGAAATCCACACCAAAACGAGACTCCATAAAAGATTTGGTATTAGTATCCATGCATCGACCACTACCATTGCTTTGTTGTATTTGATTGGTTAGTGTAGTAGAGGTGGTTGCTGTGGTACTCAAATTAGATTTTGTTTGTAAAACCTGTTTTTCCTCTTCTTCTTCACATTTTGGGCATTTACGTTGTGCAGTACCCGATACAATTAAAGTGCTTATTTGCGCTGCCAACGGTCTTTGCTGTGAAGTATTCTCTGTAATGTTTTCACTTTTGTGTTGCCTAGGTTGAATCGACGTAGGTGACATATGCACCACTTTATCTGCAATGTTATCGGCCTCTTGTTCATATCTATCACCTGGGCTATTGATTTTTAATTTTGGCTGAATAGATAGGGGAGTGGTATTAAAAACGTTGTACCGATCTAAATGATGAACGCTAGAGGTCGATTTATTCTTTCCGTCAAAACTCTGTATAGGCTTCTTAACTTGCAAAGATTTTGAAGTTTGAAGGACTTTGGAAGAAAATTTATATCTCGGCATAGTCGATTGTAAATAGCTAATTGTTCAGTTCTGAATTTATCATGTTATGAGATTACTTCATTAAATTTCTAAAGCTTTTACATCACAATTAAAATTTTCAATAGAAGTTAAAAGATAAAATTGATCAGAGGCCTCTAAATCTGAAGGTTGGCGTAGTAAGTATAAATTGCCCTGGTGCACTGAAGTTTGAGGAAGGTGGAGCAAATGGATCGGCTGGTTGAGGAGTAGGTTGCCCTGCGATACTAAAGATCATCATTCTTAATAATTCTTTAAGACCCTCTTCCCCAGCACTAATCAATGCTTGGTCGAGTGAGCGGCGAATATCACTTTCGTTGACGTCAATGCCTACAACACCGGCAATACGTCGGGCTAGTGGGGCTGTTCCGCCAGCTATAGGTTGCCGAAGACCATCAGTTAAAATCTCAGATAGCCCTCTTAAGCTGGGTCTTGGCCGATTGGGTGGTGAGATACTTTGTAAGAACCAAGGGGGTAACCCTTGTGTTGGGGGTGTACTTGGTATCGGAACCCGAAACCGTTCGGGTAATTGCGTGTCAAACGATGGTTGTGGTCTTTCTGATAATGAATAGTCTGTTCCTTGTGGTAATAAGCTGAAATTTAAGTTTCTGCGAGTCACTGTTATCTCTACTTTTCTGAACTCAGGGACATCGCCTTCACGGTCATTTAATTCTTCTCCCATTGACATCGCACGCATCTGTTGTCTGGTCTCTGCATCGGTTACCAATTGACTAAGGCGAGCGAGTACCGCATCTGCACGCCGTTGACCAAGTTGGCGATTATTTTCTTCACTATCACGGCTATCGGTATATCCCCAGATACTTATAAAACCACCCATGATAAGTGGGTTTTGGTTTAAATCTTGAGCAATTTGCTGTAAAATGACTTCGTGTGTATCTGTAAGTGCTGCAGAGTTGGTGCCAAAAGCAATTAATTCGTAAGTATTACTTGTGGTATTATTTTGGCTGGCATTGTAAGGATTGGAGGAAGAAGGCATTTGAAGACGAAAATTAGAGGATGTACCTTCGTTAACTTGTCGCATCAATGTATTACTCATGCCATTACCTTGTTGCAGTGTATGTGTAAGTTCATGAGCCAACAATTTTTTTCCGGTATCAAGATCGGGGTTGTATTCGCCTTGATTAAAATAAATATTGTTACCAACGGTAAAGGCCTTTGCATTAATTTCCTGATTCATATTTTGAGCGGAATTGTTGGTATGGATTCTTACATTACTGAAATCTGTGCCAAAACGCGATTCCATAAAAGATTTGGTATTAGTATCCATAGATTGACCACTGCCATTGCTTTGTTGTATTTGATTGGTTAGAGCATTAGAGGCAGCTTCGGTGGTACTCGAATTAGATTTTGTCTGTAAAACCTGTTTTTCCTCTTCCTCACATTTTGCACATTTACGCTGTGCATTCCCATCTAAATTTAAAGTACTTATTTGTGCTGCCAACGGTCTTTGCTGTATAGTATCCTCTGTAATGTTTTCATTTTTGTACGGCTTAGGTTGAGTGAACGTAGGAGGTATGCGCATTACTTTATTTGCAATACTATCTGCTTCTTGTTCATATCTGTCACTTGGGCTATTGATTTTTAATTTTGGCTGAAGAGATAGGGGAGCGGGATTAAAAACCCCGTACTTATTTAAGTGGTGAATGCCAGAGTTCGAGTTGCTTTTTTTATCGAAACCCGATATAGGCTTCCTAACTTGCAAAGATTTTGAAGTTTGAAGTATTTTGGACGAAGATTTATAACCCAACATAGTTGATCGTAAATAGCGCTAATTATTTGATTTGGAAATTACTCCATTAAATTTCTATAGTTTTTGTAACACCATTAAACTAACCGCTAATTGAACCTTTTTGTAACATCCTGAAGCCAAAAGTTCATCAACGAAGGCCATAACACCAGCATAATAATGAGCATAATCATGAAAAGCAATATATCCGCCCTTTCTAATCCATT
Organism: uncultured Aquimarina sp.; assembly: GCA_947496555.1. Taxonomy (GTDB): domain Bacteria; phylum Bacteroidota; class Bacteroidia; order Flavobacteriales; family Flavobacteriaceae; genus Aquimarina. Next base: position 188,265 of record CANMDH010000002.1, on the reverse strand, counting down.
TAGAAAAATGATGAAAATCTTTAGTAACATTTTCATAGTCGTGTAGGCCATCAATAAACAAGAAGGAAATAGGTGTTTTCCATTTCACATTAAATGAATAATCTTTTATTAATTCTACTATTTCTGTCAGTTTTTCATTCGCTATGTTTCGTTTAAAATTTTCTAAAGATTTTGGTAATTGTTGTAGGCGCTGATCAGCAGCACCTACTACTCCATTATGTGGATCAATAGCATATACCTTTGCCTGAGGGTAAAATGATTTCAAAACATTGCCTAGTACCACAGTTGACTTTCCCTGGAAACTTCCAATTTCTACAATAGTATGTGGAGGTTTTAGGTCTATACAAGATTTATGGAGTGCAGAAATCAATAAGTCGGCCTCATGTGGATCGAGCCAACCTTGTATTTTTTCTATTCTTTTCAATAATGATAGGGTAGAAAATACTGGAGGCGAAGGATCTACTGTTTGTATAATATGACTGGGTATATAGTCGTTGTTCTGTTGTCGAATCTGCTTTCTGAATATAAAATCATACTGCCTTGGGATAGGATGAATCCAAAAAACATCGTCTTTATTCATAGCATAATTAATTTCTTTTTGAGTGAAAGATTTTCTGTACTTTACAAAATCATAGCTGCATGGATTTGCAACTATTTCATATCCCAATAGACGGACCAAAGTTGGAAGAATCACTTCCTCTGTTGCCCATATCTTGGTATTAGACATAATGTTTTGTACAATGGTATTCTCTTTGAACAACTTTAATAAATCTCGAATGGCGTTATGAGTAAATACTGTCGAAGGCCAAAAGGTCCAATGTACAAATTTACTTCTACCATTTGAAAAGCTGTCCAACAAAGGTTGCCATAAGGTGATTTCTTTGTATGCTTTTAGTGCTATATTATTGGTTGAGTTATCTGGGGAAATTTGCTCGGGACTGCTTGAAAACATTCCCGCTGCAGGATTATTATTAAGAAAGACTGTAAGATAATTAGAGTATCCAGATTTTAGGCATAACTGATCAGAATCGACAATGGTCATAGTGTCGAAAGAAAAATTATCCATAGCGAATGCCATGCAATCCAATGCAAAGCCGTGAAGATAACCATGTTTTTGAGGAGTTGGTGATGGGTGCCAAAAGACACCATATTGCTCGTATTTCTTTTTATCCGAAATCAAATTCGAATTAAAACCACCATTATAAATAATAATTATCGAATCTGGATTTTTGTAATGAAGATTTCTAACCAAATCCAGTATACAATCTTCATTTTCATGAACTAAGCAAGCAAATATATTTTGTATCGGTTTCTTATGTTTTTTTGTTTTGATTGCTAATTGGGGGGCTTTGACGCCATTGGCTTGAACTAAATTACTACTTGCTCCGTTGGTATAATTGTTCCAATCCTGACCTATTATTTTTTTAATATTCTCACGCGGAAATGATTGCCACCAGCTGCCAGTGGTCTTTTTTGGACTTACGTTTTGTTTGTGAATCATATGAACTGCAAAGGAAGAGTTTTCTAATACTTTTATCTTTTCTGCAGGTGTTGCCCAAGAAAAAAGTCCATCCATTCCAACATTGATATCGGCAAACTTATTACGTTGCCATAACGTTTTTCTATAACATTGTGAACTGCCAATCAACCATACTTTTTGGTTAGCAGGATAGATATAATTATAACCCTTTTTATGGATTAAATCATAATAAAATAAGTTGTTGATCCCACACAATTCAATCCTGTCTTCCTGCATTGCTTCTATCTGATAACTAAGTCGCCAAGATGCATACCAATCATCGTCATCCCAATTGACAATGATATTGCCTTGTGCATATTCGCAGGCTAAATTGAGTTTGGTGCCTAACGGTTTTTTTCTTTTCAAGGAATAATAACGAATGTTTTCCCCATAAGGGATAAGGTCTTCCACAAGATCGGTACCATCATCAATGATGATCAATTCTTTATTTTGATAATCCTGCCGTAGAAAATATTGGATGGCATTCGGCACAAATCGACGCCGGTTGTAGGTAGGCATGATGCAGGAAACAAGAGCTTGTTTTTCTTTCATGCTTTTGCATTTTTTGTTTTATCTATACTATTCCATACTTCTTAAAAGTTTTGTCATTTTATCTGACTTCAATAGTTTGTTTATAGAATCTTGAGATTTAGTTAATGTTTTCAATTCCTTTTGAAGAAGTGCTATATCCTTATCCTTTGTAGCTTCCCGTTTTTTACTGGCTTCCAGTTCCTTTTTCAGCTTATCTATTTCCTTTTTTTGGGTTGTCATTTCTTTTCCGGTATCACGGCTTATTACTTTATCCTGTTCTACTACTTTATAATAAGCTACCTTATCATTCTTTACATATAGGTCAACTGTTTGACCCTGTTTAAGATTGGCCGGTAAAAATTTAAATCCCCTTAACGATTCATTATTTAATTTAGGATTGTACTCATGTACCTCGTTAACCTGTATCTTTTGACTGTCCAATTTTGCTCTGACATCATTAACGTTTTCATTAACAAGTTCCTCATCACCAACACCGTCTACCCTGATAGGTTGCAGGTCAATACTTTGAATTGTATTAACCACCATATCCGATAGAAGTCCTAAAGAATTACCTGCTTTTTCCCTGTACTGTCTATATACTCCGTTAAAATCGGATTGTTGAACAAATCTGGACGCTTTAACTGCTTGCAAAGAAGAAACTCTATCAGTTTTGTCATTTTCTTCTTCTTGCAACTCAGGAGTGTCGATCGTAATGGTGATTTGTATATTTTCGGAAGCATTCTTTATAAGTTCACTTTCGGTAGATTTAAGCAATCTTCTCCCCATATAAACTTTGAAAAAGATATCGGGTTCAGATTCAGGAGAGTATTCTCTAAAATAGGTAGAATCGAACCTAATATTGAAGTTTCCTTCACTATTTGTGATGGTATTACCTAGTAGATCATTATATTTCACATCTTTCTCCCATGCTTCAACGCGAAGGTTGTATAGTCCATTTTTATTTCTGGAACCAATTATCTGACCATTAATTTCATAATTTTTAATTTCCATAACCCAATTATTTTATCTTTGAAAATACAATATAAAAACATGATATTCAATTATTTAAGAATTTATTACTTGACAGCAAAATTCGGCAAATGCCTTTTTTACAATTGGCAAAATCGGAACCGTAGATAGCCAATGTCCATACGTAGAAAATGATTTTACATATTTTCGTTTGGTGAAATTGCAAATATGATATACTTGTCCATTTCGTACTTCAACTACTCCAAGATATATCTTGTCATCGGGTCCGCATTCTGGGCAATCAATAAGATATTGATCACAGAAACACTCCTTAAGATAATCCAATAAATGACTTAGTAAATCAGAATAAGCTTGGATAACATTCTCTCGGTAATCTGACAAATTAAATGGAGGTTCCATAGTGTAATCTGGAGCGGGTGCATTATGAAATGTTAAAGGAATATTTATTTCTGTCAACGTATTTGCTAAAGTATTAAGTACATACGCTTTATCTCCCTTGGTGTTAACCGCTATCCCAATAGGTATAAATTGTGTTGGGATTCTGAATTTAGTATCAAGAATATGAGGTTCTGTAGTGCTGGCAGGGATTGAAATACGTACAACTTTGTATAAGTTGGATAGACTAAGCAGTAGGTATTCACCCAAATTTTTGTCGGACAATACCGCCATACGAATGATTTGGCTATTATTGTCTAATTGCACCGTCATAAAGTTTACAGTACCACCGATTATTAAATGCCCAAGTTGTCTGTCACCACTGGCATTTTCACCTGTTACGTAGAGCGTGTCTTTATAACAAAGAATATCATTTTCTATATCTTCTCCGGTAAATGGGTAGGTATTGTCAATTATTTTAGTGCTCAAATTGATATTTAGAATATTAACAAAGTTGCTAGATTCGGTGCCAATGGGGTTGCTATGACTGGCAGCAAATGCTCTTTGATCTGTAGCCGAAAGAGATAAGAGTCCGGTTGCGTTAAAGGCAATGACCAGGTTTTGAGCAAATGAATTTGTGCCCAGACCTACAATTTCATAAAGTCCTTGGCTTTTGCCAATTGCATATAGCTGTCCCGAATTACTAACTGCCAGACTCACATATTTAATTGCACATTTTACAGAATTAGGTCTCCAACTAATATTTCCTGTTCTGCTATTGATATCTCCCATAGCAAATACAGAATCTTTGTCATCAATAAGACCAACAGCGTAGAGAATTTTTCCATCTTTACTTAGAGTAATATCCATTATTTCAATATTAGAAGGCACTGGAAAAGGAATAACATGAATATATTCTTTGGTTTTCAGGTTATAGACATAAATATTAGCATTGATGCCCGCAGTAAATGCATACTTACCTGAAGGGTCCAACTTCATTTTCATATGTGTTTGCAATGGAGGGCCAAAGATTGTATCCAGTCCTGGTTCTATATTGTAGTCTGGAAATGGGGAGTCATTGTCAAACATTGCACAAAATGTTTCACTTGCAATTTTATTTTTCAGTTCGTTGTAAAAGCACCATAACAACTTATCTTCAGATTTGGATTCATTACTCCCCTCACCACAAGATTGGTCACTTCTTCCCGGGTCATTTTCTCCAGAAAGGAAGATATATCTTCCAGTAGAACTATTAATAAGTTGAATGAATAAATTAAGAAGGGCAGTTATCCTACGTTGTTTAAGTGTAACAGGGGGTTCTTCAGAACGACTAAAGGAAAGTTGATCTTGCAGAAAGATAATAAGGTCTTCTATACACTCTTCGTAAAATTTATGCCAGATACCACCTTCTAAAATTTCCTCCCAATAACTTTTCTTTTCGTATACTTCGACATCAATTTTTGGTCCATCGGCTCCATATCCTGAAATTGATATACAAAACTTGCCATCACTATTACTTTGGTAGATTTCTTTTTTGGCTGCTTCTGCTATTAATGGAAATACTTTAGGACCTTTTTTAACCTGAATTATATTTCCTTCACAATCCAAAGCAGATCCTTCTGCAACAAGTACACTTTGCCTATCGGGACCACATTTTAATTTCATTCCACAGATAACCCCATAACCATGCAATAGCTTATGATGTAAACGAAGATCATTGGCAGCACAAAGTAAGTCTATAGCCTGCTGTACATTTGTTGCTTGCAGATTATAACAACTTTTATCATCATAACAAATGTCTTCTGCACAAATTTCGGTTAACGAGGGAAATAATGGGCGGCAATCTTGAATATCAACAATGGCATTATTTTCAATATACACTATAGCTAATTTGCAATAATGATGTTTGATACCGGCTGGGGATTGAGGTATTGGATTTATATTTGGCACTTCAAATGGAGGCCATTCTACTTCACCAGTTGCGGTTCGTGCAGGAATCAACCAGTAATCGCCTGCTTTATAGGTGCCTGCCGAAAACTCAACTTGGATACCTCCCTCTAGATCCATCCATCCACTTGCTATTGATACCCCCGAAGTCGTTGCAGTTATCCCATTCTGATCCCAACGACGTAACTTTAATTTACCCTTAGAAACGAGAGGAGCAGAGACAAGCGTAATTTCACGTCGAGAGACATCGACAGATTGTATTTGAACCAAGGGGTGCGGATTACTTTTTAGTGTAGATGCTTCATTTACCATCTCAACCCAGTCTCCGGCAGAAAAACCTCGTATTTCATCCTTTCCAACTTCCTCAACTGTAATAATACTACCGCTTACTTCTACTATTTTAGTTTCGACAGAGGCATTATCTCTTGACCATTTAAAAGTAGTCGTTGTCTCATCACCGCCACGTTGCACTTCAACTCGGTATAACTGATTCTCTAACCTTCGATATCCTGCGTCGGGGGCAAGTATACATGGATCATCTGTTCCCGTTAATTTTTTTGCCCTAACATTTAATGTTCCGGAAACAGGAGCTGTAATATCATTCCATTCCAAAATATTCGTTTTGCAATCTGTATTGGCTATACTAGTTTTTAATAGCTTGATTTGCCAAACATTTTGTAAACGAGTTGAGGTATCGGCTTCTCCAATGGCTACTTCTTGTATCAAGGGATCGTCGAAATAGTTTATTTCTCTTTGCCAGGCATCTATGTATACTACCCAGGCGCCGTCTAAAGTTTCTGAAGGTGGGCTATCCGGAGGGCTTGCAGGAGGACTATCAGGCGGACTAGCTGGTGAGCTGCCTAAGTTAGCTAATGGATTATCTGGGTTGGGACAATAAGGTTGATGTAAAAATGAAACCCTTTTATCTAATTTACAGAGTAATCCACCAACATACATATGTCCTTTCTCAATAAACAAAGCATTTGCCAGGTTTGTTATTTTAAAGCTATCCTCTTTTTTTGGAACGCCATTAACACCAATCACATCTTTGGTCTGAAGATGTGTACGGTGCATTTGTATATCTAATTGTTCATTCCAATCCGAATCCAGCTGTACACGACCCTGCTGCATTACAACACCACTATAGTGTTTTTTAGGATTGAATAACTTACGTGAAATATCGCTAGCCATTTAATGTGGTTTTATTATAATCGTTAAACTAAAAATATACCTGCTTGCATCCCGAATCTTAAGTATTCATCGAGTCGAGTTCTTAGGTTTTTAACTCTTTGATATTGATATAATTGATGAAATGCTCCCATCTCTGATTCATCATCGGCACCCCTAGTAATTTCTATTGCACATTGATTGCTTAATTGTCCATACGCAGCTTCACCATATGCCAGTGAAGAAAATATGGGTCTTACTTGAGCAGCAATAACCGAATTTGAAGGTTGACATTTATATGGTCTAGGCAACCTTGATCCTGGAGGGTAATACGAAAAACGTACACAACCCTGTTGTAATCGTTGTGCCATTATAGGGATTGGCCAATCTTCGGTAATATTCTCTTTTGCTATAAAAATTGTGTTAGAAGCCAAATCCATTAAGGTAGTTTTTACTTTTCCAATTATGGTGCTATTATGGATATTTAAAGCCGCACCAGGAACACTTTCGGGGATACCGGTAAATGCAATTAATGAGTCGTCGGTAGCATCAATGATACTATCTGTAATAAATACTTTGGAACCATCTACAACTCTTACTCCTCCAACAATAGACCGATCTATATTGATGTTTGTACCTAAAGAATGAATAATAATTCGTGGTTGTATCGTGGTTTCCTCTGAGACTGATGCTGGGTTTCCACCCGGAAAATCAAATTTAGGGCGCATCGTTGGGACTAAGGAGCAATGAATAATTTCCAAATGCCCTAAGGATTGATCAGCAGCCAGTTCAATACCACCACCGCAAATTAATAATCCGTTTAATATGACTTTAGAATCTGAACCCGCTTCTATTTGTATATAATCATCCAAAATAATAACCGGACGTTTTTTATCAATAGATCTAAGTTCGATTGTTTTTCCTTCGGGTACCTTAATTACCAATTCTTCAGCATAATATTCATTATCGATGATCTCTACGATTCCTCCTGTAGATTGCAAATCATCTAATGCTTGTTGAATGGTTTTTTCTTTAGCACTTACTTCAACCAATGGAATGACAGGGTCATTAGACATACTTTCCGCTCTACCATATTCTCCTGATCCCATATCTGCACTAAACCCGTAATAAAATGAAACATGCACATCCCCTGGGGGTGTTTTTGAGGAAGGGAACGCGATCCTTCCCAACGATGGATCTATACCAATTTTTTCAGAAGGCATATTGGCCCAACCCACTACAGTTCCCAAATTGTCAAAAACATCGCGTAAATCGCAAACCTGAATTAATTCTGAGAGCTTAGTTATAGAATCAGAGGGAGATGTATTTGCCGGGATTATGGCGCCATCGTCCAAAAAGTTACTATCATAAACCAAAATACTTTTATTCTTACCATAATAGGTGTCCAGGTTTTCATACAGAACACGTTTTTTAATTGGCATAGATATATTTATGGGTTCTGCCAAATGTGTTATTGTTTCTTCAGTGATAGGCAAATTATAAAGAGGAGTATCGATTCCTAAAGGGTGAAAGGTAAACCTTCGCTCGTCTAAGCGGTAGGCAGGGGATTGTATCGAAGAATAACTTTTTAATCGCCAAAGAAAAATACCTATATTTGGAATGTTGTATTGACCTCTTTTCTTTTCTATGTTTCGTACATCTACATTATGTGCCATTTTATCAAATGGAGTATTTGTATAAGTCAATTTTTCCCAATCTAGCAAACTTGAAAAGGATGTATTGCCCAAGCGAATATGATTCATATATTGGGTTGTAGCCAATAACTGGAAATACTCAACTACATTAGATTCCCAACCGGTTACATCTCTTGCCAATTGTTCTATTATCGATGCTGTTCCTTTACGTCTTCTGTATGCAATGGTGTTTGCAACCTCTCCACGTTGACTTATTTCTGCCCCGGGAATAGGAATTAAATCTCTGTTGCCAACTAAACTACCGATATAAGAAACCGCCCATTCGGCACAGGTTTCAATAAATTGATCATCATAAAGTTGCTCTAGATTTTCCTCGAGTATTGCTACTTGTTCTGCAATAATAGATAGTAAAGATTTAAGAGGTCCATATGCATTTTGATCAAGAGAACCATGCGAATCCTCAATAGCTTTGCGCTCTTCGGGACTTAACATTTGTATTCCAAACTCTGTATCGCGTATACGATGTAAAGCGGGTAACAAATCATACATTCTTTTTAAATCGAAACTCATGTCATTATATTCAATTCTACAGGACTTGAATCTAGTATTAGTAATTCTGCAGGAGTTAATTGATTGTTATTGGATATTGGGCGCGAAGCTGTAAGACGATCCTTTTTTAAGCTAGCGGGTTGATCTGAGCGATAAAAATGATCTATATCAACAGCAACCACCCCTTTTACATTTTGCATAATGGAAATAACTTCACTAAATCGCACCGCTTGTCCAAAAGATCTTTTATCGAATGAAAATTCGCTACGTAGTTTTTCTTCAACAGATTCTAACACCTTTTCGGTTATATAATCTTCATGTACTTTAATTCTTGCAGATAGCCTAAAAAAAGCTGGTAGATATGAGTCGATAGTAAAAGCTACATCCGGAATTCCAGCCTGGTCTACAGCGGCTAAAAGATTGTTATATACCTCTTCATCTTTTCCTACATGTGTTCCATTCGTACCTGCTACGGTTATATGTACACAACGTCTTTGGCCACGCCAAGCCCAGTGTACCAAAGCTTTTGAAATACCAGCAAAGCTCCTACAAAAGTCTTCGTAATCTTGTAACGATACAATACGGCCCAAAGTAAATATGGTAAGAGTAGCATTATTTCTGGCATTAGCAAGTAGTTCTTGATCTTCTGCTCCAGTAGCTGGCAATGGATTTGTAACCGATTTTACACCTTGTGGACTACTTAACAACTGAGAAAGTTGATGAGCCTTTAATAAACCTCCATTACCTATTCCCTTGCGATAAGTTGCCATAATATTGGCCTGACCAGTTGGTAATCTAGTACCCGTTTTTCCATTGCCAAAAATGACCATTGTCTCGCTTTGGTCGTTTTGTTTAGTCACATAAATTCGTTCGTTTGGACCGCGATTATAAAACGATGGGACCTCGGTCCATAAGATATCGTTTACCCTAATTTCTAAGGTTGAAACTGTACCTGAGGCGGTTGCAGCACTAGTAAATGTTAATGGCGGTTGCTTTAACGTAAATTTTTGAAAACTTAGTGTTGCATCTCCATTTCCTAATACCTCGGTTACCGTTTCACCATGAGTAGCCAAAGCAACATTAGCATTGATAGTTACCTTTTTACGTATATATGTATATACTAATGATTTTTCTAAAACCAAGACAGTACGTCCATCATGAATATATACCTCTTTTATGATTCCCAATTCATTGGCGAATGTTCCGGGCAAATCTGCTCGTTCTCCAGATAATATTATTGGGCGCCCTTTTTTTAGTCCTAAATATAATTTAGATAAGCGAATGATATCACCGCTTACAACTTCATCAATAGGTACATTGGTTAAAGGTAAGGATTCGCTTTGGACATGAATGGTTACGGGTCTTAAGATCTTCAAAAGATAATCAGAAGCTTCATCATTTCCTTTTATGGGTAATGGGCAAGGATAAGTAAAGCATTCAATTTTCAGTCGGGTAGATTTCGAACTCATCCCATAAGCGGTCCTTGCAAGATGATCTACTCCTTTTACTTGAAAAATAGATTCTTTAGCGTTATCTTTCTCTTCATCTTCAGAGTGACATTTATCATCTTTAGAACTAGCTGCTTTATTTTTGTTTACTTGTTTTTTAATGATGAGACCATGAATAGCTATAAAACTGTTTTTTAATATTTCGTCATACGTACTATCCAGATATATAGAATCAGAAAGCTCCTTATTCTCTAAATTCCATTCACATTGTGAAGGTATACCTTTAGAATTATATTTTATTTCCATAGGGGCGTTGTAACCAAAGAAAGCAGCTCTTTTTCTAAAAACATATAAAATGTCATTTTTGATCAACTTTGATTCAAAATACTCCTCTACGTTTTCTGTAAAATCAATATTTGACCATCCTTGAGTCTCTATGAGACTTGATAATGTTTCGGCCGTCCAGGTTCTTTGAATAATGCTTTGTACTACATTTTTTTGTAATTCAGTATTTGCGGGAAAATCGTCGGGGTTGCCATCTGGAACGTATACCGTTGGAGGATTAAATTCAGGTAACGACGCATCACTATTTAGATATAACCACGTTTTTTCGGTATCTATATCCACTACTACCTTTGATATTTCATGTGTTTTTTTGGACGTATGAATCAACAGTAAATCCCCGGCTTTAATATTGTTATTGGTACCATTAATAATTAGAATCTGATTTGTATGCTGATTTTGAACTTGAGTTGACATGGGCCGCATGGCATTCCATTCAGGAAGTGCTTCAATAGATTCGACCGTTTCGAAATTCTGAGGTTCTTCTTCTGGGCCCGGCACGCTTTGTATTTTGGTTCCAGAATCAATAGTTACGGTTACGGGCTCTTCTTTTCCTCTAGGAATTCCAGAAACAATAGCTTGTCCTGCCGATAGAGAATTTTCATCCAGATTAAAAGCTACATAAGTAGCTGCAGCAACACCAGGTCGCAGTTCATATCCGATTAATCTAGCCAGCTCGAGAACCGAAAGTCTTTCTACAGCAGTGCTTATATATGATTCATTAGCAATGCGTTCCTGATAAAATGACAAAACATCAGAAACAACAGACCAGGCATCAAGTAGTGCAATGGTGAAGTCATCATCACTTCTAATTTTTAATTTACGCAAAGCATTTAACTTGGAAATAGAAAGACTAGAAAGTAAGCTTTGTTTAAATTGTGAATAGTGACCAACACGATATGAAATTCTATCCAGATTAGGTCGGTTATAGATTTGCACCGGCGTTTCAGTTGAAATACCTTCGCAGCAACCACAACTATTTAAGTTTTGAATTTCCATGTATCAGTATAAGTTTGAGTGATTGTATAAATCAGATATTACAGGTGAATTGAATGTGTGTTTTATGAGCGTCCCCCTTTTACAATAAGATTAAAAACCCCGTGATCAGGAAAATTAGGATCATTGTCGCAACGGGCTATTTCTCGTCTTCCTAATATAAGTTTTCCCTCATTTATAGCTGTTTGATTATCTTCTCCCTGTCGCTGGAATTTTACTATTTGTACAGATTCTACTCCTTGTACTTCTTGAGCACCGGCATAAATTTTACTGAGATATACTGGCTGGCCAAAGCTAAAATTATCAGGATGAAAAACGCCTTTCGTGCCATCATTTAATGTCATGTTACTAAATACATTTAATAATGCTTGTTTGACATCGCTGGCAATGAAATTAGCTTTTACACAAACCTCCATTTCGATTTCGAGAGAAACTAATAGCGGATTGTCTATTTCTAAATCAAAACCTGCCATACGAAAACGTTCTAAACAATTACGGACTTCGCTTTCAAAAACATTATCAACCACATCCCCACCAAAACGATCAACGGTTAGGAATACCGTTTTCCAACTTCCGGTCCATCGAAATGTAGCTGCCGCTCGTTGAATATCCATATTACATCTCACTGAAAAATCCTCATAATCCTTGGAAGTAACAGCTCGTTCCTGAGTGCGAAAAGCCTCGGCGGCGTACTGACGAACTTCTTCTTTAGTTTCTGCATTTTTACCTCCACTTGTTGGCAAAGGATTCCAAACAGCTGCAATTCCATCGGGCATATTAGCAATTACCGTGGCGTCATTGGAGGCCAAATGAGTTAATACTTCAGCTCCAATGTTTCCAGTATTTCCATTACCGATTCTATAGTTACATTTAAAAGTGCTGTTGGCTGCAGGTCTGGCACCCAAAATATCATCTCCGAAGCGAATAAATGTCTCTTGATCATCTTCAATTTCAACCACGAATTCTTTTTTTACAGGACTGCTCCCAAGCAAATCTTTTTGAGGTATCCATTCTGATTCTTCGCCTTCTTCATCCAATTGTAAAAGCCTAATTGTGGGAATCGTTTTTCTTACGTCACGTTTAAAGGCCGTTGCGGCATTTTTTAATTCATCAAAGAGTAGTGGTTCTGTCTGAGTTAAAGGTGCTTTGAGAATTTTTGGATTATAACGTGCAGGTATATTGATCGCTTTATTGTCCTTACAAAAATCAGAACTTGATTGGGCATACTTTAATTTAGAACCTGGTACTTTATCTGGAAATAAAGAGCTCTTATCCTTATCGCCAAAACTTTGACCATGATCTGCTAAAACATTATTTCCCAGAGCGACACTAATGTTTTCATTATATCCATTTACTGAGGTGGCAGAGATACAGAGTGCAAAGGGCAAAGCGTCCATTTGATGCCATTTGATTTCAGTGATTCCCTGGCCAGATAGCGGTGATGAAGACTCAAATTCTGTATGATAAATATCATCTACACCCACACTCACTTCAGTTAATTTTATTGCATGTCTTTTTTGAGGATTTGCATCTTGTTCTTCACCCGTTTCGGGATCTAACTTTTCACAAAAAATAAGTACATCTCCTATTTTAAGATTAGGAAAGCTTCCTTTTAAAGTGGCTTGTGTAGACCCTTTAGGAAGACAACAATTCTTATTTCCCCAAGTATAAAAATGCATTTCATTATGATTTGTATAAAGTGTAACATCATGCATTAATTCATATACAATTGCTCCTGAGGTAACAGCTTTTTCAAAATCTTCTGAATCTATCTTTACCGCTGTAGGGACACCTGGCGAATTTGAAAATATTTTTGTCCTATTTTCCCACTCGCCAACAGCTAAGGTTAATCCATTAACGTTTGGTCCAACCTGCAAATGTATCCAGGCTCTGGCATTACAACCGTCATGCATAAAATAATCGATTAATCGGGCATGCCTGCGAATTGAGATCCTCTTTCGGGCCGAATTCATGTAAGCTTCAGTGGCAATTGCATCTTGCTTATAGCTTAAATAATCCCCAGTATAGGCGAGTAATTCGACAAGAGTAATACCCAGATCGGCTGCGTTTCGCTCTGACCACTCAGGGACGAGTAAAGAAAGTCTGTCGAGCATTAACTGGCGGAAACTTGAATAATCTTTGGCCAAATAGTTAATCTCGGGTGATTCCGTTGGAAAAGATCCACAAACATGTTTCGTTTTACAATCAAAATCGCTAGTACAGCCAACTTTGAAAGAAAAAGTAACTGAGGAAAGAATAGTGTCAAAATCATCAGGGGGTCGAGGATCTCTATTATTGCTAACCAATTTTAAGACATAATTTGAGAAATCTCCCGCCTTATCAACCTTAATTACTAAAATTTTATTGGCATTTTCTGGAGGTGAAGATGGGAAGGAAGCAATTGCTAGAGGAACAACACTAACGATTTTAATTTCTAAAATTCTTTCTCCTCCTTCTATCCGGAAATTTTCAACATCTAGCGTACTAGATGTTATTGGTTTTAGGAAATGTAGGAATAAAGTTGTTTGACGTTCATTAAATGGATCTGATTTATTATCTAATACTTCCAAGAAGTCAATTCCATTTAGAACGGGGTGCTGCTTTACTGCATTTCTCCTTGTTTCTGTGCAACAAAAATAATTCATTTTTTACCTAATAAATTGAGCCGTTTGTTGTTCTTTGGTTGTTCTGATGGTGTAGGTAATATTCACTTCTAATTGTGAATCTTCACTTCGTATTTCAACTTGATTTACTTCAATTAAATCACCTAACCATTGATTAAGCGAACCCTGAACCAAAAAATTGGTTGTAGTATCAAGTTCGGGACTATTGGGTTGAAATACCAATTGTAATAGGCCTGATCCAAAATCGGGCCTATTAACCCTTTCTCCAGGGCTTGTAAACAAAACTTGCTCAATCAAATTCCGAATATGGGTATTATTATCTACATCGGCAGTTTGGCCAAGTTTATTAAACTGATATGTGAATTTAAGATTCATTTTTATGTTCCTTGTGCTCTAACTTGGGTTACACTAATGATCAATGGTGTGCCATTCGGTACGCAAACGGCTTGACTATCTAATAATAAAACCGGAAGGCCATTTGAAGTGATCCTTGTAGCAGCGGTGACCCAGTTGGCAGTAACACAGGGTACCGGCGATCCTGATACATTGAAAGGACAGCCTGCTACAACATAAGGGGCGGCGTTTGTAACAATTGGTTGGCCTGATACCATTACTCGAGGATTTGGTACAGTGGCTTGAGCTTGTCCACCATGGGCACACAAAACAGTTGCACCTACATGTAATAAAAAGCCTGGCATAGAATTTTTTAATTAGATCACGGTTAAAGCACCATTATTTATTGTAACCGCCGGACCTACCAATGTGAGCATGGCACCTTTTCCATTTTGTATATATATACCGGTATCATTTACAATAATGGATGCTCCCGTTGTGCTTTTAAGCATAATTCCTCCGGTAGGTCCTGGAAGATCACTAATTACTAAAGAGTTTTGACCGGCAGTTTGCAAAACGATATTCGGTGAAATGGGTAGTCCAGTATGCGCCAAAGTAGGCACATCTGATGGAGCTCCCCAACGACAACCTACCCATATAGGATAATCAGCATTTCCATGTTCGAATTCTACCCAAACACCAGCTCCAATAGGAGGAACCATGTATGCTCCCATAGGTGGACCAGTAGGACCGGCTAAAGGTGTACAAGGTTCGGCCCAACTACTGGGAATCAGACCTAATACATCTGGAACCATAACCAGTAAACGTCCGCGTAATTCAGGATCAATATTGTTTACGACAGTTCCTCTAAATTTTCCAATAAATTTTTTCATTTTGTTAAACTAATACAAGAGGAGTGTTTGAGATTAAACCATCTCTTGAAAGCGTAAAATTTTGTTTATATTCTCCTTTTTTAATATTATGTGTTACACTATCTACGTAATACATCCCATCGTAAGCTAAACCCGAACCTCGCACACCTACCAACATTCGGGCACGTAAAATTCCATTGTAACGTAGGACATCTAATGAACCATTTCCACTTATTGCGGTAGAGTTATTCATCATATAACCAAGTATTTTCTGAGCAGACGTAAGTGTATCCTCATTAGCACCTTCACTTTCAAATTCTATTTTTGCAGGAGGTGTTGGTCGTAATCCTAACGGAGGTTTCAAAAAATTAATATTGGGCACTGGAACGGGAACAGGTACCTTTTTTGTGATGGGATCAAAAACTGTAAAAATTTTTATTTTCTTCGCTTTGCCATCAAGTGAAAACCCTAAGCTTTCGACATTAGAATGACCATCTAGATTTATCGAAAGAGCAGGTTGAGGAATTGGTAAGTTAATGTCCGGTCCAAAATAAGCCACACTTTGGCCTGGTAATGGTCCAGGCTGAACTACAAAAATATAACCCACTTTATTAGCAAGATCTTTCAAAAGTGCACGATGTGTTACCTTGGCTTGGCTTCTCCAACTATTGGTAGGTACTGGAATAGGTGAAATTGCAGGTGGAATAACAATAGGGGCTATACCCAGGGCAGTATAAGGAGCTAGACTTAAGTAGATTGCTGCGACATCTGGCATGCCCGTAAATGGAACAACCATTTCTACAAGATCCATGGCTAGACTTAGGTCTTCGCCAGTAATTGTTAAAGTGGATTTTCCAGCTTCATTAGAAGGTGTTAATTCTTGATTTGCAATTAAACCATCCATGAGTACGTTTGGAAATCCATTTACCGTAGCAATAATAATTACTCTTGTTATGATTGGGTCAAAAAAACCAGCAGCAAGCAGAGTTGTTAGAATTGGCGAAGTTTTACCAATGGTAAACGTTAATTGAAAACCACTACGATCTTTACCATTAGTTACCTGTATGGCTGTCAAAGAATCCATAAGGATTTTTGGAGCTGGTACGGGGACTCCCGGGCCAATTAATAATGTAAGGTGAATTCCTTTAAGCATTTTTCATTCCCGGTATACCTTCGGGTAAGGTGATCTTGATTTTTTTACCAATAGTATCGGTTATTTCATGAGGGTCTATTGCCCCATTAGAATCACAAATTCTCCAAAATTGCTCAGGATCTGACAAATAACGATGAGTAATATTATCCAACCTTTCATTTTTTATGACTACATGTTCCTGTAATAGTTGAAAACGATCAGCCTGGGGAATAAATCGTCTGCGAATGTAGACAATAGTTTCCTGGTTCTCTTTTTTAATGGTAGTTGCCTCAATCCCGTAATATCGACTTGAAGGTGAAAAATAATTGGATTTTAATCCGGCTTGTTGTAAAATTAGTTGTAATGGATCGTTCATTATATCGAATTAATGCCTAGATCACTTAAAGTTCCCGAAGTGTACATCTTGGCTAGGTTTTCTTTTGCGTTATGATAATTTATATATAGACTACCGCCTTTATGATCAAAACCTAAATCATCTACCGTAAGTACTCGCATACCTAGGTTAAGTTTTGCTCTTATTGGATTCAGATTAATATCGAAAGCTTCTTCGGTGATACTGAATTCAGTAATTTGGACGGGTACAATGCGATTTTTATTCCAGATAAACAAAATAAGCGAAGACTCTATTGGACTAATTTCGATTGTGCCAAATTGGGCTAATGTATTGTTTGAAATAAGATGACTGCTTTTTGGATACAATAGTGTCTCTAGTGCAGATAATATGGGTTGGATACCAACCTCAACTGTATTGGTGTCGGCTAATTCTAATTTGTCTGTAGCATCAATTTCTGCTTCGAGCTTATAAGTTTCGGCAGGAGGGCCAGTAAATCGCAATGCTTCAGGGTTAAAATTACCATCGTTTCCAGTATTTCCGGGTTGCAAAGTACGAGTAAGGGTATCAGGATTATATTGCAAAGGAATTACCAACTCTACATTAGAACTTTGAGGGTTTACTAAGGCAATACCTCCTTTTAAAAGCCTGGGTGATCCTGGAAATGAAGACATAATTTTACTTTTACTTATCGCGTTGCGTGACTACTTTTGTTTTTCGTTTTTTGTATTGAATAAGGTTTACCGTGATTAAACCCTGAATAAATGGATTGAGCAATTTGCCGACCGATGGTATAAGGTCCCGAATTTGGTGGAAGGCTAAACGTTCCAAAATCCAATTGCCTTATATTTTGATTTGATAAAAAGTCATTAGGTAATTTTCTTGCTTTAAGCAAATGGGAAAGTTCTGCCGTTATAATTGTATTTAAATTTTTCGGATCAATATTAGAAAACCCATCTAATAACAATTCTTTTATATCTAAGCTAAATTTCGGATTCATATCCATTCTTTTATTTCAAAACTGCTCATACTCTTTTCAAGCTTTATGTATTCACTTCTGGCTGCCTTAAGAATATGCTGCATCTGTACAGGTGTCTTTTCATTAGCAGCTATAAATGCTGCATTCAAAGCAATATTCCTTATGTTTCCACCAGGCACATTGAGTCTGGATAGTTTTTCAAAATCAAGTTCTTTTTGAGGGGTAGCCAATGGAAATACACGTTTCCAAATCTCTGCTCTGCTTAACTGATCGGGGTAGGAAAAATTAACTACAAAACGGATACGTCTTAGAAAAGCAGTATCAATTGAACTTTTCATATTTGTAGTTAAAATGGCAAGGCCTCGATAAGCCTCCATACGTTGCAACAAATAACTAACTTCTATATTACTGTATCGATCATGGCTATCTTTAACATCACTTCTTTTTCCAAATAAAGCATCTGCTTCATCAAATAAAAGAATGGCTCCTCCTTCTTCCGCAGCATCAAAAATCTGCTTAAGGTTTTTTTCTGTTTCACCAATGTATTTATTAACTACTTGGCTTAGATCAATCTTATAAAGATCTAACTGTAATTCATTGGCTAATACCTCTGAAGCCATAGTTTTTCCGGTTCCGCTTTCTCCTGCAAAAAGAGCGCTTATACCAAGACCTCTTGATCCCATTTTGGAGAACCCCCATTCAAGATATACTTTATTACGTTGTTTTACTTGAATAACTATTTCTTTCAATATTTGTTTTTGAATATCTGGTAAAACAAGTTCATTCCAACTGACAACGGGTTCGATACGTTCTATCAATCGATCCAACTTTGGGCGTGTATGTTCGCAACATGCTTTCCAGACTCTTTTGCCTAAAAGTCCATTTTCGTGAGCAATGATTTTTTGTTCGTGAACCTGGTTGCTTATTGTATGAATATCGTGTGCGCTAAGATTGAATTGTGTAACAATATTTGGAAGAAAACTTTCTAATTGACTGCTTAAACCATTAAATCCCTCACGCCACAATTGATATTGCTCTTTTGAGGAAGGCATAGGCACCATAACTTCCATTTTAGAACGTTTTGTCATTGGTGTGTGTTCGCTAGAACTCAAAATTAAAAGCCCTTGTATGCGATCTATGAAATAAGAAATTGCTTGACTTGCTAGTTTGTCCTTAGTATTTATCTCAGTGCAATCTAGAAAAAGGGCATAAGACTTAAGTGCAGATTCTCGATTCCATAGCCTAATTAGCTCTTTGTTTTCCTCTAATTTGATGGGTATGGCATCTATGGAGAGCGAATAAAGACGAAAACCGATCTTTTCACAAATATGAGTGGCTATTGTTTTTTTATCAGGATTATTTTTGCCCTTAAGTTGAAAAATTGGTAATACCGGAGAATGATCTTTATTCCTGTAAACCCGCTCCAAGGTATTACTGATCGCAATTTGAGAGGGTACTAGTTTATTTCTTTTTTGTAGATGTTCAACAATATCATTTAGTCGTTCGTCTAAATACTGTACCCCGGTCAAATAATGCAAAATAGACTCGTCAATTTTTAATGAGCTTTTAGTAATAAGGGTCTTATTGTTTGTTTCTAATAATCTCCAATATCGTAATGGTGATTGAGGTGCTATAGCGCTCCAATGCGCATCTGGAAAAATACCTAATCCTAAACTGTAGGTTGGGTATGTGTTGAACGTATCTCCATTTAAAGATGCAACCAATGAACTAAAAGAAGCATCAAGCTCAACCCCTGCACACATTAATAAAATTTTTCTTTCAAAATCAGACAGGCCTAATATCAATGCCAATCGTTCCAAGGAAGAAGACCTTTGAAGTACCTCATCGGCCTTGTTTAACTCTTTTTCGTAATTTAGAAAAAGTCGATCAGAACTTTTTTCAAATGTTTCAGGATTAGTGTCTTTATTCTTCTCATAATTAGATTGGTAGTGTACCTCCAATTCCCGTTGTACCATTTTCAAGGAAGCTAATAAATAATTCTGGTTGGCTTGCGTCCAATTTAAAGATTTCGTATTGCTCATGATATATCGATGGTCGGTGAGTTATAGAACATAGAAGCATCAGTTTGTAATGGACTTTCGGCACCATCAATTTGTAAACGTACCAAGTAAGTGCCCTCCTGTACATTGTTTATAGGAATAGGAATAATGGTATTTGGAGCTGGAGGACTTGATATAGCAATGCCCAACATTTCAAAGCTATACGCCTGGGCGATAGTACCAGGAGTTGGGTTCAACTCATTTAAAAGTAAAACAATGCGTTGATCGATCCCAACCTCGGGAGCGACGGTAACCTCAATAGTTCCTGAAAAGAAACCATTGAGGTTTGTGCTATTGATAAAGCTAATTGAAGTGATATTAGGACTTAAAACAAAGGCATGTACATTAGAACTTACTCCTTTGTGAGCAATTGGGGGTGATCCTAAGCCTATTGGAATAGAATGCACAACTTGTACTCCATGTATTCCGGCTGGTACTGTATCGGGTATTTGGAAAGTAATTTGCTCATCACTCAGTGAAATAAGATTCGATTGTATGATCTCTAAATCTCCAATTAGTATGCTCACTATCTCTCCTTTTAACTGAATTCCATTTAGAATCAAATAGTCTCCAGAAATAATTTTTTGATTTTCCAGAATTGGGCCTGTGAGAGTAGTTTTTGAACTAATTTTTTGAATCACCGGTTGATGAAAAGGTTTTGTATATATCAGGCGCTCCCTAACAGGTAGTGCCGACTTTGTGGATTTTGTACTTTCAATTAATACCACTGTAGCCCTATAAGCGGCATTGGGTCTATATTTGGCTCCAAAAGCTGTCCAAAGGCGCGACAATTCCTCAGTGTTTAAAGTTTCGGGGGTAATTTTTATTTGCTCTACCTGGTCTGCTAAGCCAGAGGTTGATAGGTTTTGTAATTCTGGCGGAAGCGTGCCGGCAGTTACCGTTGTTGATGGGGCTAAAGCAGTACGTATAGAGTCTTTGGTGAGTACTGGAACCTCATGGAATAACTGCATCCCGTAACCTAACAAAATTTCATGATGAAGTTCCTCGCTTCCATAAGCTGTAAGTAAATAATGCAAATCCAGAGCAAGAGGTGGGTTAGAAATTCGATCTCCACTAGAATTATGAGAAGGAAATCCTTGATTACGCCATCCCAGATTTTGGGTAACCATATACATAAAAAGGTTCAGCTGAGAAACTTCAGTAGAAGTTCCAGTAGGGATGAAATCTGGAGGTAAAGAAGTTACTTTAACATTACCAACAACGTCTGATATATTATGATCTATCACCCTATTGTTTAATAAATCTTTGAGTACTCGGGTTACCGAAGCAATTGCCAAAGGAGAGCTCATTTTGCTTGGTTGTTTTGTTTTTTTAGATATTCATCAAGACTCATCTTTGGTTTTGAGATATTTGCCTTGGATTTAACTCTAGATGTGGGTTTTTGTACTTCGGCCCGAATGTTAATTCGACCGATTGATACTTTAATAACGGGTCCTTGGGAGGTATTGAAAATTGGTTTGAAAGATGGTTTGAGGTCCGGTATATTGCCAGAGGGAGACGATCCAATTAATGAATTACTAATAAGCTCATTTGATTTTTGCGGTATCTTACTTTCATTCTGTACCTCTGAAAGTTGTAATAGGACATTTTTTATTTCTGGCTCGTCTACAGAATCATTAGAATTGGTTTTCTCGTTAATTGAGAAATCAAATTTCTTTCCAGTATTTTGTTCTTCACCCGATAATTTTTTTTGATTCTGATTTTTTGATGTTAATTCTGTTTTAGAATCAAAAGAAATGTATGGTGGTTGTTCTAAAGACATATTGCCAAGATTTTTTGATGATTCCTGGGTAGAAAGGGTAGGGATTGGTTCTGATATTAAAGGTTCAATTTTTGAAGCAGTTGTTTTATTACTTTCATCAAGAAATAATTTTTCATGGGTTACCTTCAAGTTTGAATCTTCATTTATTTCTGTTCTTAATTCAGTATTGCTTTTTATTGTAAAGTCGGACTGATTATCTAGGGAGGATTCATTTGTGTTCCACTTATCCGAATTTCCTTTCAAGTCCGTATTTGGATGTTGTACTGATTTTCGCGGGATTGTTTCTGTAATCCCAATTTCATCGGTAACTGCTGTTTTAACAGGGGTTTGTTCGGTTCCTTCAAATCTACTTCGTAAACGAGGTCTAACATTATCGTTCGGAAACAAATGACGCGAGATTATTTTATTAATGAAACTACTCATGCATATAACATTTGAAGGTACATTCTTCTGCGTCGAGGACTCATTTCTAAGATGTCTTTTTCAGACCAACTAAAAGCACGTGCAAGTGTATAAATTTCCTGAAGTATATGCTTGGCCCAATTATCAATTTCAGTCCATAGATAGCTTAAGATATCGAATGCAATTTCCCATTGATGATCACATGACTGGCAACTTAAAAGAATGCTAATATTTGCCTTTGGATCTTTTTGGTTGATTTGTTCATCCAAGGCTTTTAGCACGCTATCAGGGAATTTTGTTTCGCCATAATTTTGATCCTTTCGTTTTGCATGTACAATACAATCCTTTAATATTTTATCTGGACTTTTTTGATATTCTTGATTGCTCACTGCATTTATCAGATCATTGCTGTTGGGTAACCTGAAACGGAGTTGAAAATCGTCTACACTTAAATCGAATTGATCGGGATCTTTTAACCCTTGAACTTGGTCATGAAGAAAATCCTGCGTACTCATTTCCCATTCCATGTGTTCTAAACACTGTGGACAATTGGCCAGGTTAACAAGACGTGTTCCAAACATCCATTCTCTTAATTGGAATAGCTTACTATCGCGATCCCCAATACTTAAATGAGTCAATTGGGTCATGTCGGAAACAGAATAGGCAACCGCAAGCAAGTGCATGGATTTATGCACTAATGACTTATTCAGGTTTTCCTCCCAAACTTTTAGCAGTTCTGTTGAGGTAAGAGATCGCATATAGTATATAGTAGGCCTTACACTTTTTAAAGATTCTTAGGAACCATTTTCTTTAATTTATACAAATCATTAAAAAATGAAATGATTAACCCTTTGGATCCCAGGTACCTGATACATAATTTTCTAAGAGGTTAATGAAAATTTTAACTAAAAAATTATAAAAAATTAAGCGGGTTCTTCATAGGTTGGTTCTGAAGGTTCTGAAACAGCATAATCTCTTTCCCATCCTTCATTTTCTAATTTAATGCTTTGAATAGCCACTGCATTGGCATTGGCATCTAATTCTGGCATTGCTGAAAATTCAGATACCCAACAACGATAAATATTGTAGGCGATCACTAATTGCCCTGCTTCGTTATACAACTCGATTGTGATATCTTTTCTAAAATCTTTTAATGAAACTTCTGCTCCTAATCCAGAGCCAAAATTCCAGACCTTATTGGCCCATTTTTCAAAGTCTTGATCGTGGGTAACGCCTCTTTCTAGTGTAATTGCCTCAAACTCTGTTCTTCCTGGAGATTTCCGACTGCTACTAGGGTCTCCTCCTTCACGGTGGCTCACCACTTCTGTTGTTTTTTTCAAACCACCTACTTTGCTGATTCCAGCAACATATTTTCCATCCCATTTAACGCGAAACTTAAAGTTCTTATAAGGGTCAAAACGTTGTGAATTTACGGTAAACTGTGCCATGTTATTAAATATTTAAGAATCAACTTGACCAGCAAGTTGTTGAAGTTTTATAATTACAAATTCTGCAGGTTTTAATGGAGCAAATCCAACAAGTACATTCACAACACCTAAATTAATGTCATTTTGAGTTGTTGTTTCGCTATCGCATTTTACAAGATATGCCTGCTTTGGAGTTGTTCCCTGAAATGCTCCTTGTCTAAAAAGGTTATGCATAAAAGCTCCAACATTTAGTCTTATTTGAGCCCAAAGAGGCTCATCATTCGGTTCAAAAACAACCCATTGTGTTCCCCTATAGAGACTTTCGCTAATAAATAATGCTGTACGGCGTACTGCTAAATATTTATATTCGTCTGCAAGTACATCTGCACCTCGCATGGTACGAGCACCCCAGGCAACACTACCGGTTACGGGAAAACTTCTTAAAACATTAATTCCAAGTGGATTCAATTGTCCGTTTTCGGCATCGGTGAAATTGGCTTGTAACCCTTGAATTCCATTTAATCCGGAATCTATTCCGGCAGGTGATTTCCAAACACCTCTGTTGGTATCTGTTTTAGACATAACACCCGCCATAATTCCACAAGGAACAAATATATCAGGTTGATTCTCCCTCAGTGAATCGGCTTTTATAACGCGAGGATAATAAAGTACAGCATTCCGGGCATCTGTTCCCGATAGTCCGTAGTCACCCAGACCACTAATAGCATTTTGCACTGCATTTGATACAGATGCTCCCCATTCAAAAAACGGATCAACAATGAGCATTGCCCTGTTGGTTACACATAGACTTAGTGCCGCTTGATAAACTGAAGGATCAGTATTACTGCGTCTCTCTGGAGGAGGAATACACAAAAGATTGAAGAGATCGGTTTGTTTTAATGCATAAATACCTGTCTGATTATTTTCGTTTCCCAAATACTCGTTGGTTGTAAGAGTTGCACCATCGCTACCGTCTGTTGTAACTGCTTGAGGTGTTCCCGGAGTTGTTTCTACCGGACGACCGGCAGGGATAGACCAGGTTCCTGAACCAGGGCTATCTTCTGGAATAGTTATTAAATCTGAACTAGCTTCTAGAACTCTTGGTAAATATCGAGTTTCCGAGGGGTCCATTGTCACTTTTTGATGATCCTCAATTTTTATGCCGTTCAAATAAACGACCAAATTGAATAATTCGGGATCCGGAGTTGCAGGAGGTGATGAAGGAGCTGTTGGGTCAAGGGTGTCATAATTGATTTCTACACTTAATTGGTTTCCCCAAACTCCCGCACTACTGGCATAGAGTGTTAATGGGCCTGGTGGCGAATCTACTTCAGTAGTGAGTTCAATTTCTGCGGCAGTAGCATTATTAGTAATGCGCACAATGATCGCTTGGCTGCCTCCGTTTTGATAAAAGTCACGAACTGCATAACTCATGGTACTATCAACCCATAAGCCACCAAACTTTCGTTCAAAATCACCAAAATTATTGATGGTGACAGGTTCATTAACTGGTCCACTTAAAGCTCGACCAATGAATGCCGTGATGGAAGTTGCAACCCCTGTAATGGTACGAACTCCACTCGGTATTTCTTCTAAATAAACACCTGGATATGTTGCTTGTATTGGCATATTAATTATATTTTTTATTAAGGAAATAAAGCTTTGTAACAAGTAAATTGGAAATAATATGAGATGAATGGTATGGCATTCTTCAAATGGCATAGTAGGTTATATGCTCTATCTTGGTAAGAAATGGGTAGTACTGAATCGAAAAATGTAACCTCTGCAATTATTAAAGAATATAATAACATATATTCAGGACAATTGCTCAGATCAGAATAAATTTCAAATATTCAAAAAAATAGTAAAAAAACTCTAAAGGAAAATTAGTGATAGTCAAAGCTCCGCTCTCTCAGTCCCAAAAGATTATGAAACTAAGAATTTTTTGTAATTGCAATTATGAAAATATTGTGGGGAGCTAATAAATGATTTTAAATCTAGTGATAAAAATACTGATTTACAAGTTTTTAACTTACAAATAACAAAAAACAACATAACTCAAAATAATTTTGTGGCATTATAATTACCTTCGAGCAGCTATTAGAAATAATTTTAATTATTAATAAACTTGAGCGATAAGGGGTTGGATATAAGAAGAGGTTAACACCATAAACTATAAAAAAGTCGCAAAATTAATTTGTTTGGAGTTTTAAAAAGTGAAGAGATGTATTCAAAAAAGACCAAAATGGATGATTTCGAGTTGGGTGTCATAGCTAAAAGTTTCCACTAGGGCCAATCCTTATCTTTTTGATCACTTCTTCAAAATATAGAATCCCCCAAATAATTTTTTCGGTATCGGCATAAGGGATAAACTCGGAAATAAGATCATTGGTACTTTCCAGAGCTTCTTCGATAGCCTCATGATGTTTATCAAGAGATTCTAAATTGTCAGAATTTTCTTTTATTCCAATATCAGATAGCTTAACACCTGCTTCATTGGTTAGTGCTAGATAGGGTAGTACCGTCGTTATTTCATTTACTCGCTGCGTATAAAGTCTAATTAACTCTCCTTTCTTAAGATCTTCCAATTCATCAATGGTATGAAACTTTCCAATTAAGATACTTTGATCGAAAAAGACATTCTTTTTTGATTGACTATAGCCAAGTGACACCAAGAAAATGGCAAGAATTAATATGCATACAGATTTCATTACTAGTGTGGGTTTGATGATTATGTTATCCAAATTTACTGCATTACGGTATAAGTGCCCGAATCTTTGAGAGTAAATTTTGGATTTTTTTCATCAAAAGGATCGGTAAACAGATCTTTTGCATTTTGAAAAGTGTTTGTATACATATTATACCTTAATAGCTTTTCTGCATTAATTGCCGAGTTATATTGCTTTAGCACAGTGGTACTATGAACATTAAAAATACTATTCTCTAATAAGAAATGAGTTTCCAGGTCTTTATATGATTGGTAAGAGTTATCAAAGGATACTACATTGGCAAAACCAGATATTCGGGATTCGGTTATGTTTAATTTTGCTGTATTTTTGGCCGAAATAGCCGCTGTTGTGTGCTGATAATTATGTTCATCGGATAAGTTTATAAATGAAGAATTTTTAATATTCACATTGGATAAAGACTCTGAAGAAACAAACCCTTCTTTTTTATCATAGCCATCAATTTCAATAGCAAACGAACCGCTGACATCACTTATGTAGGGATGTCTTATTGCCAAAATATTGTTCAACTCTCCTTGATACCCTAAAGTAAAGTCAAAATCATCATCTTTGGCTTTAAAGGATATTAAGTTTTTCATATTTGTCGAACCGCCAAAACATTCAAAAGAATCATCGCCAGAATAACTAATCATGATGTTATTAATGATAGAATTCTTTCCTAATGCATACAGAGATAATCCATTCAATTCTTTTGACTCATTAATTTTTTTGCCTGCATACTCAATTCTTACATAAGACATCTCGGTTGTTGTCTCATCTTCATCTAAGCCACCGTACAATGAATATTGGGGTAAAAAGTTACCTTCGATTACCTTTGAAACTGCCGGAGAGTTAATTTTACCTGATCCCGCAATAACAATACCTCCCCAATCGCCAGATTTTCTGGATCTCATGGCTTTATTAGAAGTGAAAACTATAGGGTGTGTTTTTAAGCCTTTGGCCATCAATTTGGCTCCTTTTGTGATTACCAGACTGGTGGCGTCTTCAGTATCACAGCGTATTATGGTGCCCTCCTGAATGGTAAGGGTAGCATTGTTGGTAACATAGACATTTCCAGACATTAAATACGTTACCTTGTTACTTAAATACGAATTGGTGTTAATAATATTCGGAAGTCTTTCTTCTGGCTCTGGATAGTCTTTGTGGTTAGGTGTAAAATTTGTCCATCCTTTGATCCATTTCATTTGGTTATCACTGGTGTTTGTTTGTGAAAACGAAAAAAAAGAAATTGAACAAAAAAGAATAGTGAAAACAATATTCGATCTCATAGCTGGGGGGTGTATTTTGGGTTTAAAATAATAACTATATTCTATTTCACTGATAGTTATGACTTTACTAAATGGTTAACCCAGCTTTAAAAAATTTATTGTTTAAAATCACCTCCTTTTGTTAACAGGAAATAAACATGTTGGTAATGATTACAAATCGATAAAAATGTTGTTACTACTAATTTTTATTTTTTGTAGAGTCTTTTTTCTTTTTCTTCCCAAGAAAACCTCCTAAAATATTTTTAGCAGTATTTTTTAAGGTTTCTTCTTTCTTGGTTGATGTAGAATCCGTCTCTTTTTTTGATCCTCCTAATAGATCTGTTAAGGCTTTTTGGCCTTTATTTACTAATTGATCTTTGGCCTTATCTTTTTGTTTATTTACAATTTGCTGTGTAAGTTCTTTTACTGCCTGCCCTGTGTTAAGGTTAACTTTGGGATTTGTGAAATTTCCTGAAATTCCTATGGGAAGTCCAACAGTCATGGTATTTGCTTCTTGATCATTAAGTTGTGACATCAAGCTCCCAACTTCACTGCCCAGGTATTTTGCCGGTACATCCAATGTGACATTATAACTCATGCTTTGGTCAAAGCTATGTTCTCCTCCTGCTTTTATTTTTATGCCTTCTACGTCAAACTCAAAAGGCTTTACATTTATTTTTCCATCATCAAAACTCAAATTAGTCTTGATATCTTTCAAATTTAGTTTGTCTAGTTCTACAAAACTAAGTTGACCGTTTAACTGGGACAACAGTGGTGTTTTTGTAGTAGATACTTTTGCGTTTAGAATTTCGGCCAGCGCTTTTCCTTTTAACGAAGTCAATACAGGGGTTAAATTTTCATTCAATCTTCCGTTTAAATTAATTTGTGTGGTAAGATTTCCTGTTAGTGCTCTTGCTATAGGCGCTAATCCTTTGATTAATTCGAGATTGTTGAAAGATTGCACAATATCAACCTGGCTAAGATCCAGTGCCATATCAAAAGTAGGAACTTTGGATTTGGTAGATACGTTACCATTAAATGCTAAACCGCCATCAAAAATGTTTGATGTTATATTTTGCAGGTATGCTGTTTCATCTTTTATTTTTACAGTTCCTTTTGCATTAAGGAGTTGTAGATTATCATAGATCACTTTCTTGGTGTCAAAATTCAAAGTAGCATCCAAAAAAGATGGTATTCTCATAGTTTCATCCTCTGTCGAGGTTTTACCATCGGTTCCATTCTCTCCTTCTGACTCTTGTTCGTTTACCATAAAGTCATTTACGGCAAAAACATTAGAATTGACATCAAAGTTTCCTTTTAAATCTTGTTTAGCAAATAAAAAACCCATTAGGTTGGTGATGGTTCCGGTGGCAGAAAGATCAGACGCTCCTGTGGTTGCCTCTATTTGATCCAAAGAGATGGTCTCTGGATTGAAACTTATATCGGCTTTTGATATTTTTATTTCGTTTGGTAATTCTTTAGAACCATAGGTAAATCCAGAAATACTTGCGGTTCCAGAACTTCTCACATTTTGATATTGTTCTTTTTCAAGAGACTGCATATCAAAATGTGTTTTAATATCTGCGGTAACAATACCATTTAATTTTTCTTTAAGATCCAGGGGATATGCCTGATTAAGGTTTTGAAGGTTAAGTGTACCCTTTAAGATCATATCTACAATCATATTTTTGGTAAGATTACGTAGACTGCCTTTGGCAGCAAATGAATCCTGATCTATTTTGAACGTAAGATTGCCGATTTTGATATACGTATCATCTACCAAACCGGTTTCATTCTTAATCTGAGTGTCAATATTGATGTTTTTAACTCCTTTTGGTAAATCTGGATACTTAAAAGAGGCATTGCGAGATAAAATAGTGATATCCATTTTTGGGATATGGGTATCGTCTGTTTTTCCTTTGATCACCCCATTGATAGAAAAATCTCCACTGGTTTGCACTCCATCCAGGTTCTTTGCATACGTTTCAGGAATAACTGCCAAAAAGTTTTTAAAGTCAGATGTTGGTGTTTTAAAGCTTAGATCAACATCGGTATATTTTTCAAATAATTGAACAAATCCTGTAAACTCTAATGGTAATCGATTTATTAGAGCTTTATTTTCCTTAAATGAATATCGTTGGTTCTTAAGATCTAACTCGATTTGTGCATCCAGCCGAAGCTTATTTTTGTTTAAGTATTTAGTATTGTCAAGTCCAAAAGAAGCTTCAGAATCTGTGTGGGTATCTAGAATTACTTTGTTTCCCGAGACTGATCCATCGCCACTATGGTTAAGATGAACCATTTCTAAAATTGTCTTACTTACATCATCTTTAAATAAGATCTTACTGTCATTAATTTCATAATGCTCCAAGGCAAAGGTAAAATCTCCACTTTCTTCTTCAACAGGAGTTTCTTGCTGTGTTTCCCCTTGTTGTTTGGAGATATCAAAATTTGAGTTGCCCAAAGAATCTGTTTTGATTGCAATATTTGCCTCATTGATTATAATTTTTTGAACATTTACAGCCTCGGTTGCATCTTTGAATAGTTCATTTATAGACATATCCAAAGCTATTCTTTTTGAATAGGCCAACGTATCTCCTTCAAAAGGGGCATAATTTATAATGGATAAGTCGTCGATAATTACAGATGCCTGCGGAAAACTGCGTATAAGACTAATGTCGATGTTAGCAAAGTCTACCCGGGCGTTAACATGTTCATTTACCAGATAACGTACTTTGTCCTGAATCGTTCCTTTAAATAAGAACGGAATGGAAATAATTCCTATAATTCCTAATAGAACAATGATACCGAAGATTTTAAGGGCTTTCTTCATGGGTTTACGTTAAGGGGTTATGGTTTTATATAAAAAAACTAACTACAAAGATACTATGTTGCTTTTTTAAAGTTACCTATTTGTTATAATTTAAATTTCCATGGCAAGTTCACCTCCTAGTTTTAGGTTAAATCGGCGTCTTAAAAAATATACTGCTACATATAGTATAGGGGTATCTAATGCCGCTACCAATACTTTGAACAAAAATCCATTAAGCAATAAAATTCCAAAGCGATCCCATTCTATAATGCCTGAAGAACATAAAAGTAATAACACGGTTAACGTATCTATAAATTGAGAAGAAAAAGTAGAGAAATTATTACGTAGCCAAAGATGTTTTCCTTTGGTGATTCGTTTCCAGAAATGAAAAATCTGAATATCGATGTATTGCGCAAAAAGATACGCCATCATCGAGGCAAAAACTGCAATAACGGTAGCACCAAAAACCTTATTAAATAACTCGTCGTTAATTGGTGACCACGAAGTCGCTGGAACAGCTGCTGATGCAGATACAATAAGTAGAGAAAAGAAAGATGCAAAAATACCAGCGGTGACAATTTGATTGGCTTTTCGTTTTCCAAAGATCTCACTTATGATATCGGTGATCAAAAAAGTAATTGGGTAGGGCAGTATACCTACCGAAATTTCAAAAGTATATATCCCCAAAAAATCCCAATAAAAGAATTTTTGAAAAATAAGATTCGAAGCAACCAAAGAGGATATAAAAAGTGCTCCTAATATTAAATAAATCCGAAATGCAGTTCTTTGGTCTCTGGAATTCAATAAGGTTTCGTTCAAAATAATAATACGTTAATAATACTTCATCAAAAAATAAGGTGAAGTGGTTTTGTTTTGTTTAATTTGCTTCTAAAATAAGGAGTTCTGATCAGAATATAAATACTCAAGCTTGAAAAGACCACATCTCATACATATTTCGTTAGGAAGTAACATAGGAGATCGATTAGATTTTATTCAAAAAGCAATTGATGAAATCTATAAGAAAATTGGCAATGTGATAGCGATCTCAAGTATTTACCAAACCCCAGCCTGGGGATTTGATAGCGATGATTTTTATAATGCTTGTGTTTCAATTCATACATTTTATAAGACTGAGGAAGTTTTGGATCAATTAATGACGATCGAAAAAATATTGGGAAGAAATAGAAGCAACGCAGTAGGGTATCAAGCTAGAACTATCGATTTAGACATCATTTTTTCTTCGGAAGGAAATATAAAAACCAAAAAATTAACGGTCCCACATCTGGCGATACAAGAGCGAAAATTTGTATTAGCTCCCTTAGCTGATATTGCTGGTAAACATGAACATCCAATACTGAAACAAACGGTTTTACAATTATTAGAAAGTACTCCCGACTCATCTGAAGTAGAAAAGACTGAAGAAAATCTTGTAAATCCAAAGGATCAATATTCTTTATCTCATTTTCAATATCTCACTATTGAAGGAAATATTGGAGCTGGCAAAACGAGCTTGGCAAAATTAATTGCAACCGAGTTTAATGCTAAACTTATCCTCGAGCGTTTTGCAGACAACCCTTTTTTACCCAAGTTCTACGAGGATATGGAACGGTATGCATTTCCGCTTGAGATGTCTTTTCTGGCAGATCGTTACCAACGACTTCAGGAAGATATAGCACAATATGATCTTTTTAAAGATTTTGTGGTGAGTGATTATGATGTGTTTAAATCCTTAATTTTTGCAAAAGTGACCTTGCAAGAAGAAGAATTTTTACTGTATAAGCGGGTTTTTGATTTGATGTATAGAAATCTGGCAAAACCAGACTTATATATTTATTTATATCAAGATACGAAGCGTCTTCTTGAAAATATCAAAAAGAGAGGCCGAGAATATGAACAAAAAATCCCCGCAGAATATTTGGATAAGATTAATAAGGGGTACCTGCAATTCATTAAATCTCAATCAGAGTTCAATGTAAAAATCATTGATGTGTCTGAAAGAGATTTTATATCAAATCGAGCCGATTATATCTCCATTTTGGAAGAGATTTGTAAATGACATACCCGTAATTTATCAATTAATGATATTGTTTAATTGTTTTTAAAGAATAGATGCTAACTGCTTGTTATGTAGTCTTGTAAATATCCCCGGTAAGGTGCGGTAGTTCATAGTATAGTATGTAAGTATCTTTTGCAGCCTGCAGGAGCTTATTGTATGTTATACAAATATCTATTGCAAGGGTGCAGGAGCTTATTGTATGTTATGCAAATATCTATTGCAAGGGTGCAGGAGCTCTTCACAAAAATGAAAATATCTCTTGCAGGAGGGAAACAACATTTTTAGCTTTCATTAGAATTTATGCTAACTAACTGCTAACAACTATCTAACTACCTCGAAGCTCTGTGGCCACCTTTTGTACTTCATCAAGAACGCGAAGTAGATTACCGCTCCAAAGTTTTTCTATTTCTTCTTCGGTATACCCACGCTTGACCAATTCTAAGGTTACATTAAAAGTTTCTGAGGCATCGCTCCACCCCTCAATGCCACCACCGCCATCAAAGTCTGAACTAATTCCCACATGATCAATACCAATCTTTTTAACCATATAATCTATATGATTCACAAAATCTGCCACATCAACGGCAGGAGGAAGGTCGGTTATTTTTTTAACCTTTGCTCTACGTACAGATAGCATTTTCATATAGAAATCATAGTATTTCTCTTTTTCTTCGGTGCTTAGTTTTGCAACCTCTTTACGTTCTAACCAGGTTACACCCATAGAATCTGCTATCTTTTTGGCTATGGCCACTAACTTTTCATTTCTTTTTTCGAATTTTTCGGTATTCAAGTACGAAGTAAAAGCAACAGTTTGTACAACACCCCCATTTTCTTTTAACCATTGTAGTTGCTCATCGTCAAGATTGCGGCTGTGATCGCAAAGTGCCCTAGCAGAAGAATGTGAAGCAATAATAGGTGCCTTGGTAAGCTCAATCATTTGTCGCATCGATTCTTTTGATGGGTGCGAAACGTCGATCATAATGCCATATTTATTCATTTCTTCAATCACTTGCTTGCCTAAATCACTGAGTCCATTATGCAGCCAAACTCCATCGGCCTCACCGGTATTAGAATCACAAAGTTGACTGTGCCCATTATGAGATAACGACATATATCGGGCTCCCAAATCATAAAACTTTTTTACATTATTTATATCTGTACCTACAGGATATCCATTTTCGATACCGATCATGGCAACTTTTTTTCCATTCTTATGAATTCGTTTTACATCTTCAGATGTAAGGGCCAATCCTATTTGATCCGGCGCAATTTCCTTGGCAAGTTTATGAATAGCATTAAACTTTGACATGGCAATTTCATGAGCCTTTTCATAGCCTGCTGTTGTCAACGAATCTTGTCCTGTGTAAACTATAAACCAGGCCACATCGAGTCCCCCTTTTTTCATTTTAGGCAGTGTAACCTGAACATCTAGATCCTGGGTATAATTGATAGAATCGGTAAAGTTTTTTACGTTGATATCGCAGTGCGTATCTAACGTGATAATTTTATCGTGAATTTCTCTGGCTTTGGCGACCAATTGATCTTCAGAAATGGTCTTCTTGGTAGTGTTTTCTTGTTTACAAGAAGTAAGAGAGAGCGTAATAAATGTAAATACTAGAAAGTTCTTCATTTTGAGTATGATTGTGTGTGAAACTTATCTCGCTCTAAACTTACAAAACAAATTTCAGATGATATCTTAAGAAAATAATAACTGCCCAAAATTAGTTTTGGGCAGTTAACAACAATTCAAAAACAAACTCTAATTTTTAACGAGTTTATGAGTGATCCTACCTTTTTTGCCTTCAATAATTACAAAATACACACCTTGACTGAGGTTGCTAGTGTCAAAGGTGGTTGTTTCAGTATTCGAATTAAGAACATCAATCTTTTTTCCTAAGAAATCTGTGATTGTAATGTTTATAGCTTCATTAGTTTTTGATGTTCGAGGATATTTTATATTCAAAAATCCAGATGTTATTGGATTTGGAAAAACACTTATTTTTCCAGAGAAAAGGTTATCAATGTCATCATCGGCATTATCACTACCACCAGATGTAATATTAATATTGTCTATCGCCATATCACTTCTATAACCTGATCCCGTAGTACCCTTAAGTTGTAATTTGATAACAGAACCGCTGTAGTCAGACAGACTCACGGTTTGAGAATTCCAGTTATTTCCTTGGTTACCATTTTTACTCCAGATAGTGGTCCATGAACCTCCATCATCAACAGAAGTTCTAATTTCCAAAGTTCCCATATTAGATCCGTACATGTGATAATCAAAACTAAGCTGTGCATTGGTTTCATTAGTTAAATCTATACAAGGGCTTGTTAGTAAAGCCGTTTTGTTAGGGTATCCGGTTCCGTTACCTGATGCTTCGGTAAATGTATAATTGCTTCCGTGTGTTGGGGCCGAAGGTCCTGTGTTTGATGATGGAGTGCTGTTACTATCTAATGACCAATCGATATCATCGTTGGTTTCTTGAGTCCATGATCCAAAATCAGGCTCAAAGCTTTTTCTGTACGGAAAACTTGTGATCCCATCACATGTACCTGGGGGATTAGTGGTTGTTGAAGTTATCTTTATATTGTCAAAAGATAAATCACTTCGCCAGCTACTCCCTGTGGTTCCTTTGAAACGTATTTTGATTACAGAACCAGAATAAGTAGCAAGACTCACGGTTGCCTGGTTCCAGGTATCGCCTTTATTTCCGCTCTGAGACCAAACAGAAGAGTAAGAACCTCCGTCATCTGTGCTAACCAAAACTTCTAGGGTTCCCATATCGGTACCTAACATGTGGTAACCAAATTCTAGTGATAAATCAGATTCGTTGCTTAGGTCAAAGCAAGGACTGTCAAGTATAGCAACTTTATTGGGACTACCAGGTGGTGATACATTTGTAGAAGCTTCTGTGTATAAATAATATGACCCATGTTGACCATTAGAGGGGCCAGTGCCATTAGAAGGTGTTCCTCCAGAATCTCGTGTCCAATTTATATCATCTCCAGTGGTATTGGTCCAATCTCCAAAACCGGATTCAAAACTTTCGCTGTATGGAAAATTACTGATGTTCGTACATACAGGAGGGATGGTTGTGTCAAGCAAATATGCTCTGTCTGATTCTAAAGAAACGACAATGGCATTTTGTTGTTGTTGCGTGAAACCACCACCCCTGCAACTTTTTCGAGTATAAGACATTACATTTCTTGTATCAGGTTGATATTGATCTCCATTGGCATCGGTCTCAGAGCCCGTGTAATTGCAACTAGAATTGACTAAGCCACTAAGTCTTGGGTCTGCGGGTGTGTCGCAGAAAAAATCTCCGGCACTGTTGCAATTAGTTCGCTGTACCAATTCTCGTCCGTTGGAGGTAGAATGTGTATGAAGTACAGAGAAATAATGCCCTAATTCATGAGAGGATGTAGATCCATTTTGTGAACAGGACGCATCTAATATTGCTCGGTTTCCGGTTCCTGGAAACTTAGCAAATCCACAGATGGTAGAACTCCCCGAAGTTACTTCTGTGAAGTAAAAAATATTGATCGCTTCGGTAACTTCATATTGTACTAGTTGGCTATCGTTACTTTTATTAAATGTCGGATTCCAGTTACTGTTATCAATAAATCTGGTCGGCCCATATGCATAAAATGAAATATTCATGGGTGCATAGGTTGCATTAAGTTCATCCATAACATTTTGAATCTCTGCACTAGAAACAGCAGGAGAGCTCCCGTTTGAGTTACGCGAAACATGATGTTGGATCGGCAATGATACTGGAGCGGACACTGCTTTGGCATTCGAAATCGATGTAAGCCTTTTAAGCATAAAGTTACCATAGTCCTTAGGGGGTTCTGCACCACATTCCTCTTGTGCAAATCCAATTTTGACTACAGATAACATTAAAAAGGTAAGAAATACTACTAATTTTTTGTTTGGTTTCATGAGTTTGTTCATTTAGGTTAGATATTAAAATCATTGTGGTTGTTATTTATAAAGACGTAGAAAAAAGAAAACACCCTAGTTAGGATGTTTTACCGTTAGTATAACCTATATGGTTTTAAGTGAAGTGTCCCCTCGCTTTAAAGTTTATTAAACAAATCCCAAACTACTACTCCCGCACTTACCGAAATATTAAGCGAGTGCTTACTTCCGTATTGAGGGATTTCAATTACCGTATCACTTTCTGAAACGACTTCTTGTTGTACACCCTTGACCTCATTCCCAAAAATGATTGCATAGGTTTGATCGGGTTTTGGATTAAAATCATTTAGCATCACTGCATTTTCGGTTTGTTCGATCGAAAGTATTTTTACTTGCTTAGCTTTAAGATTTTCTACTAGTTCTAGAGTATCTTTTTGATATTCCCAGTCAACAGTATCTGTTGCTCCCAAAGCGGTTTTTTGAATATCTTTATGTGGGGGAGTTGCTGTTATACCGCATAAGTATATTTTTTGAATTAGAAATGCATCTGCTGTTCTGAAGACTGATCCAATATTATTTAAGCTTCTGATATTATCAAGTATTATGATCAAAGGAGTTTTTTGTGCTGCCTTAAATTGCTCAATGGTTTTGCGATCAAGTTCGCTATTTTTAAGTTTTCTATTTTTTTCCATTGATGCAAAAGTATTATTTATTCATTATATCCTTGATTCATTTTTTCATCAAAACATATTGTGAATAAAATTGAATAACTCATAGAAGCGATATTTCAAAAAAAATAAGAGAATAGTTACTTTAGCATGATTGATAAAATTACAGGCTGAATGGCAGGAAAGAACGGCAAGAAAGTAACTCCATTAATGAAACAATATAATGCGATTAAGGCAAAGTACCCTGATGCGTTGTTGTTGTTTAGAGTGGGGGATTTTTATGAAACTTTTGGTAAAGATGCGATCAAAGCAGCAGCGATTCTCAATATCGTTTTGACCAAAAGAGGAAATGGAAGCGAGCAGGAAACCGCACTAGCTGGTTTTCCACACCATTCTTTGAATACTTATTTGCCAAAACTGGTCAAAGCAGGAGAGCGGGTTGCAATTTGTGATCAGCTTGAAGATCCTAAACAAACTAAAACTATTGTAAAACGCGGTGTAACCGAATTGGTAACTCCAGGAGTAGCACTAAATGATGAGGTGTTGCAAAGTAAGACAAACAATTTTTTATGTGCCTTGCATTATGGTAAAAAAGAATTAGGAATTGCCTTTTTGGATGTATCTACTGGTGAATTTCTAACAGCACAGGGGGATATAGCACATATGGATAAGCTAATGCAAAATTTTAGCCCAAGTGAAGTGTTGATTACTAAGCCCAAGAAACAGACATTCTATAAGGATTTTGGTGAGGATTACCACTCTTTCTTCCTTGAAGATTGGGTTTTTCAGACCGATTATACCAATGAAACCTTGAATAATCATTTCGGTACGGCTTCGTTAAAAGGATTTGGGGTTGACCATTTGAATCAAGGGATCGTAGCAGCGGGTGTAATTTTGCATTATCTGAACGAAACACAACATCATAAGCTACAACATATAACCGGAATTCAACGTATTGCTGAAGACCAATATATCTGGATGGATCGCTTTACGATTCGTAATCTCGAGTTGTATCGTGCCAATGCTGCTAATGCGGTGACGCTTTTGGATGTAATAGATAAAACTATTTCTCCAATGGGAGGTAGAACACTAAAACGTTGGTTGGCCCTTCCGCTTAAGAATATTTCTGCTATACAGAAACGTCATGAGGTGGTTCAGTTTTTTCTGGATCATTCAGAATTGCACCAAAAAATTCAGCATCAGATTAAACAAATTGGGGACATAGAACGACTCATCTCCAAAGTTGCTACTGGAAAAGTAAGTCCTCGCGAGGTAATTCAACTTAAAAACTCTCTGGAAGCGATTGTCCCAATAAAATCACAAGCTTCTCATAGCGATAATGAAGCTCTAAAAGTGATTGGGGATACGCTGAATGATTGCGAATTACTTCGTAATAAGATCAAAGAAACTCTAAATGAAGAGGCGCCGGTAAATGTGCTTAAAGGAAATACGATCGCTAATGGCTATTTGGATGAGCTAGACGAGCTGCGATCCATTGCTTTTTCAGGTAAGGGTTATCTTGATAAAATGCTTGAACGCGAAACCGAGGCTACCGGGATTACCTCTTTAAAAATTGCTTCAAATAATGTATTTGGATATTATATCGAGGTTCGAAATACGCATAAAGATAAAGTTCCTGAGACCTGGATCAGAAAACAAACCTTAGTAAGCGCAGAGCGTTATATTACTGAAGAATTAAAGGAGTATGAAACTAAAATATTAGGGGCCGAGGAAAAGATTCTTGCTCTGGAGCAACAATTATTTAGTGATCTGGTGATTTGGATGAACGAGTATATCAAACCTGTTCAGCTTAATGCAACATTGATTGGGCAATTGGATTGTTTGTGTTCTTTTGCTCAATTAGCGCAAGAAAATCAGTATGTACGACCATTAATTGATGAATCTTTTGATCTCGAGATAAAAAATGGGCGTCATCCCGTGATAGAAAAACAATTACCGCCTGGCGAACCATATATCGCTAACGATGTATTATTGGATAGAGAGCAACAGCAGATTATCATGATTACTGGACCCAATATGAGTGGTAAATCGGCCATATTAAGACAAACAGCCTTGATTGTATTGTTGGCACAAATGGGGTGTTTTGTTCCTGCCGAGGAAGCAAAAATAGGAGTGGTCGATAAAATTTTTACCAGAGTAGGAGCCAGCGATAATATCTCGATGGGTGAATCTACGTTTATGGTAGAAATGAATGAAACGGCAAGTATCCTGAATAATATATCTGATCGTAGTTTGGTATTGCTTGATGAGATTGGTCGTGGTACCAGTACCTATGATGGAATTTCGATCGCCTGGGCGATTAGCGAGTATTTGCATGAGCATCCTGCAAAACCTAAAACACTTTTTGCAACACATTATCATGAGTTAAATGAGATGAGCGAGACTTTTGACCGAATCAAAAATTATAATGTATCGGTAAAAGAGCTGAAAGATAATGTACTTTTCCTTCGGAAACTTGTTCCTGGTGGTAGTGAGCATAGTTTTGGAATTCATGTAGCAAAAATGGCAGGAATGCCTCAGCAAGTATTGCATAGGGCTAATAAGATGCTTAAAAAACTAGAAAAGTCGCATAGCAGCGAGGAACTTACGGGCAAGATTAAGGGAATGCAAGAAGAAGATGAATTACAATTAAGTTTCTTTAATTTAGATGATCCTTTACTTGAAGAAATTAAAGAAGAAATCTTAGATATTGATATTGATACGCTTACCCCGGTAGAGGCATTAATGAAGCTTAATGAGATTAAACGTATGTTAACCAGGAAGAAAGCATCACAGGTATAAAATTTTCAATTCTTTTTTATAAAAACACTTTGGTATTACTAGAATTGTATTAAATTTGCATCCGCAATCAAGGAATTGCAACGTTCATTACAAACTGCGAAAGTAGCTCAGGGGTAGAGCATCACCTTGCCAAGGTGAGGGTCGCGGGTTCAAATCCCGTCTTTCGCTCCACTTCGACTTCGCTCAGTGTGCGTACACGGGTTACTTAGTTGATATATAAAGTCTAATGCTGAAGTGGTGGAATTGGTAGACACGTTGGACTTAAAATCCAATGGCCTGTAAGGCCGTGCGGGTTCAAGTCCCGCCTTCAGTACATACGAAACCTCTTGATTTATCAAGGGGTTTCTTTGTTTTTTCACCTTTCTGAATCATTTATTTAGCTGCTATCTTTTTCTTAGGGTTTCAACATGGTTTCAGCAAGCGAGCGGGTAAGGTGTATTGTAATATCAAGTAAAATAGAAGAGAAGTGGGGGGTCGAATTGTATCCTAGATATTTGCTTTCGATGTTTAAGGCTATCTTGGTAGTTCTTTTCGAAAAGAAATGCTACCAGGGTTTCTATTTCTTCAGTGGTAGCTAATCGTAATTGGAAATCATATTTATCTTTTAGATTCTTTGTTTTTGATTTATGAGAATTTAATGACGATAAATATCTTAATAATAAGTGCAGGTTACAAATTTAAGCAGAGTTATGAATTTGCATTAACTAATAATCGTTTATTTAATTTAGTTGTTTTGGGATTTAGTTGTATTCATTAAATCTTTTTAGAGGTTATTATATAGTTAATTTTACTTTATATTTACGTTAATTTAATATTAAACCAAAACCAGCTTGAACTACGGGTTTTACGATATTTTACAACTTTTTGGGTCATTAGGCCTTTTCTTATTCGGAATGAAAGTCATGAGTGATGCTCTTATGAGTCTGGCGGGGGATAAGATGAGAAAGATATTGGCTACAATGACTTCCAACAAATTTTTGGGAATATTCACGGGTTTTTTTATTACATCGATTATTCAATCTTCCTCCGCTACTACGCTAATGGCCGTTAGTTTTTCAAATGCATCCTTATTGACACTTACCGAATCAATAAGTGTGATAATGGGTGCTAATATAGGCACTACCATTACCGCTTGGCTAATCACGATTCTTGGGTTTAAGGTCAGTATGAGTTCGATTGCGTTGCCTTTGGTTGGACTGGGTTTTACTTTTACTTTTTCCAAGAAAGAAAACCCGAAGAATTGGGGGGCCTTTATCATTGGCTTTGCTATTTTATTCATTGGCCTTCAATTTCTTAAAGATGCAGTACCCGATATCAAACAGAACCCTGAAATTCTTGAATTTCTAAAACAATATACCGATTTAGGTTTTTGGTCCGTATTGTTATTTTTATTAATAGGCACCTTGTTAACGGTAATTATTCAATCTTCGAGTGCTACTATGGCCTTGACCTTGATTATGACAGCACAGGGTTGGATCCCTTTTCCTCTTGCGGCTGCAATGGTTTTAGGTGAAAATATAGGAACCACCATTACGGCAAACTTGGCCGCTATTGTTGCCAATTTTCATGCCAAGCGAACGGCACGAGCTCATTTGATTTTTAATATTATTGGGGTACTATGGGTCTTGGTATTATTCTACCCTTTTTTAAAGCTTATAGAGTGGCTGGTATCACTTACAGGCTCAGAATCACCTTACGTTAGTGCTGCTGCCATTCCTGTTGCATTATCCCTATTTCATACCATTTTTAATATTACCAATACCTTTCTTTTAGTATGGTTTATCAAGCCCATTGCAAAGGTTGTTGAGAAATTCGTTCCAGCCAAACTCGAACCTAGAAAAGAGATAGACGAGCCCAAATTCCTCAACAAGCAAATTTTAAAATACCCTCAGACGTTGATCATCTCGTTAATCAAAGAATCAAAATATCTTTATGAGAATACCATTTTCGAAATAGTGGTGCATGCCTTGAATATTCATAGGGCAGATATAAAATCCGACTTAAAGGCTAAAGAAATTATTAAAAAATCTCAGGAGGATTTGGGTACCGATGTTAGGGATTTATATTATAGTAAGGTAAAAACGATATATGGCGAGATTATCAGATATGCCTCCACTGCACAGAGTACACTAAAGATGAATGAAGTCCAAAACAATAGGATTTCCGAAATTACTATTGCCAATCGAAAGATGGTTGAAGTAATAAAGGCTGTCATGGAAATTGGCATAAATGTATCGTTGTATCTGAATTCTGATAACGCCTATATGGTCAAGGAGTATAATAAGTTTCGTAAGAAAATTGTAAAGCTATTACGAGTTATCTATTTGTTCAGGACACAGGATGATAAAGAAGAGCATTATGTTAAACTTTTACAACTTAAAAACGAGGCGAAACAAGGAAAACACCAAACTACCAAATCTATCAATGCTCTTATAAGAGAAAATTTAATTACCGCCGAGATGGCTTCTTCTTTGGTGAATGACAACGATAATCTGAATGAGATCATTAAAAACCTGATCTCGGTCGCAGAGCTACTGTATGGAGAAAAAGATACCTTATTGGAAAATAGCAAATAAAAGAAATCTATAATTTATGGATATCTTTTTTACGATTTATTCTTTTGTGTCTTCAATTGTATCTGCAGAATTATGTTCATCATAATACAAATTCAAAATATTCATATTCGCCATGATCAAATCTTTGGTCTCCAACAGAATACTGAAGTAAAGGGTTGTATTTTTAGGACTGGATTCCTCCGTTCGTGTACGTTCGACTTGTCTTTGTATGGACTCTTGAACACTAGTAAGCAATGATTGTTTTTCTTTAATGACGTCAGGCACTATTTCGTGGAAGGTTCGTGAATCAAAGATTGCCCTTATTTCCCCGAAAAGGTGAACCAATTTTTCATTGATATCCAACAACTCCTCGGCTTGTTTTTTCTTTAAAGCTTTGTGGTTATTGTTCACATGTTTGTGACTTACTTTTGCGATTAGACTAGAAGATTGCGCCACATCTTGTATACTACCGATTACATCAATATAGAATTTGCTGGCTCCCAAATACGAATCATCCATATCTTTAATAAAGTAGAAAATATCGTTTTGCAGTTCTTCTATTTCAGACTCTAGCTTCACCACCATTAACTTAGCGTTTTTAAGAGCATCCAAGTCTTGATTGACCAATCCAACAATAGTATTATTGTTTATCTTGCTCACCCTTTTTAGGGCCTTAGATATATTATCTGCACTCTCTTCTATTACACCGTGTATAGAATTGCTTTCGGCCTTATTCAAGCTATCTTCGGCTTTTACGGATCGGGTTCTTTTGTTATGGCTGATATAATTACGCGCCAAAAGAAAAATTGCCAAAAGCAACAATATTGCAATCATGGTTCCTCCTCCAAGATGTATCAAGTATGCTACCGTACCTGCTGCAATAAAAGCAATAATAGCCGTAAAAAACCAGCCTCCAATTACATTCAATACACCGGCCACGCGATAAACGGCACTTTCACTTCCCCAGGCCCTATCAGCCAAAGAAGTACCCATGGCCACCATGAAAGTCACATACGTTGTAGATAAGGGTAGTTTCATAGATGTTGCAATTGAAATCAAAACACTGGCCACCATTAGATTTACAGCTGCACGTACCATATCAAATGCGGGTAGCTCATGCGTCTTTCCTTTCTGTAACTCAATAACGGGTTTCTCGAATTGTTTTCCGATTTTTTCCTGAATTAACTTGGGAATAATAGTTGTAGTATACGTGGAAACAAGAATTGAAAAGCGCACTAAATTTCGTGATAAAAAATTAGGTTCGAAACGTTCATGGGTCTCCGATTGGCTTGAAAGGTCGATTGAGGTCTTGACTACTCTTCTTGCCTTACTTGAAAACCAGAGCGTCAATACCATGATCAAACCCGCGAACAAGAGAAGTAATGTCGGGGTAGGTACTTTGCTTCCTAAAACATCCATAGGGAATTCACTTGCAGGTATACCGGAAGCCAACCAGGCATCATATGACTGCCAAGCAGCGATGGGGACTCCTATAAAGTTTACCAAATCATTGCCGGCAAATGCCAATGCCAGAGCAAATGTTCCTACAGCAATAATAAGTTTGTAAATGTTCTTATTGAGAAATTTAACGACGATATAAGATAGCAAGGTCCAAATGATAAAACTAAAAGCAACGATTAAGGCTGTTTTTCCTTCTATGAATGGCTTAATCTCGTTGTAGTAGTCCGTCCCTTTCAGACCTTTGATAAAAATGAAATAGGTAATTGCCGCTAAGGCAAATCCACCAAATATTGCTCCGACCCATTTGGATTTTCTTTCAAAATCAAAGGAAAGCAAAACACGTGAAACATATTGTACTAGAGCCCCCACAGAAAAGGCGACCACTACCGACAGCAGAATACCCAGGATAATTTCGGTTGCCTTTGCGGTATTGATGTAATCGAAAAGATCTGAAACAGGACCATTCTCGGCTCCAATCTTTATTAAAGCCATGGCTACCGCAGCACCCAGTAATTCAAAAACGATGGATACCGTGGTAGATGTTGGCATCCCAAGGGTGTTGAAAAAATCCAACAATAGGATATCTGTAATCATTACCGCCATAAAAATGATCATAATTTCATTGAAGTAAAATTCGCCCGGGACAAA
The DNA here is from genome assembly GCA_947496555.1 of uncultured Aquimarina sp. Taxonomy (GTDB): domain Bacteria; phylum Bacteroidota; class Bacteroidia; order Flavobacteriales; family Flavobacteriaceae; genus Aquimarina. Next base: position 143,861 of record CANMDH010000002.1, on the reverse strand, counting down.
GATTCCTTTTCGGGCAACTTCCATAAGACCGCTTGAAAAAATTGCACCGATTGCAATACCTAGACTTGCCACGATCATCATAGATCTAAACGAAATGGCTTTGGAACCTAAGGCAGAATTCAAAAAATTAACAGCGTCATTACTAACTCCTACAACGAGATCGGCGATTGCCAAGACGGCAAGCCCAATTATCATTAGAAAGTAAATGTTATCCATAATAAAACGGGTTAGATAGGCTATAAATATGAAAAAATTAATTTATAGGTAATATGATCAATATCATGTTATAAATGAAGGATTAACTGAAATTACCAAATTAGGGCTGTCATCGACCATATAGTTTAGATCTGTCTGCTCCTTGAATTTGTGGACACAATACATTTAGAAAGCCCTTTGGTATATTGTCTTTTGAGTACTTTCTAACTATGATTGCTTCTGTGAGCTTTTCAATTTTTAATACTTCTTCTTTTTTGGTTGCTGTATTTCAACTATTACTTTACAACTTAAGGTTGGATGTACCTTTTTTTATAAAAGAACTCAATAAAACCACAGAATGGCTTTTCTCTAAAATGCTGTAAAGTAAATTAAATCAATGTGTTACATATCGATTTTCCGGAAGATCGACAGGGACTAGCAAAAGTTTGATGCTAATCTTACCCAGGATCTATACTTTAGCAATGTAGTAATTACTTCTTATTATCAATCGTTGAAAAAGCGATAGACATAAATCTTGAGTGTCTTTAAAGAAATCGGGGATAATTCTCAGTTAAAACTTAATAGTTATGTTAAAAAACATCTTAGGCCTAAACGGGGTTCAAAAAATCAACAAAGAAGAACAAAAAAATGTACAAGGAGGGCATAATTTAATACAGCCGTGTATATATAGGTGTAGTGGTACCACTGCTAGGCTAAGTAACGGTAATTACCTAAATTGTGCAGCTATTATCCACGATGCCGTTCAATGTGGAGGCGACGGTAACGGAGGAGGTGTTTGGGCTTAACACGTTTCAAAAAGCTTATGTGGGTAATACAATTTTAAAACAGCTACGTTATCGTAGCTGTTTTTTTATAAGTATCATCAATCACAAAATCTTCTTAATTACGGATTTCCGTAAAAACCGAGCCTATAAATTTCTGAATTTAGTACCGTGATTAAATATCAGAAATGAAGAAAGAAGGTGCAATACTCGATGAATACGAAAAACTTGTTCTAGATAAATTAAAAACGGGATCAACACAGGTTGATATTTCTAACTACCTTAAAGAAAAAAATATTGAGCCCCATAGTCTAAGGTCTGTAGAACATCGAATAAAAGGGCTTAAAAAAAGGTTTAAAGCAAAAACACTTATTTCTCTGGTGTATGTTTTAACGAAAAAAGGTCATATTTAGGGTGTAGTTATCAAAAAATCTACAAGTCATGGTTAGATGTCTGTAAATGAGTTGTCTGTTTTTATATATTAGCATATATAAATGGATAATAATCTTACTATGAATCAGAGCAGTTATAGAATGCCATTACTTACCCTTACATCACTTTTCTTTATGTGGGGGTTTCTTACTTGTATGAATGATATATTAATTCCGTACTTAAAAGGAGTGTTTGACTTGAAGTATTGGCAGGCTATGTTGGTGCAATTTGCCTTTTTTGGTGCATATTTTATAGGCTCACTTATATATTTTTTGTTCTCAATCAGAATAGGAGATCCTATCAACAGGATAGGTTATAAAAATGGAATTATAATAGGGCTCTGTATTTCGGCTTTAGGCTGTGTATTGTTTTACCCGGCGGCACAATTTGTTTCGTATGGATTCTTTTTGTCGGCGCTCTTCATCCTTGGCCTGGGGTTCACGATGTTGCAAATAGCGGCAAATCCGTATGTGTCAATTTTAGGCGACGAATCTTCGGCTTCTTCACGCCTTAATCTGGCACAGGCGTTTAATTCACTGGGTACGACTATTGCTCCCGTTCTTGGTGGATATCTTGTTTTTGAATTTTTCTTTGATGATACAAGCGGTGCAGATGCCGTAAAGATTCCATACTTGATTTTTGCGATGATGTTTATAGTAGTGGCATTCCTTATCTTGAAAGTAAAATTACCTTCATTTACCAATGAAGATACGATCGAAAAAAATGCAGGAGCTCTGAAGTATCCAAACCTCTATTTGGGAATTCTTGCTATATTTATGTATGTTGGGGGAGAAGTTGCAATAGGTAGTTTTCTTATCAATTTTTTAGGATTAGAGGAAATAGCAGGCCTTGAAGAAGGAATAGCAAAAAATTACCTTGCATACTATTGGGGGGGAGCCATGATCGGAAGGTTTTCGGGAGCGATTTCGTTAAGCAATTTGGTGCCGACCAAAAAATACCTGCTCATGATTTTACTATCGTTAGGTTCTTATGGGCTTATTTTTGCCATTTCAGGACTTTCATTCTCTACTACTTTACCATATCTGGCTTTAATGGTCCTCAATTTCTTTGCCTTTTTATTGGGGAAAGCGTTTGCAGGAAGAACATTAGGTATATTTTCACTTATCTGTATTATGTTATTAATAGGTACCATATTTTCTACAGGATATACTGCTATGTGGTTGGTAATAAGTATTGGACTGTTTAATTCTATTATGTGGCCCAATATCTTTACCTTGGCCATCGCAGGATTAGGAAAATATACTAGTCAGGGATCATCCTTACTGGTTATGGCTATTTTGGGAGGTGCATTGATTCCTGTACTACAAGGATTTGTAGCAGACGCGTTTGGAATACAGATTTCGTTTATAGTGCCTATGGTTTGTTATATTTATATTTTATACTATGGGTTTTTTGGAAGTAAAAAGAGGCTAACCCTAAGATAGAAAACGCAGTTAAGACAAGAAAACGACTAAAAATGTTTTTGGTCGGATATTGATCTTTTAATTCACTTCATTTTTATTTTTCTGAAGATCAGATTTCTAACTTCATTACATGTTTCCAGATATAACAGTCTATGAATAAGTAATGAAAGATAATTTAGATATTTCAGATGTACGATTGATCATTCGAAATTTGATCACTTTTATTGTGATCGAAGGCAAAGAATATGTAAGCGATGCCAATAAAAGAGCATATGTGTCGGGTTATGTACATACTTTAATCCGAACGATAAATCTTATTGATGAGCATAAAGAATTTTCCATTACAGAAGACATTGTCGAAGATATCTCGAAGTATTTAGAATAAAAATACCATTGGTTGGTTGTTTTTTTATGTTGATTTGAGAAAGCCTTTTTTATGAACAGTAAAAGAGGCTTTCTTTTTTTAGGTAATAATTTTTATATCTTAAGCGTTTTAATATCCAAATCTTAAATCACAGTGGACGACAAAGACTATATCGAAAGATTAAAAAGGGAAAACAAATTACTTCAGGATAAACTGGATAAGATCAATACCGGTAAACGAAGAAAAAAACGCTTTAGATGGTGGTTAGTAAAAAAATCCAGTGTTCCTATTTTTGGTACCCGTCTTAAGAAGAGTATTAGCAATGCTATCACTGAGTATAAAGAATACAAAACCGTTTCTGTAGACACCGTTTCTGATGTTTCTTCAAGTGTGATCTGGCGAATTACAAGAATAGGACTGTTTGCTTTTATGATTGCAGTAATTCCTGCAGCGGTATTAGTTTTTCAGACAAACTTGTTAATGAGTCAAAATAGATTTATTGAAAATCAAAATCGTCTGGTCGAAGCGGATCGAAGATCATCCCTGGTCTTTGTGATGAGTGATGTGCTTTCTGATTTTAATGAGGAACTAAAGTATAAGGGATCTGGAGGTCGTAACATTAGTAAAACCCTGGAAGCAAGAATTATTAGTCTTTGTATGGCTATGAAACCCTATAGGTTTATGGAAGAAGGAGAGTTGATTAAAACTCCAATTAGCCCAGAGCGAGGACAATTGTTATTTAGCCTTTTACAAAGCGATTTGGGTCCAGAATCTTCTCGTGATATTTTGAACTCAGCCGATTTTGCCTATACCGATCTTAGAAAAGTGAATTTAGGAAGAGGGGTCAATCTAAAATATGCAAGGTTGGATTATTCAGACCTTACCTCAGCTCAAATGCCAGCTGCTAATCTAGAAAGAGCAGAACTTAAAGAGGCACAAATGAGTAAAATAAACCTGTCTGATGCTATTCTTAAGCGGGCAAGACTCAATAATGCAAACTTACATAGAGCAGAGTTGTTAAGTGCCGATCTTACCAATGCCAATCTGTATGGTGCAGACTTAAGTGATGCTGATCTATCAGAAGCTACACTATGGGGAACCAAGTTAGAAGGAACAAATCTCACCAATGTTATTTTAGATAATGCCATAGTAGATCGACAAGACTGGATCGATTACATAGATTCCCTCGGAATAAAAGGAGCTGGTGAAATAGAAGATCGATACAAAATTAAGAAACAAGGAAAACAACAATTTATTTTGGTCTCAAAGAAATAATTTTATTCGTTTTTCTGCAGAAAAATAATAGTGTGAACTTTGCTTACCAACCAATTACCAGCAGGGAAATACAACGCAAAAAATAGGGCCATACCTAAACTGAAATTTTGCGGGTTAAATATCTTGTCTAGAGAATTATCAGGGTATGCATACGATGTCTGAAGCCAATATCCTAGAAATTCTAAGATCCCCATGGCTACCAAGCCATAAGCATATTGTTCAAAGAACCTATATTCTCTTAATAGTATAGAAATAGGAACCATATAGAAAATGTAACAAGTAATAACTTGCCACCAATAGGTAAATCTAGCAATTTCCATTTCTGCTCCAAAACGATTCATGCCCATTCCCCAGGCAAAATAGATGATTATATACGTAAGAAGTAATGTTTTAGGAGTTTTTTTTAGCGTATTTAAGTGCTTAATTATCAGTTCTTTCATTGTTTATAAATCTATTTTTATGATCATTCGGAAAAAAGGCTTTTTTCGTATTTTAAGTTTTTCAATACCAAACCCCTCTATTATTTTTTTTAATTCAAATGCAGAAAATGCGCGTTTTATAGCAATCAAACCATCTTTTTTTGCAATACGAGAAATTGGAAGTAGGTGTCTAATAAATTTAAACAGATAGTAAGCTACCATATTTCTATAGAGCTCGCTAAAGATAACATGTTTAACATTTCCGGATTGAATTTTTTGTAGAAAATTCAGAAGCTCTTCATCCTTAAAATGGTACATAAAATGACTGCTTATCAGAAGATCACAATCTGGCACTATAAAATTGGGATCCAAAATATTGGCAACGCTATAATTAACATGAGAAGGGTTTGGATTGTTTTTTGAGGCGTAATCAATACTACTAGGATTCCCATCTATTCCTGTAAAAAATAGGTTGAAGTCTTTTTTATGTAACTTTTTTGATAAGTAATTGATACAATCTCCACCACCGCAACCTATATCAACAATATGAAATTCTTTTTTACTTTTACTTTTAGTGCAGTATGCCAAAATAGCTTTACTTAATTGTCTATGATTACCAAAAATTGAATTGATCAATTTTAGACTTTGTAATGTATGTTTAAGCGAGGTGCCCGATAATGATAGATTATCAAGTTGTTCTGAAGTATGTAAACGGTTTTGCAAATTTACCATACTATTAAATTAATGATAACATAAGATTTTAGTCCTAAGAATAGTAATAACTTTACAAAAAAAGAAATTATATGATTTATAAAGATATACACGAAGTTATCAAAAACCGAAGATCGGTTTTTCCTCCTCAATATAATGATACACCTGTTGCTAATGATTTTATTCGAATGTTACTGGAAAATGCGAATTGGGCACCAACACATCGATTAACTCAACCATGGCGTTTTAAAATAGTACAAGGAGAAGCAAAAGATAGGTTAGGTACATTTTTATCAGACACCTATACTGATATTACCTCGGATGAAGATTTTTCTCCTTTTAAACATAAAAAAATTCGTAATAATTGCATGTCCGCCAGTGCAGTCCTAGTGATATGTATGCAACGAGATTCAAAAGAGCGAATTCCAGAGTGGGAAGAAATCGCTTCTACCGCAATGGCAGTTCAAAATATGTGGCTTACCTGTTCGGCTTATGGAGTGGGATGTTATTGGAGCAGTCCTAAATTAATAGAGTATATGGGGGATTTTTTTGATTTTGAAGAAGGAGAGCGGTGTTTAGGTTTTTTTTATGTAGGTAATTATGATCCAGAAGATGATATGACCTCAAAACGCACCCCGATTGAAGATAAAATTGAATGGGTAGAATAAAATATAAAAGCCATCCTGATAATTCAGGATGGCTTTTCTTACTTTAATTCAGCATTTGTTACTGCTTCTTTTTAAGGGCGTCAGTTGCAGCATCTGCAGCTTTTTCAACTCCTTCTTTTGCAGTTTCTTTTGCAGCATCTACACCTTCTTTAGCGGCGTCTTTTGCAGCGTCTACTGCTTCACCGGCAGCATCTTTTGCAGCGTCTACTGCTTCACCAGCAGCGTCTTTTGCAGCTTCTGCAGCTTCACCAGCGGCACCTTTTGCAGCTTCCGCAGTTTCTTTTGCGGCATCTACTGCTTCAGTAGCAGCATCTTTTGCAGCTTCTTCAGCCTCCTTAGCAGTTTCTCTACATGATGTTACTGATAGAGCAAACGTTAGAGCCAAAGCTCCTAAAAATACTTTTTTCATAATAAATAGATATAGTTAATTGGTTACTTAACGTCAAACATAATGTTTTATTTCGTGTATTAAAAAATAATAGTGGGTAAAAAATCCACACTTTTAGGCTGAAAGGACTTGTTTTAACGATTAACTGTTGATTACCATTACAACAATGAATTATAGTGTATTTTTCTCTATGAGATATTTCCAATAGCGTTTCGGAAGATGTTGAAGGTGCAGTTTTGTGTTTTTTCGGGACTTAATATTTACATTTTTATAATATGTGTTCCATAATTTTTGAAAATCAATTTCCTGATCACTATAATTATCCTTAAGAATCTTGGTGCTAATTCCTGTTAAGTCTTCAAAAGTTATAATTTCAACAAAATTTAAGTCATAATAAATACCATATTTTCGTGTAGTATCAAAGATTAACCATTTTTGATCTGCATAACGATCTTCAAAATGATGTATGATTAATGGTAATACATTAAAGTCGGGTGATACGGTAGCTACATACAACCCATCTTTGGTAAGCTGAAAACGTACAAAAGCTTCCATCCTATGTTTTTCCCGACCTACCATACGAGCAACTTGACTTATTTTTAGAATATCTTTATTGCTGAAATCAATATTCTTATTGACTTCTTTTGCAAAAGCACTTCTCATGTAGCTTAATAATGTATTCTCAACTCCTTTAATTTCACTAAGAAAAGCTTTGAAAAAATCCCTTTGTTCGTTTAGACTAGTTTTTTTCTTAAATCCAGCCCAAACCCTTTGGGCCTTATCTTTTTGGGTTATGACTTGTTCGGTAACCGTAAAAAGCTGATTGTTGGTTTGGGACTCTTTTCTAATTATGGGATCTGATATTTTTTGTTCATAAGCCATAAAAACACAGCATAAAAATCCGTCAAAGGTACCGTCGTATAGAAGTATTGTTTGAGGATTCATAAAAATAGATTTTAAGAGAATAAGCTTAATTGATTATCGAAATACTTTTTGTATTTGCTATTAGAGCTCTTCATTATTTTACTTTTTAAAGTTATAGGAGAAAGCTCTTTTTTATAAAAATCTTTAGAATTGCAGGTTATAAAATATTGAGCTCTGTTCATAGAAATTCCAATGGCTTTAAGGTGCGACCAATCAAGATTTCTAAATTTTCTAGCCTGTAGAATTTTATAGACGGATTGCATTCCGATTCCGGGGATACGAGCCAACATTCTTTTTTCTGCCCTATTAATATCGACAGGAAACAGCTGTAAATTACGTAGCACCCAACTTAATTTTGGGTCAATATCTAAGTCAAGATTTTTGTGAGAGTCGTTAAGTATTTCGTTAATAGAAAAGCCATAGAAACGTAGTAGCCAATCAGTTTGATACAGCCTGTTTTCTCTTAGCATCGGAACCTGTGTTCCCAAGGAAGGAAGGCGTTCATCCTGCAGTACGGGAACATATCCTGAGTAATATACGCGCCTCATATTAAATTTTTTGTAATAATAGGTAGCCGAATACATAATATCGCGGTCACTTTCGCCCGTGGCACCAATGATCATTTGAGTACTTTGACCCGCAGGAGCATATCTTGGTGTGCTTTTTATTATTTTTCGTTCTGTTTTGTACTGAATGATTTCATTTTTAACCTTTTCCATTGGTTTTATAAAATCTTCATGTTTTTTGTCGGGAGCTAGAAGTTTTAATCCCGAAATGGTTGGGATTTCAATATTTACACTTAAACGATCGGCATATAAGCCTGCTTCATACATTAGTTCATCACTAGTTCCCGGGATTGATTTAAGATGGATATATCCATTGAAATTTTCTTCTAACCGCAGTTTTTTGGCTACTCTTACAAGGCGTTCCATAGTATAATCTGGATTTTTAAAGATGCCTGAACTTAAGAATAACCCTTCGATATAATTTCTTCTGTAAAAATTAATAGTAAGATCTACAACCTCTTGAATTTTGAAAGCGGCACGTTTAATATCATTGCTTTTTCTGGTTACGCAATAGGCACAATCATAAATACAATGGTTGGTCATAAGAATTTTTAATAAGGAAACACAACGACCATCCTCGGTGTAACTATGGCAAATACCCATACCAGTGTTGTTACCAAGACCCTTGTTTTGGTTGGCTCGTTTACCGCCGCTACTGGCACAAGAAACATCATACTTTGCTGCGTCTGCCAGGATCGAAAGCTTTTCTCTTATTCGCTCAAACGACATAAGAGCTAATAGTTGACAATTGTATCTGATTTTTGATGGCCCTGAAAATCTCATCAATATCCACCAGAACCTGATAATCTGTAAACCTAAACACGGTAACCCCTAAAGATGAAATAAATAATTTTTTAGGTGCATCTTGATTATGTATATCCTGAAACTCATGTGCATATCCATCAATTTCTATAGCGATCTTCAAATTTGGGCAGTAAAAATTGAAGTGATAGCGACCAAGTTGCTGGTTTTTTAAGAAGTGATATCCTTTTTCCTGTAATTTGGTATCTAGTATATCGATGGTTTTGATCGTATTATTCAAAGAATGACGAATAATTTTTTCAGGTACTTTTTGATGCACCGGGATGATTTGTGTTGACATAAACGGCTTATTTAGTTGTAATTTTTCCAAATTTATGGAAAATTTCCATAAAAATTAAAATATAATTATGTTAAAATTGGAATTATTCCAAAATATTCTATCTTTGTTACTAATTATCCCAAATCCTAAAGGTGTATATATGAGATAATAATTAAAATCCTGAGTTTATGGATAATTTAACTAACCAAACCATTAAGCGATTTAAACAAATTCGCGAAGAGAACCATTATACCCAATCTGATTTTGCACAGATTTTACAGATTAAAAATTCTACTGCAGATATAGAGAGGGGGAAGACTAAAATTTCGGGGAAAGTTGTAGCCAGACTATTACAGGAGTTTAATATTAACCCGTTATGGCTGTTTGGTGACAGTAATCAAAAGAAGATTCAATTACATCTAGGAGATGTGTCTCCCAAGGTAGTAACTGTCGATTCTCAGAACAATGAAAATATTGTCCTGGTGAATGTCAAAGCTGCTGCTGGATACCCTCATAATGTACAAGATCTGGATTGGTACCAACAATTACCGGCATTTGATATTCCCTTACCCGAATATCGTAACGCAACTTATCGTGGTTTTCAAGTAGAGGGAGATAGTATGTTACCCATTTTGGAACCAAAAGAGTGGGTAATTGGTAAGGCTATTAATAACCTTTCTGAAATAGGAAACAATGCAATTTGTGTTGTAGTGTTAGAAGATAGCGTTGTTGTAAAGAAAGTAAGAAAAAATGAAGATGCTTCAGTGATCACATTGATTTCTTTGAATTCAGAGTATCTACCATATAACATTAAAACGCATCAAATTGTTGAATTGTGGGAGGTAAACAGTAAACTGAGTTTTAATATCGATGCTAATTCTGATACAGCTAGTATTAAACAATTACAGGAGGCAATGTTGGCACTTACTTCTGAGGTAAGAGGTTTAAAAAGTTAGTTAATAAGCCCTATTCTTTTTGCATGCTCTATGGCTTCTTCAGAGTTGTGAACAAGTAATATAGGAGCAGCATCAAAAGATTGTATAATTTTTTTGATTCGTTTTTCCTTTCGGCGATGGTTTACATTTCTTAAGTAAATTGCCAAAATACGGCCAGGGAACTCTTGTGCTATTTTGGTATAGATATCTGCGTCTTTTTCTCCACTGTCCCCAATCAAAATAAACTTCATCTCGGGATACATTTTCAGAAGATTTAAAATCTCTGATTGTTTATGAGGCATTTTAGGTTTGGGAGTCTTATCAAAAGGAGTCCTAAAATCTCTGAGCAAAATAGGCCCTTTTGGAAAATTATTTTTCCTAAAAAAAGCACTTAGATAATCATACAAATTCCAAGGACTATTGCTAACATAAAAGAATGGATTTACCGGTGTGTTTTTTTTACCTAGCTGTAACTTTTTATAAAACTTTACGGTACCATCTATAGCTTTACGTTTATCAAAGTTTTTAAAAATGGTGTTTACCACTACTCTCCACTTAAAGAAAGAGGCAACTCCCGTATGTAATATGGTATCGTCGATATCACTTATAACTCCAAATTCTGCATGGTGTGAAGGGATAAGCATTTCACTAGAAAATGTATTGCCGTTACTTATTTCTTTTTTCATCATTTCTTTTTTATAAGAAACAGAATAAGTAACCCATCCATTTTTGCTTAAATGTTCAGATAGTGTCGAAATATCAAGTTCTAAGTGATAATACCCTTCATGGTCGGTAGAGGTTTCAAGGATTTGCCCATCTGGAAGTTTAAGAATTATAGGAATATTTCTTATTTCATCACTTTCAAATTGCCTGTAAATATTTCGTAAGGTTTTTAGGGTTCCTTGATTATCACTAAAATCTACATTTTCATCTTCTAAAGCTCTTCCACTGGCTCGGAAACGCGCGCTTGTTCCATATCCAAGGTAGGTATTGATACGCAAAGCTTTTTTTCTGAACATATAAGAAAAGTAGATTTTGACATAAAAATAAACAACCTCGCTCAAAGGAGCGAGGTTGTCGGTATGTTATTTTTAACTTTTTTTATTTTATAGAGGCTTCGATTTCTTTAATTTGAGCCTTTACTTCTTCCAAGGTACCTTTTAATTCTTTTACTTCTTCCTTTGTTTTTCCATCTTCTGAGGTCTCAAAGGTAACGGTAGCAATTGCCAAATCATCTTCCATTTTGAGAGTCACTTCAATTTTCTTTTCAGAAGCATTTTCGGAAGTTTGAATAACTTCTATATTGTGATTTACCACTGCAGTTTCTTCGGTATGTCCTCCTAAAATCGGAGCGATAACCAAACCTACCAGACATGTTAATTTGATCAAAATGTTCATAGAGGGTCCTGATGTATCCTTAAAAGGATCACCAACAGTATCACCAGTAACGGCTGCTTTATGGGCGTCCGACCCTTTGTAGGTCATCTCTCCATTAATTTCAACTCCAGCTTCAAAAGATTTTTTGGCATTATCCCAAGCACCACCTGCATTATTTTGGAAAATTGCCCACATTACTCCCGATACACAAACTCCGGCCATATAACCACCAAGAGGTTCTGCACCAAAAACTAATCCAATAATAACAGGGGTAATAATGGTGATCAATCCTGGTAAGATCATTTCTTTTAATGCGGCATTAGTAGAAATAGCTACACATTTTGCATATTCAGGAGTTCCCGTTCCTTCCATAATACCAGGAATTTCTCTAAACTGACGACGAACTTCTTGTACCATTTCCATAGCTGCTTTACCAACAGATTGCATGGCAAGAGCAGAGAAAATTACGGGAATCATCCCACCAACAAATAACATAGCTAATACATCTGCTTTAAAAATATTAATACCGTCAATTCCAGTGAAGGTAACATAAGCGGCAAATAATGCTAAAGCGGTCAAAGCTGCAGATGCAATTGCAAATCCTTTTCCTACAGCTGCGGTTGTATTTCCAACAGAATCTAAAATATCAGTACGTTCTCTAACTTCTGGGTCTAATTCACTCATTTCAGCAACACCTCCGGCATTATCAGCAATAGGACCAAAGGCATCAATAGCTAATTGCATTGCAGTAGTAGCCATCATTGCAGAAGCAGCAAGCGCTACACCATAAAATCCAGCCAATTCGTATGAGCCATAGATTGCTGCGGCAAATAAGAGTACAGATAAAAATGTAGACTTCATTCCTACGGCGAGTCCAGCAATGATATTTGTACCAGCTCCGGTTGAACTATTTTGAACTATTTCCAATACTGGTTTTTTACCAAGACTTGTGTAATATGAGGTAACCATCGAAATCAATGCTCCTACAGCAAGACCTATTAGAGTAGAGTAAAATACATTCATTGAGGATACTTCTTTCATTCCTTCACCAAAGAAACTCATTTGTAACGTTTCGGGAAGCATATATTGAATTAAGAAATAACTGGCAATTACTGTTAAGATTATTGCAGCCCAGTTTCCTAAATCCAAAGCTTTCTGTACTTGAGCCTCTTTAGCATCATTATTTTTGATACCTACTAAAAATGTTCCTATGATAGAAGCCAAAATACCAACTCCGGCAATTACAATAGGGAGTAGGATAGGTCCCATATTTCCAAAAGCATCTGTAAATTGAGTACTTTGAGACATATCTCTTATCAAATAATTACCTAGTACCATAGCCGCTAGTACCGTGGCCACATAAGAACCAAATAAATCTGCGCCCATTCCTGCAACATCACCTACATTATCACCTACATTATCTGCAATGGTCGCGGGGTTACGAGGATCATCCTCTGGGATACCAGCTTCTACTTTACCAACAAGATCGGCACCTACATCGGCAGCTTTTGTATAAATACCTCCACCAACACGAGCAAAAAGAGCAATAGACTCTGCACCAAGCGAGAATCCAGCCAATGCTTCTAATACTACGGTCATATTCTCATAAAAAGAACCTTCATCACCCATAAATTGATTGGTAAAGAACATGAAGAATAAACTTAGACCAAGTACTGCAAGTCCTGCTACACCCAGACCCATTACCGTTCCTCCTCCAAATGATACCTTTAATGCTTGTGGGAGACTAGTTTTTGCAGCTTCTGCTGTTCTTGCGTTGGCATCAGTGGCTATGCGCATACCAATATTACCGGCAAGAGCAGAAAATATCGCCCCAAAAACAAAAGCTGGGACAATCATCCAGCTTGTAGTTGGTACTAATAATGAAATACCAAAAAGTGCTGCGGAAGCAATAACAACAAAAATCACTAATAATCTGTATTCTGCAGCAAGGAAAGCCAAGGCTCCTTCTTTTATACTTTTAGAGATTTCCTGCATTTTTTCATTACCAGGAGCTTGTTTTTTTACCCAAGCCATTTTGATAAACATAAAAAGTAATCCCAAAATTGCCAATGCAATTGGCACAAAGATCATATTTGATTCCATTAAATATATTTTAAGTTAATTAGTCGCTAAAAGTAGTAAAAATACCCTAAATAGAAAAAGCACAATATTTCCTGCAAAATATTGTGCTTTTTTATATTTTTTAGGATGAAATTTAATAGATACTAAACAATCCTTTAGGTTTGTCTTCGAGTTCTTCAAAACGCTTTACACATGCTTTGATAATGTCTTTAGCTTCGTCTATATTTCCCCAACCGCCAACATCAACTTTTTTCTTCTCTAAATCTTTGTACACCTGAAAGAAATGCTCTATTTCCTTTATTAAATGAGGGTTCAGCTCCTTAAGGTCCGCAAGTCTACTTGCTATAGGGTCCGAAACGGGAACACAGATAATTTTTTCATCTGGCCCTTTTTCATCAGCCATATGGAATACTCCAATTGGTTTTACCTCCATTACACAACCTGGAAATGTTGGTTCTGTAACTAGTACTAATACATCTAATGGGTCCCCGTCTAATGCCAGAGTTTCTGGTATGAAACCATAATCAGCGGGATACATCATAGAAGAAAATATCATACGATCATATCGAATTTTTTTTATCTCAAAATCGTATTCATATTTGTTTCGACTTCCTTTTGGGATTTCGATAAGTACATCAAAGCTTTCACTACTCGCTGCGCTCATAATTTTTGTTTTCTTTTTAATGGGCGGCAAATATAGTTATTACAAGGGGTTAGTTAAAATTTATGTGAAGAAAATATTAGTTTTTTTAATAATTCTTGATGTAATGATAAACTATAACGTTTTCAGGAATGGTAAAAAGTGCGGACAGATTACTAAATAATTATTTTTTAATAAATATTGTTAAAAATAGAACCCAAAAGAACCTGTAACTCCAAATTTACGTGCATCTGGGTTATCAAAATAATTTCCTCTGAAATGGAAATCAATCCTGAAGATTTTAAAGATATTTCCAACACCTAGACTATATTCCCAATAGACTTCATCTTCTGGTGCGATTAGAATTTCGTTTGAAGGAGCACTTAACAGAAGGTTTTCATCGGATAATTGGCCCCAAGCACCTCTTAATCCTACCAATTCTCGAAGATTCAGCTTTCTTAATAATGGAATCCTTGAAAATATTCTTCCATTAAAATTATGTTCAAGATGCAATGTGGCATACGTATCTGTTACGAATTCGTAAAAGTTAAGTAGTGGAAATGTGTTGTATATAGATAAGTATGTTTGGTTTCCGGGAATCACGCTTAGTAAACCAAGAGGCACATCTCCAAAGGTTTTTCCAACTTCCAGAGTACTGTTTAATCTTCCAAATCCACCAATATTCCAGGGTTGTTGGTATAAGAATTGAACTTTTTGGTATTCAAAATCACTTTCAATAATATCTTTTATGCCTACACTATAATTAAGAAATAAGGTTGCAAAGTCACCATCGTTTACCGTTATTCGATCTACACCATACCCAGTGGTTTTTCTACCTGGGAAGTAGGCAATAGATGTTGCTATTTCGGTTTGTTTAATCTGTGATTTTAGTTCATTTGTTTCAGGATCAATAAAGTCAAGACTAAATAAGGAGCGATCAGCAGGTTTTAAAGTCCTAAATGATCCTGTGACCCCAATGGTAAGATTCTTTTTAGGTTCTAACTGCATCGAGAAAGCAGATAAATTAATTGACGTTAATCTATCATTATCTCCTGTAGCAATAATTGAAGAAGAGGCAAGACTTCTTCCTTCAACATCATTAGTATTTGTTAGGCTGGCTCCAAGTTGTTCTACGTCTCTTCGATTTCCTGCCGAAACGATAAGCCTGGATTTTCTGTCGACCAAATATTTACCGGATATTCCATATTTAAATTTATTGTCCTTAAAACCATAGGCCCCATATCCTTCGATCCGCCATCTATCATTTGAAGTAAAATAGGTTCTACCCCCGGCTCTAAGCCTCCAGCCTTCAATGTCATTAAAACCTACAGTTGAAAATAAAGGCCCAAAGTCAAAACCATCAAATTCGATATATCCAGTTGCCAAAATGGTTCCGATATTATAAAGTCTTTTGAATGCTTTTACCGTTCTAAGGGTATCTAATAATTTGTAGACTTTCTTCTCGTCTTTATTGAGCTCTTCCATTCTGGCATTTTTCCAAAAGGAATCTTCCCGGTTATAAATGTCCTGATCATATGGGTCTACTTGACTTTGATAGAACTTATTACCTTTTTTGATGTCAAATTTGTAATTATCGAATAGGGTAGTTCTTTTGCCATATACACCACGAGATTTTTCTTTTTTGCTAAAGGCGAAATCGGATTGAAAATAATCTTTAGTAATTAAGAATATGGAGTCATTAAGTACATCAAACTCTTGTTCGATATATAAATCTTTTACCCAATTAATATTGGCACTTTTTGTAACTTCCAGATTTATGTCCTTGATCGCCCAAGTAGTGTCATTTACCCAAAAATCTCCTTGAAAAGTAAGCTCATTCTTTCGCCTAGGATAATATGTAATATTATAGCACCATTTATTGTCGATATATGCACTATCAGTAAGTACATAATTATATACGTCAACCCCTGTACGAGATAATGGGCTGGTAAAGCTTTTGTCAAAAAATTTTAAATAATTGTCATATACATCATAATCAGAATATAGATCTTTTACAAAAGCAATTAAGGTTTGATTGTCACTAAAACCGGCGTTTTTGTTTCCCCTCAGGACTTCTTTGTAATCGTTGGTAGTATTATCACCATAAACTTTTGAGATGGCTTCATTAAGGAAAATAGGTAGATACGTTTTTCCTGTTATTCTTGAAGTATCAACATCATCAAAAATAAATTCCATACCATTAAAAATACGGCTATTAATTAAAGCACTATCTATAGTGTTTAGATCAAATTCCAGCTTTTCGTATTTGTCATACTGGTATTGTTTAAATTTTTTGACACCATTTACTCTACGATTTTTCCAGACTTTTCTTAAAATGTCAATAGCAGGGTTGTTCTTTTTAGAGGTCTTTCCTTTATATATGACCACTGCGTCCAAGGCTGCTGCTTCTTCTTCAAGAATGATCTCCATGTTATAGGTAACACGCTTGGTAAGTTTGATGTTTTTGGTCTCAAAGCCAATAAAAGAGATTTTAATGTTAGAGTGGTTTTCATCAGATTCCATATAAAATCTACCGTTTTCATCGGTAATAGTTCCTATAGTAGAATTTACAAAAACGACATTGGCAAAAGGTATAGGTTGATTGTTGCTGTCATTAACCTGGCCACCAACTTTAGTTTGCGAAAAAAGAAACGTACAGCTAAATATGGCCAGAATTCCCCCTAAAATCAAATCTCTCATTCAAAGACATTAAAATTAATACTTGTGATAATTAGTGGATCACATCAATTTTCAGGCCATTTTTCACTTAATTGGCACCTACAAATTGATGAAACGTAAAATGAAAAGGTTCATTTTATTTGTACATCACTTTTTTTACAGCTTTTACAACATCTGTACTATTGGGTAACCATTGTTCTAATAATACCGGTGAATAGGGGGTAGGCGTGTCGGCAGTATTAATTTTTATGATTGGAGCATCCAAATAGTCAAAGATGTTTGATTGGACTTGATAAGTGATTTCTGAAGAAATGTTGGCAAGTGGCCATGCTTCTTCTAGAATAACTAAGCGATTGGTTTTCCTAACTGAAGTAAAAATAGCATCCAGATCCAAAGGTCTAACTGTTCTTAAATCTATTACTTCACAAGAAATATTTTCTTTAGCTAGCTCATCTGCAGCTTTGTAAGCTTCTTTTATAATTTTACCGAAAGAAACGACAGTAACATCGGTACCTTCTCTTTTGATTTCAGCTACTCCCAGAGGAATAGTGTATTCTCCTTCTGGTACTTCTCCTTTATCACCATACATTTGTTCACTTTCCATAAAGATAACAGGATCATCATCTCGAATAGCGGATTTTAATAATCCTTTGGCATCTTTTGGATTAGAAGGAATGACTACTTTTAAACCAGGAGTATTAGCAAACCAATTTTCAAATGCTTGAGAATGTGTAGCGCCTAACTGACCTGCAGAAGCGGTTGGACCCCTAAAAACAATAGGAATGTTAAATTGTCCACCGCTCATTTGGCGCATTTTGGCAGCGTTATTAATGATTTGGTCAATTCCTACTAATGAGAAATTAAAAGTCATAAACTCAATGATAGGACGGTTACCATTCATTGCACTTCCTACGCCAATTCCTGAAAAACCTAATTCAGAAATGGGGGTGTCAATAACTCGGTCTGGGCCAAACTCATCGAGCATACCTTTACTAGCCTTATAGGCACCGTTATATTCTGCAACTTCTTCACCCATTAAATAAATAGATTCGTCTCGTCGCATTTCTTCACTCATTGCTTCGCAAATTGCTTCTCTGAATTGTATCGTCTTCATTGATATAAATGTTATTTTTGTGCTACACGAAAGGCAAAAGTAGCAATTAAAACCCTTTAGTTAGACCGGAATATTAAAAAATTTATTATGCACGCATAGTAAATTAGACATTTTATTTGTACCTTCGCAATTATTATTAAATTCTCAAAAAATACCTATATAAAATGAAGATATTAGTTTGTATTAGCCATGTGCCAGACACAACTTCTAAAATTAATTTTACAGACGGTGACACCAAATTTGACACTAATGGAGTGCAGTTTGTAATTAATCCGAATGATGAATTTGGTTTAACCCGTGCAATGTGGTTTAAAGAGAAGCAAGGGGCTTCTGTAGATGTTGTAAATGTTGGTGGGGCCGAAACAGAACCTACATTACGAAAAGCACTTGCTATTGGAGCAGACAATGCGATAAGAGTAAATGCTGAGGCTACTGATGGTTTTTTTGTAGCAAAACAATTGGCAAAAGTTGTGCAGGATGGTGGATATGATCTTGTGATTGGAGGTAGAGAGTCTATTGATTATAATGGAGGGATGGTTCCAGGGATGGTTGCAGCTATTACAGGTGCTAATTTTGTGAATACATGTATTGGTTTAGAAATAGAAGGTGATACTGCAACAGCCGTTAGAGAGATTGATGGAGGTAAAGAAACATCTACTGCCAAATTACCATTGGTCGTTGGTGGACAGAAAGGATTAGTAGAAGAAAGTGATCTTCGTATACCTAATATGAGAGGAATAATGATGGCTCGTAAAAAACCTCTTAACGTAGTTGAACCTGTTGATGCAGGTCAAGAAACTAAAGCTATTCAATTTGAAAAACCGGCTCCAAAAGGAGATGTGAAATTAGTTTCTCCTGAGAATGTTCAAGAACTTATAGATTTATTACATAACGAAGCAAAAGCTATTTAAAAGAAAAAATATGTCAGTTTTAGTATATACAGAAAGCGAAGGAGGGAAGTTTAAAAAAGCGGCTTTCGAAGTAGCCTCTTACGCAAAAGAAGTTGCTAATATGTTGGGAACCACAGTAACCGCTGTGAGTATAAATGTTGGAGATGCTAGTGAGTTGGGAACGTATGGTGTAGATAAAGTATTAGGAATAAACAATGATAAGCTAGCTACTTTTAACGCAAAAGCGTATGCAGATGCTATAAAACAAGCAGCAGAAAAAGAAGATGCAAAAGTAGTAGTGGTAAGTTCTTCTGCTGATAGTAAGTTTTTAGCACCCTTGTTAGCTGTAAATCTTAATGCCGGATATGCGTCAAATGTAGTGGCATTGCCAGAAAGTGCATCTCCCTTTAAAGTAAAGCGTACTGCGTTTACTAATAAAGCGTTTAATATAACCGAAATGTCAACCGATGTTAAGGTCATCGGATTATCTAATAATGCTTTTGGGCTTAAAGAAAATTCTGGAGCCGCCACCACAGAAACTTTTGAGCCTTCATTATCTGATGAAGATTTTGCAATAACAGTAACAGCCGTTGACAAGGCTACAGATAAAGTATCTATTGCTGATGCAGATGTTGTAGTGTCGGGAGGTCGTGGATTAAAAGGTCCAGAAAATTGGCATATGATCGAAGATCTTGCTAATGTGTTGGGAGCTGCTACAGCATGTTCGAAACCTGTAAGCGATATGGGATGGAGACCGCATAGCGAGCATGTTGGACAAACAGGAAAACCAGTAGCATCTAACTTGTATATTGCTATTGGAGTTTCTGGAGCTATCCAACACCTCGCGGGTATTAATGCGAGTAAAGTTAAGGTGGTGATTAATAATGATCCTGAAGCACCTTTCTTTAAAGCTGCAGACTATGGAATCGTTGGAGATGCTTTTGAAGTAGTGCCGAAACTTATCGAAAAATTAAAGGAATTTAAGTCGAATAACGCATAATTTTCATAAATTGTGCCCAATTAAGGGCTGTTTGAACTTAGGTAAAAGTCCGCACGTTCAAACAGCCCTTTTCTATTGAGAGCAATATGAGTTTAGTTCGACTGAACATAAAAGGAATATCTTACAGTCAAACCCAGAATGGGGCATACGCACTAATTTTAAGTGAGGTGGATGGAGAGCGAAAGTTACCAATAGTTATAGGAGCTTTTGAAGCTCAATCTATTGCTATAGCTCTAGAAAAAGAGATAAAACCTCCCAGGCCTTTAACACATGACCTTTTTAAAAACTTTGCAGATCGATTTGATGTCATTGTAAAGCAAGTGATTATTCATAAACTTGTAGATGGGGTATTCTACTCTAGTATAATTTGTGAACGTGATAAGATTGAAGAAATCATAGATGCCAGAACAAGTGATGCCATTGCACTTGCCTTACGCTTTCAGGCACCCATATTTACCTATAAGAATATTTTGGATCAAGCAGGAATTTACCTTAAGGTGAATCCTAAAAAAGAGGATGAGGGCGATCCGGAAAGCTTATTGGTAGACGAATTGGTGTCAGAAGATGTAGAAATGGTAGGCAAAGAAACCAGTTATAAGGATTTGTCGCTCGAAGAGTTAAACAAAATGCTGGATCAAGCGGTTGCAAATGAAGATTATGAGTTAGCCGCCAGAATTAGGGACGAAATTTCTAAAAGAGGCTAGATTTGTACATCACAATCACACATTTTTTAGGGGATCTAATTATATTTTTTAAATGATTTCAATTTCTATGAAGAAAGGACTACTTACTTTTCTATTGTCATTATCTGTTTTTACCATTTTATCAGCACAATCTATTGAGAGTAAATGGATCCTCGAAAATGTTAAAGGATCTTCTGAAGAGGTCTATAATGGCCAAAAAGATGATTATTTTCAATTTAATAAAGGAGTTTTTTCCTATTCATTTAATAATACGCTAGAATCTCTTAAAGGAGATTATTTACAACAAAATAATATTTTACTCCTTTTTCCTAATACTGCAGAAGATTCTATTATAAAATATAAAATCAACACACTTACAGACTCAACATTGGTTTTATCCAAAAATGGAGTTTCATATTCTTTAATTTCTCCAAAAGAAATAAACGTTGCTCCTCAAACTTCTGAGGTTAGCACCTTAGTTCCTAATCAGGGGTTTTCATTCAATAGCTTGTTAAGAGGTATTTTAGGCATGATTGTACTTCTGATTATTGCCTATTTATTTAGTTCTAATAAAAAAGCCATAAACTGGAAAACTATAGGAATTGGTCTTGGTGCGCAATTGTTATTGGCTTTTGGGGTGTTAAAGGTGAGTTTTGTGCAGAAAGCCTTTGAGTTTGTTGGGAAAATATTTGTTTTAATTCTTGATTTTACTAGGGCTGGGAGTGAATTTTTGTTAGGAGATATGATGAACGTAGATAGTTTTGGTTTTATCTTTTTGTTTCAGGTATTGCCGACCATAATCTTCTTTTCTGCTTTAACATCTGTGTTGTTTTATCTTGGGGTTATTCAAATTGTAGTAAGAGGCATGGCATGGGTGTTAACAAAATTAATGGGTATTTCTGGGGCAGAAAGCTTAAGTGTTGCAGGTAATATATTTTTGGGACAAACTGAAGCGCCGTTAATGATTAAAGCTTACTTAGAGCGAATGACACGTTCTGAAATTCTACTTGTAATGATAGGAGGTATGGCAACTGTAGCTGGTGGCGTTCTGGCTGCGTATATAGGGTTTTTAGGAGGAGATAATCCGGTTTTAAGATTAGAATTTGCGAAACATTTATTAGCAGCTTCTGTAATGGCTGCTCCCGGAGCTATAGTGATTTCTAAGTTACTCTATCCACAACAGGAACCGATCGATATAGATGTGAAAGTATCTACAGATAAAATAGGGTCTAACATCCTTGATGCTATAGCCAATGGGACTACCGAAGGGCTTAAGCTGGCGGCAAATGTTGGGGCAATGTTACTCGTGTTTATTGCATTTATTGCAATGATTAATTATGGTTTTGGGAAAATTGGTGAGTTAACAGGTCTTGATCAACTTCTAGCCAGTTATACCCCATACGATAAATTTTCGCTTGAAGCCATATTAGGAACTGTATTTGCTCCTTTAATGTGGTTAATAGGTGTTGCCAAAGAAGATATGATGCTCATGGGACAATTATTAGGAATCAAACTTGCAGCTAGTGAATTTGTAGGATATATACAGTTGGCAGACCTCAAAAATCCAGCTAGTCCATTACATTTTACATATAATAAATCGGTAATAATGGCTACCTATATGCTTTGTGGATTTGCAAATTTTGCTTCTATAGGAATACAAATAGGAGGTATTGGTTCACTAGCTCCTGGGCAAAGAAAGACACTTTCAGAATTTGGAATGAAAGCTTTGATAGGTGGTACCATCGCTTCGTTATTGTCTGCTACCATTGCAGGAATGATAATAGGATAACCTTTTGTTGGTAATTTTAAAGTTTTGATAAGCGGTTTATAACTATTTAATAATCTTTTTATTGAAAAATTTCGCACGACCTATTTTTTGTATATTTGGAATGCACTTAATAAACTTTAACGTAAATTAGTAAGGAAGAATATGAAGCAATATCTTGATCTTGTGCGTCATGTAATTGAGCATGGAAACGCAAAAGAAGATCGAACCGGAACGGGTACAAAAAGTGTTTTTGGCTATCAAATGCGTTTTGATCTTAGTGAAGGATTTCCTATGGTTACAACCAAAAAATTACACCTCAAATCCATAATTCATGAACTTTTATGGTTTCTTAAAGGAGATACTAATATTGAGTACCTACAAGAAAATGGCGTGCGTATCTGGAACGAATGGGCCGATGAAAATGGAAATTTGGGTCCAGTGTATGGTCACCAATGGCGTAATTGGAATAATGACGAAATAGATCAAATAAAAGAGATTGTAGATACACTAAAAAACAATCCCGATAGTAGACGTATGCTTGTGTCTGCCTGGAACCCAAGTGTATTACCAGATACATCAAAATCTTTTTCTGAAAATGTAGCTAATGACAAGGCGGCATTGCCCCCCTGTCATGCTTTTTTTCAATTTTACGTTGCCGATGGCAAGTTGTCTTGCCAACTATATCAACGTAGCGCAGATATATTTTTGGGCGTACCTTTTAATATTGCATCTTACGCCCTGTTTACTATGATGATGGCGCAAGTATGTGGTTATGCAGCTGGAGAGTTTATACATACTTTTGGAGATGCACATATTTATAACAATCATATGGAACAATTGGAGTTACAACTGTCCAGAGAACCTCGAAGATTACCTAAAATGATAATTAATCCAGAGGTAAAAGATATTTTTGGCTTCGTTTTTGATGATTTTAAATTAGTAGACTATGACCCGCATCCACATATTAAGGGAGCGGTGGCAGTTTAACCCCCAAATTTAAAATGGATAGACATGAAAAAACTATTACTATTATTGACCATTTTATTTTCCTGCGTTTCCTTTTCTCAAGATGGAATTGTACTGTCACAAGAAAATGCAAATGAAAAAGGAATTTCGCCTATGTGGCCAAAATGTGATCGATCTCGACAAACACCTGCTCAATGTTTTGATCAAAAATTAAGGACACATATCATTCGAAATTTTGAGTACCCAGAGCTTGCTGAACCAGAAAGACTTTCAGGTACAGTTACCGTCGAATTCATTATCAATAAGAAGGGTAAAGTTGAAATAATTGAAGTAACAGGTGCACATAGATATTTACAACGCGAGGCCATACGAATAATCAGGACACTCCCTAGAATGGAACCCGGTAAGTGGGGTAATAAACCTATAGCAATAGCATATGAGGTGCCAATTACGTTTATACCCCCTCAATAGTCCAATAATATTTTAACATTGGATTAACCTTGGTGAAAGTCTTATGAAAATAAAAATCATTAAATTTGAGTGTATTCGTAAATCGAATGCACTTTTTTTATGATAATTACCGATAATTTACTTACCTCATTTCTGAAAACTCGTTCTGATACCGAAGAAATTTGCGCTCCTCTCGAGATAGAAGATTATGTTATTCAACCAATCGTTGATGTTTCTCCTCCAAAATGGCATTTGGGCCATACTACCTGGTTTTTTGAAGAGTTTATTTTATCAAAATATGATGCTTCTTACAGGCGTTTTCATCCAGAATACGCTTTCGTATTCAATAGCTATTATGAAAGTGTTGGAAAAAGAGTGATTCGCACCGATAGAGGTAACCTTTCAAGACCCACTGTAAGCGAAGTATACGAATATAGAGATCACGTAACTTCTCATCTACAGGCTTTTCTTGAAACCAATGAAGATCAAAAAATACAAGAACTGGTAGAGATTGGCATTCATCATGAAAAACAACATCAGGAACTTTTATTGACAGATATAAAATATATTCTTGGAAACAATCCTTTGTTGCCCAAATACAACGAAACTTTTACAGAAAACCCAATTTCTGATCAAATACCTCAATATATTACTATTGCAGAAGGTATTTATGAAATAGGGTATAAAGGAAACGACTTCTGTTATGATAACGAATTAGGTGTACACAAGGTATTTCTAGAAGAATATGAGATATGTAACACATTAGTGTCTAATAAAGAGTATCTTGAGTTTATCGAAGACAGTGGATATCAAAACAGCCTTTTATGGCATGCCGAAGCTTGGGATTGGTTGAATCAAAACAACATAAAAACTCCTTTATATTGGCATAAATTAGAGGGACAATTCTGTCAATATACTTTACAAGGTTTAAAGGATCTCGATCTCGATGCTCCAGTAACGCATCTTTCTTATTACGAAGCATTTGCTTTTTCTCAATGGAAACAAGAACGTCTTCCTACAGAATTTGAATGGGAAGTTGCTCAAAATTGTTTTAATTGGGGAGAAAGATGGGAATGGACCGAAAGCGCTTATTCACCCTATCCAAATTATAAAAAAGCCCCTGGGGCGCTTGGAGAATATAATGGGAAGTTTATGGTAAATCAAAAAGTGCTTAGAGGTGGCTCAGTTGCAACTCCTCAGGATCATACAAGACCGACATATCGTAATTTTTTTCACCCACATCTTAGATGGCAATTCACAGGACTAAGACTTGTGAGAGACAAATAATTCTACTCTTTTTATGAACTCCAAAGATCAAAAAACAATAATTTCGACTTTCGAAAAGGAAGT
Source organism: uncultured Aquimarina sp. (assembly GCA_947496555.1). Lineage (GTDB taxonomy): Bacteria > Bacteroidota > Bacteroidia > Flavobacteriales > Flavobacteriaceae > Aquimarina. Next base: position 118,698 of record CANMDH010000002.1, on the reverse strand, counting down.
GTATGAAGGCTTAACAGCATTTCCTAAATATTTATCATCAAAATATTTCTATGATGAGGTTGGAGATGAGCTTTTTCAGCAGATTATGGCATTGCCAGAATATTATCTTACCAGATCAGAATATGAGATTTTTAAAACTAATAAGTCAGAGATTATTCAAGGTTTTGACTCCAATATAAGGGGCTTTGATTTAATAGAATTAGGAGCAGGTGATGGTAAAAAGACAAAGGTTCTATTAAAAGAATTGCAAGAGAATAATTATGATTTCACCTATATGCCCGTGGATATAAGCCAAAATGCAATAGATGGATTGGTAGCAGATTTAAATCAAGAAATGCCAAAAGTTGCAACTCAAGGACAGATAGGTGAATATTTTGAAGTTTTAGATCGATTAAAACATATGAGTGATCGCAAAAAAGTAATTATGGTTTTGGGATCCAATATTGGTAATCTTTTACACCCAAGGGCGATTCAGTTTTTAAAGAAACTTTGTAATGCTATGAATCCAGATGATCTGGTTTTTATGGGCTTTGATCAAAAAAAACACCCTCAGAAAGTTTTAGATGCTTATAACGACAAAACAGGTGTTACGGCAGCATTTAATAAGAATGTTTTAGCAAGAATTAATAAAGAACTTAATGGAAATTTTGATCTTGATAAATTCATGCACTGGGAGACTTATGATCCGGAAAGTGGAACCGCTAAAAGCTATTTGGTGAGTAAAGAAAAGCAAACGGTAGACATAGATGTTTTATCGTTGCAAGTTCATTTTGAGGCTTGGGAGAGTATACATACGGAAATTTCTCAAAAATATGATGATGATATTGTAAAATGGCTTGCCGAAGAATCAGGTTTGGAAATTGTAAGGTCTTTTGCAGATAAAAATGAAGACTATAAAGATTATTTGATTAAAAAATCAAAATAAAAATATATAAAATCCCAATATTTTAGAAAAAATGAAAGCAATTTGGAATGGAAAGGTTATAGCAGAGAGTAATGATACCAAAGTTATAGAGAATAATCATTATTTTCCTCCAGAAACCATCAAAAAAGAGTTTTTTAAATCCAGTGATACACATACCAATTGCCCATGGAAAGGTGTGGCTTCTTACTTTACGGTAGAAGTAGACGGAAAAGAAAATAAAGATGCAGCATGGTATTATCCTGAAACTAGTGACCTTGCTAAACAAATAAAAGGTTATGTCGCCTTTTGGAAAGGTGTTGAGGTTGTAGACTAATACCACCTAATCTCAACACTTTTCCAAAATCCATAATTGTGGGTTATTAATCTCTTTCCAAAACGCGTATAACAGTAGGTGATAATTCGTTTGGGTTTCCTGAGTCGGCGACACAGTTAATATATATTTTTTCACCATCTGGACTAAATGCTAAATCGTTTGGTGTCCTCAATCCAGAAGTTTTGGCGTCCCCATCGGTATTAGTTGCACTACCATTACCAGCGATTAATTCTACAGATTCTCCATCTAAGCTTACTTTATATATTTGTCCTAAAGAAGCAGCTGTAAGATACAGTTCTCCTTCAAAAGAGGTTATATGAGCATTTCCGGTAGAATTGGGGATTGCTGCCAGTATAGAAACATCACCGGCAGATGTAACTTGTAATACATTACCGTCACTGAAATTTACAACATATAGATTTCCTGTTTCCTTTACCCAAGTTATTCCGTTTGCACAGGCAAAGTCACTGCTGCTGGCAAATAAACTAGAATCACCATTTGGTGTAAGCTTAGTAATTGTACCATTTTGACAACTTAAAATATAAATATTTCCTGCATTGTCTATCGTTATTCCAGTGGGTAAGGCCACTGCTTCAGTAAAAAGTTCAGGATTCCCATCGGGATCTAATTTAAATACTTTACTCGATCCAAAATTCGATTGGTACAAATTGCCCATAGCATCAAAATGATTGCCTGTAAGACCTGAGGGTTCAAGGCTGGCGAAGACTTCTGAATTTCCATTTTCAGGGTTTATTCTAAAAATATCAGAACCATTAATATTGGCTAAACCTACTCCAAAATCTGCGGCATAAATATTACCATCGGCGTCTACATCCAATCCCCCTGTACCTATAGGCAAGGTGACCAAAGTGGACAAAGTATATTTGATAGGAGGGATTGAGTCATCATCAGAAGGTATGTAATCATCAAATCCGCATGAGTACAAAGAGATTGAGGCTATCAACAATAAGGTGTATACTATTTTTATCATGTCTGCTTTTTTTAGGTTTTTAAAATGATTTGAATTGTTACAGACAAATGAATATAAATTTTGACTAAAATTTGTTACTCTATAGAAGCGTTTAATATTTCCCGTCAAAGGTTAACATAATTTATTAATTTCTTTCTTAAGAATATCTACAAAATACCTTTATGGCTGTGAATTAAATCTAATAAAGCGATTGAAGTTATATCTAAAAAAACTAAAAGGACTTTTCTTTATATTCTGATGGAGTCATTTGAGTAAATTTTTTAAAGGCTTTATAAAATGATACCCTATTATTAAAACCACTTGAGTATAATATCTCAGTCATACTTAGATTATTATCTTTGGATATCATCTTTTTGGCGTTGTCTACTCTATATTTATTAATGAAATCAAAAAAGCTGAGATCAAATTGCTGATTAATAACCTGTGACATGTGATGCCTGGAAAGGTTAAGTTTTTTTGCCAGATGAACTATTCTTAATTCGCTATCCAAATACGGTTTATCTTTTTCCATTAAATTGATTAGCCTAATCTTTAATTCTAAAGAATGATCTTTAGTAAGCCCTGTTTTTCGATATTTTTTGAAAGGAAGAACTTTATCCATTGATAAGCCGTCAAAAACCTGAGGCTGTAAAAAAGCAAAATAGAAAAGCAATCCGGTAAAAAATATCATGGAAAAACCAATAAAATAGTCAGACCCCTCATCTAATAGATTGAAATAAACCAGGAGGAAGTATGAAGAAAAAGACAAAACATATCCACAAAATGAATAGCTTAACCAACTTAGCCATCTTGAGCTATTAAAGCTTTTAATAATGTGATTAAATGAAAGAAATAACTGCCCGCAATAGAACAACATTAAGGCAATAATAATTTTGATAAAATGTTGTGTGTAAAAATACACGTGGTGTCCTACGGTTCCATTTTTAAGAGCTTCAATTTTTTCATGAGCAGATAGAAAATAATACGGAGAGTAATTAATCAAAACATATAATAAGGGCATAAAATGAAGCGCATCAATAGCTCTAAATTTACCTTTAAAAATAACTCTTCGAAGGTATAAGTACAAAATAGGCCCATATGAAACCCATGGTATTCTATTGGTGAAGCTTAGGTGTATAAATTGAGGAGAGTTTAAAAGCTTGGACCAATACAATATGTTGTATATAATATTATAACTAAATAACAGTATATATACTCCTAATAATATATTTGCGATTCTATCTCCTTTCTTTCTTAAGAAAAACAGAATTGAAAAAACAAAAGCTTGTAAAGCAAAAAACAAGAAAATGGTTTCCAAAAAATTCATGACTTAAAACTAAGATTATTAATTTAATTCTTAGTACTCCTATCTTGATAAACTTAAGGGTCGAATTTTATAGGATTGATCAAAAAAATAGTCCTGTCTCAATAAAAGATTTTTATTGTTTAGATATTATTTTTTAAGGATTAAGAGAAGGGTAAATTAAAATTAAATAAGTATGATTTATTGGAAAGGAGTTGAGGTTGTTGATTAGTCGTAAACAATCTCAACTCCCCAAGAAATTTTATAATACCAGTAGACTATTGTCTGCCGCGGCATAATCATTCCATTGATATCCATCAGCTTCAGTTTCGTTGGTCCATTGACCATCTACGACATATTTAAATTCGAACTGTTTATCTTTTGGAAGGTCTACAGTTCCTTTAAATTTTCCGTTTTTTAATTTCTTAAGAACGGTTGCTTCAGTGCTCCACTCGTTAAATTCTCCGGCTACGCTTACACTGTTAGCATCCTTTGCAGGAACAATAAAGGTAACTTTACATAGAGGTTTGGTTTTTAAATACTGTTTGGTAATTGCCATAATTTCTGTTTAAATATTAATTATATGGTTAATAAACTTTAGTTAAATTACCACAAATCTAACAGATAAAAAACAAGTAAGAAGCAGATTTACAGATATTTATTAACGATAACGATGTAGTGCGTTGATTAACTCTTCAACGTCTCCCATAGTGTTATAAAAATGTAAACTTATACGTATACCGGCTCCCCTTAAGGATGTAATTATATGCTGTTTTGTTAACTTCTCAAAAAGAGAATGATCACCTTTAATATTAAAAATAGAGCTGTGATTTTTTCGTTTTATAACATATTCTTCAAGGAGATTTAGCTCTTCTAATTGATTTTTGGTGTAAACAGCTAATTCATTAACTTTTTTTTCGATGTTCAACATCCCAATATCTGTTAGTATTTCTAGAGAATGTTTCAAACTTCCAAAATTAAGTGTATCCAGGTGTCCACATTCAAATCGAGCAGTAAAGTTGGTATAAGAATTATCGTAGGTAGAGTCTTTGGAAGCTGCTTTATAGCTGGTTGGAGTAATTTTTTCTAGAACACCTTCCTTAAATAGTATAAATCCATTACCATAACCACCCAAAAGCCATTTGTATCCACTACATCCCAGGATGTCGATGCCCGATGCACTAAAATCAAAAGTTCTGGTTCCGCAAAACTGTGTCGCATCAGCAATAATAAGAAGGTCGGGATATTTGGATTTTAAACTCTTAAGAAAATCAAGGTCTATTACGATTCCATTTATATATTGTACCAAGCTAAAGATAAATATATCCGGGGTATACTTTATTACAGCATTTTCAATATTACTTTCTAAATCGACATCTATTTTTGCATAGCAAGCTTCAAAATCTTTGCTCGTTACAGCAAAATTGACAGAAGGGTAATCCTCATCCAGCAAAAGCACTTTTTTATTTTTTTGGAGACCGCTCAGTATGGTATTAAGACCTAATGAAAAATTTGGAGTTAATGCGGTATCGCCCGAAGAATTACCAAAAAAATCGGCTATCGTTTCGCGTACACTATTTAAAAAGTATTGTTGCTCATCTCTAAAAATACTGCCTCCATTTAAAAACATTTGATCATGATCTTGTCTAAAATTAAGGAGAGAATCATATAGTAGGCCAGAAGAAGCAGTGTTAAGGTAATTGGTAGTAGATAAAAGAGGGATTTCTTTTCTTAAATTCTTCATAAGTACCTTTAGGGCTTTTTGTTAAAAACTATATCTTTACTTGCCGATACTAAGTTAACATTAATATGTTCTCAAAAAGAAAAGAAACCTTACAAATTGACCCTCAACAACGTGAATTATATGAACATGCACGTAAACGAATCATCCAGAAAAAAAGACTATTTCAGCATTTTGTAATTTTTGTAGTTGGGTCTGTTTTCATGGCAATTCTTAACCTTGCATTTGGGTTCGGTAAAGAAATTACTTTCTTTGGTGCGTATTGGTTTGTAGTTGGTATTATTTGTTGGGCATTTTTGTTTGTACTACATTTCTGCAATGTATGGTTGTTTAGCACTTTTATGGGTCAGGAGTGGGCCGATAAACAAATGGAACGTTTAGTAACAAAGCAAAAAGAAGAAATAGCACTTATCCAAAAGGATATTGATCTTATGTATCCAAAAGATGAACTCGTTAAAAAGAAAGAGGAATTTATTAAAGGAAAAGCTTCGGAAATTGTTGAAGAATTAAAAGAATCAAAGCCAATGATTACTATGATTGCCGCAGCAGGAGAAAATAATGCCTTGGGAAAAGATAATGACCTTGTTTGGCATTTACCAGATGATTTTAAACGTTTTAAGAAACTTACCACTGGGCATCACATTATTATGGGTCGTAAAACTTTTGAATCTTTCCCAAAGTTACTTCCTAATCGTGTGCATATTATCATTACCAGAAATAAGGATTATCAGGCACAAGGTGCTATAGTGGTTCACTCGATAGAAGATGCTCTCGACAAAGCTAAAGGAGACCAACAACCATTTATAATAGGTGGAGGTGAAATATATACAATGGGTATGGCCCATGCAGATTGTATCGAATTAACAAGGGTGCATTCAGATTTTGAAGCAGATGCATTTTTCCCAGAGATCGATACTACTATTTGGAAACTTGAAAAGGAAGAGTTTCATGATGTTGATGAGAAACACAAGCACCCATTTACTTATCTTACGTATAAAAGGAAATAGTGCTTTCTCAAAATATCATACATCACTTTGAAGAATTACTTTCAGAAGAAGTTATAGTCCAACAACCTTTATCGGGAGGAGATATTAATGAAGTTTATCTTTTAACGACCAATAACCGAAAGGTGGTCGTTAAGCTTAATAAAGCAGCCAGGTTCCCAAAAATGTTCGAAGCTGAAGCTATGGGATTGCAAAAGCTCAAAAACACGAATACATTCAAAATACCTAAAGTTTTACATTTTGGTGTATTAAAAGACGTCTCTTTTTTGATACTCGAATATATAGCCGCTACCCAACCAGCAGCTAATTTTTGGGAAGTGTTCGGCAGAAAATTGGCAATATTGCATCAGCATACCGAATCTTATTTTGGTTTCGAAGAAAATAATTATATCGGAAGTCTTCCACAGTATAACCAATCGTGTGAATCTGCTTCAGAATTTTATATTACCCAGCGACTGGAACCGCAATTCAGTTTGGCTTCTCAAAAAGGGTTTTCCTTTTCGGGGATAAATACTTTCTGTAAAAACATAAGTAATGAAATTCCCAATGAGCCATCGAGTTTTATCCATGGCGATTTATGGGGTGGAAATTATATGATAGATAAAAATGGAATGCCCTGTCTTATCGATCCCGCAGTGGCTTATGCGCCTAGAGAAATGGATATTGCCATGATGCATCTTTTTGGCGGGTTTAAGTCAAAACTGTTCGAAGTTTATAACGAGGTTTTTCCTATGCAAAAAGAATGGAAAGAGAGAATCTCCATTTTTCAATTATATTACCTTCTAGCTCATCTTAATTTATTTGGAAGTTCATATTATTCTAGGACCAAAAATATTATAGATAAGTATTTGTAAAGAATTATAATATTGGTTATGGATTCCGGGTCAAGCCTGGGATGACAATTGAGTTAGGTATAAACTGTCATTCCAACATAGGCTGGAATCCATTTTCTTGGTGAATTACATCAAGGATAAAATTCCAACCACTAACCTTTATGTACTATAAACATTATCCTTATTTTTGTCAAAATTTAAAACACACAGTACATGAACGCATATGTATTTCCTGGTCAAGGGGCTCAGTTTTCAGGAATGGGACTCGATCTATATGAAAATTCAGAAATAGCAAAAGAACTTTTTGATAAAGCCAATGATATATTGGGTTTTGAGATTACCAAAATTATGTTTGAGGGTACAGCAGATGAGCTGAAACAGACCAAAGTTACACAACCTGCTATCTTTTTACACTCGGTGATCCTTAGTAAAGTACTGGGAGATAGTTTTAAGCCCGATATGGTGGCAGGACATTCGCTAGGAGAGTTTTCTGCATTGGTAGCCAACGGAACTCTTAATTTTGAAGATGCTTTACGTTTGGTATCCAAAAGAGCAATGGCCATGCAAAAAGCATGCGAATTAAAACCTTCGACCATGGCAGCGGTATTGGGGCTAGATGATACTGTAGTTGAAGAAGGATGCACAGCAACCGAAGGTATAGTAGTGGCAGCTAATTATAATTGCCCGGGACAATTGGTAATTTCCGGCGAAGTCGAAGCAATTAATAGGGCCTGCGAATGGATGAAAGAAAAAGGAGCGCGTAGAGCCTTGGTCTTACCCGTAGGAGGAGCATTTCACTCACCACTTATGGAGCCGGCCCGCGAAGAATTGGCAGCTGCAATCGAAGCAACAACTTTTAATACGCCCAAATGCCCAGTGTATCAAAATGTGACGACAACTGCTGTTACAGACCCTTCAGAAATCAAGAAGAATCTGATTGCACAACTTACAGCACCGGTAAAATGGACACAAAGCGTTCAAAATATGATTAAAGATGGAGCCATATTATTTACCGAAGTTGGACCTGGAAAAGTATTATCTGGATTGGTAAAAAAGATTGACCGCTCTGCAGAAACTATGGTGGCCGGATTAAAATAAAACCTAAAAATATAATTTAAGTATCGTACTTCTAAATAACATACAATTCTCATCATTTCTTACTCGATAAGGGTGTAAAAATGATGAGAATTATGATTTTATAAAAGTTAATTCACTAATAATTAGTGTTTTGTAAGTAACTTTGAGCTAGTAAAGTAAGAGAGTTATACCCACTCACTCCAAGTTTTTCTTTTATGTTCTGCCTGTGATTTTGAATCGTTCGAACACTATTGTAAGTCATATTTGCGATCTCTTTACTTGTAATACCTTTACCAAGCAAAAAGAAAATTCTCTTTTCTGTTTTTGTTAAGAGGTTGATTTCAATTTCGTTATATAGGTTATTGTGAGGTTGATCTCGAAGGCTTGTTACTTCATGTTCAGTAATATTTGTATTAATGAAAATACCTTTCTTAGTGATTTCACTTTCTTAACCAACTTTGAAAATGAAACCACTCATTAGTTTTAATTGCAATCAGGGAAATACGGTTTTAAATAATCTGGAATCGAATCACAGAAATCAATATCTCCTCCAGAACCTTCACAACTTGTACTGATGTTGTTGGCACATTCACCTCGAAGTCTTTTCAAAACTCTTCCATTTTGATCCCTAATCGTCGCAACGGACTGACCATTAATAGACGATTGACTTACACTAACACTAGTGGCATTTGGAAAATTAAACGTGCCACAACTTGTAGTCACTGTACATGCTGCTTGCACACCATAACCGAATAAGAGTATGGTTACAAGGGTTAAAAACTTAGTTTTCATTTTTATAAGGTTTTAAAATTAGAACCTGAAAGTACCAAGGGTATTTGCCAGTCGCAATGGTGATTTTGTGAATGGGCAATTATTGTTGATAACAGAGTGATGGTAACTTGTAGTTGGATTACAATCTTTTGGGTATTAGGATGATCTTATCAACGCAGAAAGGTTAAGAAGCGTAAAAAGTAGAATTAAGGAAGTAAATATTATTTAACTCGTAGTTCGTCTTTGATAAACTGGTCTATGTAAGCTGCAATTTCTTCACCTTTTTCTTCTTGTAAAAAATGCCCGGCATCTTTGACAATGATCTTTTGTTGATCATTACTGGTAGGAATAAGTCGATAGAAGAATTTTTCTAACCCACCAAGTACTTTGTCTTTATCAGAGAACATTACCAATGCAGGTTTATCCCATTTAGAAAGTACATCCCTTGCTTTTTGCATAGGTTTAACTGCTGGGTCTTTGGGGTTAGCAGGTACCAAAAGTGGAAAAGCAACAGCACCACCTTTATGTTTTTTGTTAGGAAATGGAGCATTATAAGCCTCAATCACTTCTTTTGATAATTTGGTATGTGAAGCATATTGTACAATGCCGCCTACTGGTAAAGAAGGGTGGTATTTCGCAAATATCTGCCATAACTTAAAGGGAAATGATATTTTCTTCCCGGTGGGGAGAAAGGTGTTTAAAACAACTACTCTTTTAAATCGCTCTGGATATTCGGCTAGTAAAGATAAGCCAAGCAGACCACCCCAATCTTGTACTACAAGTGTAATATCATTAAGGTCAAGTTTTTGAATGAAATTTTCTAAAGACCTAAAATGAAGATCAAAGGAGTAGTTTTTCCATCCAACGATTTTATCCGATTTTCCAAAACCAATAAAATCAGGGGCAATAAATCGATAATCTTTTAGGATAGGAATGAACTTTCTGTACAAATAGGACCAGGTAGGTTCTCCATGAAGTGCTAAGATAGTTTCGCCTTCTCCTTCATCAATATAATGCATCTGCATTTCTTCAAAATCCACAAATTTTTCCTCGTACGGAAAATCTTTAATAGTTTGAAAATAGGTAAGGTCTGGTTTTAAGATTTCCATGCTCATTATTATTTACGAAATAGCCATTCTATAGTAGGAGTAAAGTGTTTTTGCCAAAAAGCTTCATTATGATCACCTTTGGGATCTATAACGGCTGTGATATTTTCTTTGGGATGCTTAGAAGAATAAATCTGGTCGTACATCTTTTGTGTATTCACAGTCATACCATCTCCTTCTTTTTGCCCCACCAATAAAAACAAACGTGCGTCTTTTGGTACAGGATTATTTTGAGTAAAGCTGAACACTTTTTCAGAAAACCAATACGAAGGGGAGAAGATACCTGCTTTACTAAAAACCTGAGGATACTTATAGATTGCATAATGCGAAATTAAACCTCCCATAGAGCTCCCCATAATCGCGGTGTTTTCTCGATCTTTTAAGGTTCTGTAATTGCTATCTATATAAGGTTTTATTTGATTTACAATAAAATTTATATACTCGTCACCTTCAGCTTTTCCAAACTCTTTATTTTCCCAGGGGCTTAGCTCATTCATGCGCTTTTCTGCACCATTATCGACCCCAATTACGATAAGCTCCAGGCCTGATGTTTTGGCAAGCTCATTAAGGCTCTCGTCTACACCCCATTCACCGGCATAGGATGTCGCATCATCAAACAAATTTTGAGCATCATGCATGTACAACACAGGATACTTTTTATCAGAGTTCTTATAATTAGGTGGTAAATAGATTCTTATTTGTCGGTTTCGATCCAATCCAGCGATCTCAAATGGTTTGTCTAAAACAATAACATTAGGTTGAGCGGTAGATTCTTTTGTTTCATCCTCTAATTTCTCAACTTCACCTGAATTTTTGGATGGTAAATCTTGCTTTTCTTCCTGCTGTTTACAGCTCAAAAAGAATACTACTAATAAAGTTGCCAATAAATACGTTTGTTTCATCATGTATGTTTATTTTGCTTTCGCGAAAGCTATTTTTACGGCCAAGCCGGTCAAAACGGAAGCCATAAACCATTTTTGTACCCGAATCCAAATAGGGTTTTTAGAGAACCACATGGCCATTTTGGCCGCAGAAATAACAATAAGAAGGTTAATACAAAAACTTATTATGATCTGGACGATCCCTAACTGAAAACTTTGAGAAAGAATCGATCCATACTCAGGTTTTATAAACTGCGGAAAAAAAGACAAATAAAACAATGCCATTTTGGGATTAAGCACATTGGTTAATAACCCAATATTAAATAATTTGATGGGTGTATCTTTTTTTAAAGTAGCATCTCCATCAAAAATATTTTTTCTACCAGATCGTAAAGTTGAATAGGCCAAATATAATAAATAGCCAACGCCAAGAAATTTTACAATAACAAAGGCATAAGGTACTGCAAAGAAAATGGCGGTCAATCCAAAAGAAACCATAAGGATATGGAATATAAATCCAGACATGACACCAAATAACGAAATAATTCCGGCTTGTTTACCCTGGGATAAAGACCTTGAGATTAAATAAATCATATTGGGACCTGGTGATAGCACCATTATAAGAGAGGCAAGAGCAAAAACAAGCAGTTCGTTGGTAGGGATCATACAGTTCTGTATACTAATACGAAAATAAATGTAGTATCTTTTTCTGGAGGGTGAAATCTAATTAACAATATCTTTTGATATAAAATACTTAAACCCCTATAGGTAAGGGGGTGTACCCCTTATGAGATGGGGTCGAGGCCCGGCAAAGGTAGTTCGAGCCAATAAGTTGGTGCTTCGAAGGGATAGATCAAAGCTTCGAAGGCATAAAATGATGGTTATAAGCCACACTTTATGGCTTCGCAGGGTAAATTTACAGGATAAAAGCTATGCTCTTTGGGCTCTTTTGCGTTAAAGAGGTGGTTCGAAGTACCTTTTTGTGGCTTCGTTCTACTTCTTTGACGCTTCGAACTACTTTAGAGGTAATAGGAATTAACTTTTTGCCGCCTCGAACTACCTTGGTGCTGCTTCGAGATACCTACTCATGGATTGCAACCACCTTAGTAACCCTTCAAAGGGTATAAAAGTGTTTTATTTATTTGTTGCTAAAATAGCAAATGTCAAAAGCTAAGATCATTATGTGCAAAGTTTAAGACAACAAGTTGTGTATTTTGGCATATTGTATGAGCATAATCGTCTTAGCATCTTTTATTTCTCTTATATATATCATGTTCATGGTTTTGTCAAAATCCAGTTCAAGCACCTCGATATCTTCATGCTCTTAAGGAATCCCACCACCTTCACTTATTTTTATACCTAGAGAATACTAGGTTATAATGAAATATGTCTCATGATATCGATCTTAGAGGGTTAATTTCCAAGTGATTTTTGTCCGTTTTTAAAAAATAAAAAAATCGGTATGAAGGAAATCATACCGATTTATACACAAGTTTTTTGTTTTTTCACTATATATAAATACCACATTTTTGCCAACATTTCCATAGCTGTGGTCCAGGATTATATTCCCCTTCGCATCTAACCAGACACAGTGCATGGGGGTTAATACCTCCGGAAATTGATTTTTGTTGAGACTTACTGATAATCTTCATTCCTTTTACTTTAAAATTTTTCATAATACAATTGATTTTAAAAATAAATTCATCCTTGAACATTTATAGACACTCAAGAGTATGTCTATTTTTTCCTTTTGATTTTTAAGGTTTGAAAACGTGAAATTTCAAAATACTCCAAGAGCTTACACCGAGAAATTCATTATAGAAACCTAGCACATCGTGCTACGCATCTATATTCAGCATCAGAACCACTATCATATAGCGCGCCACAAGTCCATATGCAATCAAAATGGTCTTGACTAGAACTTGCAGTAATTAATTTCTGTTGCGACTTGTTGATGATCTTCATACCTTTCATTTTAAAAATTTTCATAATACAATTGATTTTAAGAATAAATTCATCTTTGAACATTTATAGACACTCAAGAGTATGTCTGCTTTTTTTATTATAATGGTTATTTATCTGTTTTGTTTTTGAAAAATTCTTCAACAGCGATACAAACGGAATATACTTCAGAACCAAATAGTAATGCAATAGCAGAAGTTAAAAGCTTAATTTTTAAATAGTTATCTTCATAATTTTCCTGTTAAGATAGCAGCAGTACCTCCAGAAAACAATATCAAGTTTGTAGATGGATTACTTAAACCTATAAAAGACAGATTACACTTAGTATTTTGATCGATGTACCCTTTTTTAAAGTTGTGTCCCATTAAGAATATTTTTTGATGAAAACATAAGTACTTCTTATTGATAAGAGAGGATAATCCATCATATAGAGGATCAAAACCTACCAGAGGTAGTTCGAGCTGATAATTTAGTACTTCGAAGGCATAAATTGATGCTTATAAGTGATACTTTATGACTTCGCAGGGTGAATTTACAGGATAAAAGCTATGCACTTTGGGCTTTTTTGCCTTAAACAGGTCCTTCGAAAGACCTTTTTGTGGCTTCTTAGGATCTTTAAGATTCGTAGAAGAAATAATGCATAACTTAAGAGGACCTGTGACCTCTTAAATATTGTCTCTTTATTGCTTCAAGCTTTACAAACAATACCACAATGTTGTTTAAAACAATATGCTCATTTCTAGGAGAGGTAAAAAGTTTAAGTGCAATTCTCTATATTCAAAAGTATATCCTGATAATTTTTTATAAGTTGGGTATTAAGCTGCTCTAAAAACCCTAAAATATTAGTAAGTGAAGTTATTTCTCTTTTTTGCAGGGCATTAGCGGCTTTATTTACTTCATTTTGGACTCTTTGTTGAAGATTATATGTGCTTTCTAAATCATATAAACATTCATAGTTAAACTCATTGGTGATACCAATAGATTTTGTTGTTTCCCATGCAATTTGACTTAGGATTGGGATTTCTAGTTCGATATAAGTGTTGATATTATATTGAAATACATTGCTAGTGATTTTTAATGAATCTGAAATATTAAAAAAACCGGGGTATAGTCTTTTAAGTTTATTTAATTTCTCTGGATTTGTGATTATTAAAGAAGTTTCTTTATTGGATAATTTTTGTAAATCAGAAAAAGCATTCAAAATAAATTGATTGCTCTTCTGTGTATTAATTAGCTCTTCAATATTATTTTCGATTTCGTCTTTAATCTTTGAAATTACAATATCTTTATCATGCTTAATTTTTTTTGAAGAGTTCCAATTATTAAACCATATAGCCAAATTAATACCAATAAAAATTAGAAGCACTTCACGAATTATATATTTCCAGTTCAAGGTATTTTTTAGGCTAAAAAATTTCATTTACGTGCTAATATTACATATTACTTTCCTTAGTTTTAGTATCCAAAATTTGCAATAAGGTAGGCATTCGATACGTTCCATGCATGGATTTGATCATTTCATAAGCTTGGCCAAGTTCGAGTCCTATAGCAGAGATGAACAAAGGTTTTTTACTATTACCCCGCAATAACTCTCTTACATTTTTTTTGTTTTCGTGAAAACCCGATTTAGCAACTCCAATAACAGGTATTTTTTTGTCTAGTTCATTATACAAATAGCCGCCTAATCCCAATTTACCCAAATCATTTAATAAAACAAAGCTATCGACGATTATATAATCTACTTTGTCCGGATCGATTTTTTTCAATAAACTTAGAATGCAAGGTAGCTCCCTTTTGTAAAATGCTCCTGGTTCATAATCCGAAACACGTTCTATGATTTCAGAGTAAATATGAGACGGCTGCTCGTCTGACCAATTTTCAAAATGTACGCAAACAGTTTTTGCATTGTTTTCAAAATAATAAGTATCAAAAGCTAAGATCATTATTTGCAAAGGTTAAGACAACAAATTATGTATTTGCGCATATTGTAATAACATAATCGTTTTAGCATCTTTTATCTCTCCAGAATATATCATTTTTATCGCTTGGTCAAAATTTAATTCAAGTACTTCTATATCTTCCTGTTCCTCTGGTAACCCTCCTCCTTCACTTATTTTCATGTCAGGAGTGTACTCGGCGATAAAAAAATGTAATATTTCGGTTACAGCTCCGGGAGACATATAGGACTCGAAAACTTTTTCGGCCTTATCTATTTTGTACCCAGTTTCTTCTTCGGCTTCTTTTCGGATGCAATCTTCAGGATTATTTTCATCTAGCAAACCAGCACAGGCTTCGATCATCATGCCACTTTCGTTGCCATTGATATAGGTAGGAAGCCTAAATTGCTTGGTGAGTATTACTTTTTTTGAAGTTGGGTTGTATAGAAGAATTACCGCTCCATTACCACGGTCATACGCTTCTCGCATGTGCTTTTTTATCTCCCCATTTCTGGTTTGATATTCGTAAGTTATTTTATGAAGTGTATACCAATTATCCGATAACACTTGGGTGTGGGTAATTTTGACGGTGTTATTTTTCATTTTTCCAAGATATAGATTGTAAAATCAGATTCATAAATATGAATTATATATGAATCTGATTTATATCATGTAATTAGATACTATTTGGAGTCAATTTTTTTTAAGATATTAATTCCATTAGTATTATTAGGATCTATCTCTACAGATTTTTTGTAATTATTGATAGCAAGTTCTTTGTTACCATTCTTTAAATAAGCCTCTCCTAAACTATCATAAACATTTCCTGATTCTGGAAATAATGCTACATTAAGTTTAAAGACTTCAATAGCTTCTTTCACTTTATCAACTCCCATAAGTTGATATCCCACCATATTCATTTCTCTTTCATCGACCGCGTAAATTTCTGAAGACTTAATTTTTTCAAACTCTTCAAGTCCAAAGGTTATACCTTTATCCATAATAGCACCTAATAACGAAAAAGCTACAGATTTTTTTGGAGTATCATAAGGTGATCCATAAAGAATATTACCTATAGATCTGCTCATTTTTCCAAGATCAGTACGACCGGTATTATTAAATAATACAATTAAGTGTTTGTCTGAAGGGATTCGAGAGATAATAGTGTTAAATCCATTGATGCCACCACCATGACCTATTACTTTAATACTATCACTAGACTTTGCAAGAGGTTGATGGCTAATACCCCATCCATAACCATAACTTGCTTTTCCTGAAGCGTCGGGAGTGAAAATTAAATCTTTGGATTTTTTACTTATCAATTGATCTGTATATAATGCCTGATCCCATAAATATAAATCTTCTACTGTAGAATACATCGAACCAGCAGCATAGGGTATAGACATATCGAGATAATCTGAATTTGTATAAGAAGTTCCAAATTTATTATATCCAGTGGCTCTGTTTTTCAGGATTGTGCTATGATGATCAAATCCTGTGTTATTCATTTTTAGTGGAGTGAAAATGTTTTTTTTTAACATTTGCTCATACGTTTTTCCTGAAACCTTTTCTATAATTACACCTAGTAAAAAATACCCCGAATTACTGTAAGCAAATTTTTCACCAGGGGTAAACTGAAGTGTAGAGTCTTTAAATACTTCTACAAACTCATCGGGAGTATATGGGTTACGCATATGATCATTAAAGAAATTAGGGAAAGAAGTGTAATTTGGAATACCAGCGGTATGTGTGAGTAAGTGATGAATAGTGATTTTATCTCCTGTCGATTTTGGATAATCAGTTAAATATGTAGTAATTGGTACATCCAATTTTAATTTTCCTTGCTCTACCAATTGCATAATAAGCATACTGGTAAATTGCTTGGTGATTGATCCTAACCTATGTTTGGTATTGGATTGATTTGGAATATCCCATTCCATATTAGCTAATCCATGTCCTTTTTTGTAAATGACTTTACCATTTTCTGCTACAAGCGCGGAGCCATTAAATTGGCCATATTCATGATAAAGACTCATTAATTTGTCAATTTGTTCTGTTTTGGTTTGTCCAATAGCAATAGATGGGAGAATTAATAGAATGAGTATGCCAAATAGGATTGTTCTTTTTAAAAAATGATTTGAGTTTAGTTCCATGATGATTTGTTTTTTGACTGAATGATTGTATTTATAGGACTTTCGCTATGAGTATATGTCGTAGTAAAGCAAAACTGTTACAGATATAAATTTATTAAAGTCTTTTTCGTGGTTGTCATACATTTGCTGTTATAATTACACTTGCTTTTATTTCATTGGTATTTCAATTTCTTCTCCCCAAATATATTTACCAAACCACTGCCAGTTGTGCCACATAGCTGCAAGCCTCTCTTTGGGTTTATTAATTCCATGCCCAAACCCTTTGTATATAATTAATTTTGAATCAATTCCTTTATCCTGAAGCCCCTGAAATAATTCATAAGCATTTGCAGTAGGAACCCTTTTATCAAATTCGCCATGTTGTATTAATGTTGGTGTAGAGGCATTATTTATGTTTGTCATCGGAGAGGTCTTTTCATATATTTCTTTATCCGACCACGGAGTAGCCTTTAAATATTGTCTGGTGAACGGATGAATATCTGTATTGACATAATATGTCATCCAATTTGAAATACCGGCCCCTACAGAAATAGCCTTAAACTTATCTGAATTAGTAGTTAAAAAGGCTGATATATATCCACCTTGGCTCCATCCCATCGAAGCTACTTTATCTCCATCTATAATACCTTTGTCTTCTAAAAACTTAACACCAGATAATACATCCCAAGAATCTCCAACCCCGAGATTTTTAACATTTAATGATCTGAATTTTTCTCCATAACCAGCAGAGCCTCTATAGTTTGGTCTTAATATCAGGGCTCCCTTATTAAGCCATTGGATCATAGGATAAACATGGGAGGGAGTAGGATTTGGCGTAGATATTCCAGTTGGTCCGCCATGGATAATGACCATAAGGGGATACTTTTTATTTGGATCATAGTTTTGTGGCTTATGCAAAATACCTTCAATAGTTGCTCCATCTTGACTTTTCCATGAAATAACTTCGCTTTTGGCAACTAACCAGTCATTAATTTGAGTCGTAATTTTGGTAGTTTGCTTGATGTCTTTTGAAAGATAATCATTGTGAAATACTTCAGCTAGACTACTATCATCACTTCCCGTATATGATATTTTTTTACCATCTTTTGAGAAAGAGTAACTCCAAATTCTTTCAGGTCCGAGTTTTTGAATCGTTGTCTTGCCATTTTTTGGATTTATTTTTACCAATGGTCTTTTAGTTTTTTGCCAGGCAATACCAAATATTCCATTGCTATTCCATTGTAATCTATAGATATCCTCATCAAAATTCTTTGCAAGCTGTTGCTTATTTGTTCCATCTATATCAATTCTAAATAACTTACCGTTTAGATAATAGTTAGAAGTACTATCATTGAGGCTTGTATTATAAAGGATGGCATTTCCGTCGGGTGACCAATCTATCAAACCATCGTAACTAAGATTATTAACTAGTTTTTTATGAGTTTTTGATGCAATATCATAAATAGAAATATCTGCCTTAAAGAAAGTATTTCTTAAAGGATCAGGTTGATGTTCAAAAGCGATTTTTTTTCCGTCTGGGGACCACTTATAACTATTAATAGAAAAAGAGGCATCTTCAATCAATAATTTAGGTTCAAACTTTTTGGTATAAACAGAATCATTAATTTGAGATGGTAGTGGGTTATTGCTAAGCTGAAGAGGGTTGAAATCTGTAATCCAAATTTGATTTACACTATATTCTGCATCCTCAACGGCATAGCTGCCATATTTTTCTTTTCTTTCTTTTTCCTTTTTAGATTTATCCTCAGACTGAAGAAAAGCAATTTTTTTTCCATCGGGTGACCATTCGAAATCAGAAATATCATTTTCAGTATTTGTTACTTGAACAGATTCTCCTCCCGCAGAACGAATTATATGGATTTGGGTTTTTTCTCCCCGCTTTGATAAAAAAGCGATCCATCGGCCATCGGGTGACCATTTTGGATTGGAACTGTTATCTTTAATATTATTGGTAAGCTGAAAAGGAGTTGCTCCATTTTTAGAAATCCATAGTTCAGTGTCATATCTATTTTCTTTCCAGTCTATAGATCTTGATTCAAACACTACATGATTGCCATCAGGAGAAATGGTTGGATTTGAAACAGATCGTAATGAGAGAACCTCTTCAAATGATGGGTTTTTTAATGTCTGTGCTATAGAAGAATATGCTAACACAGTGAGTGCAATAAATAAAGGTAATTTTTTCATTTTTCGACGATTATGAAATAGTAAAGTAATTGGATTGAATTTATTTCTATTGCATTTTGAAAACCTTTCCATCTTTCATCACAAAAACAACATTTTCCATAGTATTGATGTTCTTAGTTGGATCTTCATTTACCGCTACGATATCTGCCAGAAAACCAATAGCAATGTGTCCTAATTGATCTTCCATATTCAATATTTTTGCGTTGGTTATAGTTGCACTTTGTATGGCTGCCATGGCTGGCATACCGGCTTCTACCATATAACCAAATTCTTTTCCGTTTTGGCCATGTTTAAATACCCCGGCATCTGTACCAAATGCGATCCCGACACCACGATCATACGCTTTTTTGAAGGTATTTTGAATTTTTGGACCGATTTCTAAAGCTTTGGGAACAATAATTGCCGGATAGTAACCGTCGATTGCAGCTTTTTCGGTAACCTCTTTTCCGGCAGTAATAGTAGGTACCAAATAGGCATCATATTGTTTCATGAGATCCATAGTCTTTTCGCTCATTAGAGTACCATGTTCAATAGTTTTTACGCCTCCTAGAATTGCTCGTTGCATACCCTCATCACCATGAGCATGCGCCGCCACATGAAAACCATAATCCTTGGCGGTTTCGCATATTGCCTTGATTTCTTCAACCGTAAATTGAGGGTTAGAACTACTTTTGGCAACACTCAATACACCACCAGTTGCCGTAATTTTGATTAGGTCTGCACCATTTTTATAACGTTGCCTTACGGCCTTTTTTGCATCTTCGACGCTATTTACTACCCCTTCTTTTGGTCCAGGATCTCCAATTAGAGATCTTTTACTTCCGTTAGTGGGATCGGCATGTCCTCCTGTAGTAGCTAGAGATTTTCCGGCAGTAAAAACTCTAGGACCAACGATTCTTCCCCTAGCGATCGCTTTTTTAAGCGAAATATTTACCCCGCTTCCACCGAGATCTCTTGCGGTGGTAAATCCCGCCATCAATGTTTTTTTTGCAAATTCAACAGAGTTAAAGGCAAGGTCAGCCTCGCTATTGGTATATTTTTGTAAATAAGCCTTTGGATTGGTTTCACCTTCAAGATGTACATGCATATCAATAAGCCCTGGCATTACAGTTTTGTCTTTAAGATCAATTGTGGTATCATCTTTTTTCCCAGTTACATAACCGTCTTGAATTTTGATGATCTTATTTCCTGAAACTACCACAGTTTTTTCAGTAAGAACTTTACCAGACTTAGTATCAATTAGTTTTCCGCATTGTAAATAAATGTCTTGAGAATACATAGTAGTGCAGACTAGCATTACTAGGGCAATGAATGTATATTTCATCTGTTTATTTTTATTGTTTTTTATTTGTCAGATGGAATTCGCCAATAACCATATCGGTTGGTATTTACCTAATCATTATGGCTCATTTCATAAGAATTTGTGTGAATGTTATGTGTTTATCTTTGCTAAATATAGAGGAATTGATTGGTTTAGCAAAACACCATTCTTGCCTTTGTAATTAAAGCTAAAAGAAATTAAAGCCTTCCCTTCTTGTTTGAAGGGAAGAGAAAAGTCTATTGATTGACAAAATCAATAACAGTTTTGGTAATAAAAGCAATTTGCTCATCATCCAACTCGGTATGCATTGGTAATGAAATTACTTCTTTTACCAATTGATTGGTTACCGGAAAATCTGCTTCATTATACCGGTTATCCAGATATGCTTTTTGACTATGTAGTGGGATAGGGTAATAAACACCGCACGGAATTCCATTATCGTTTAGGTGTTGCGCTAATTGGTCGCGATTACCATTTGTAATTCTTAATGTGTACTGATGAAATACGTGGCAATTACATGTGTCGCAAATGGTATTTTTATCTGTGCCACAGTTATTTCCTTTTACTTTTGGAGTGATAATATTTTTAATATCTTGAAAAGCTTGGTTATAATTTCTGGCGGCTGCTCTTCTGGCGTTATTATAATTATCAAGATTAGGAAGTTTGGCTCGTAGAATAGTAGCTTGGATAGAATCCAGACGTGAGTTTACACCAACCACATCATGATGATATCTTTTGTACATCCCGTGGTTTACAACTCCGCGGATGGTATGAGCAAGGTCATCATCGTTAGTAAAAATAGCCCCGCCATCACCATAACATCCTAAGTTTTTTGATGGAAAAAAAGAGGTAGAAGCCACATGTCCTATGCTTCCAGTTTTGGTTGAAGTGCCATTGGCAAACTTATAAGTAGAACCAATACCTTGGGCATTATCCTCGATAACGTATAGGTTATGTTCTTTAGCAATGGCCATGATCTCATCCATATTTGCGGCTTGACCAAACAGATGAACAGGCACTATAGCCTTGGTTTTTGGTGTAATTGCCTTTTTTATAGCCTCTGGGTCAATATTAAAGGAATCTGGCTCTACATCAACCAATACAGGGGTTAATCTAAGCAAAGCAATTACCTCTACAGTTGCGGCAAAAGTAAAATCAGCAGTAATGACTTCATCACCGGGTTCTAAGCCCAATCCCATCATGGCTATTTGCAAAGCATCTGTGCCATTGGCACAAGGAATTACATGCTTTACACCCAAATATGCTTCTAATTCTTTTTGGAAACTATGAACTTCGGGTCCGTTAATGAAAGCTGTGGAATTTATAACATCAAGTACAGATGAATTTACTTGTTCTTTGATCTGCTCGTATTGACCCTTAAGATCAACCATTTGTATTTTCTTCATGAATGCGTGTATTGTAACCTCACGAAAATACAAAATATTGGTACTATAGCCAATGCAATTTTAGATAAAAGAAATGTATTTTAGCAGTTCTTAAAAATAATTGCTTTTGGGGTTTTTATACAACATCTTTATTTCGATTTTTAATGGAATTCTTCCTATTCTGGGATTTTTTACTCCTAAACTGAAATTATTCGTTGAAGGAAGAAAGCGAACTTTTCAGATACTAGAGAAACATTTTTCCGGTCAAGATCGCACCTTGTGGTTTCATTGTGCTTCTTTGGGAGAATATGAACAAGGAGTTCCTGTGATGGAATTATTAAAAAAGAAATACTCTAATCATAAATTATTGGTTACTTTTTTTTCTCCGTCGGGATATGAAGCAAAGAAAAATAGCACTCTGGCCGATATCATTGTGTACCTTCCGATGGATACCAAAGCAAAAGCAAAACGATTTATACAATTGGCTAAGCCAGAATTAGCGGTTTTTGTAAAGTATGAGTTTTGGCCTAATTATCTGAAAACCTTACAAACAAAAAATATCCCAACGGTATTTATTTCTACTACTTTTAGAGAAGATCAGGCGTTTTTTAAATGGTACGGGGGTTTTATGAGAAAGGCTCTTAAAACAATTGATCATTTTTTTGTTCAGGATACCATATCAAAAACATTAATTGAGAAACAAGGTTTTGAAAATGTTACACTAAGTGGAGATACGCGTTTTGATAGGGTATCACACCAGATCGAAATGGATAATCATGTAGATTTTATTTCAGAATTTATTAATGAGCGACTTTGTATCGTAGTTGGAAGCTCATGGCCCGAGGATGAAGAAGTTTTTATTGACTTTGTAAATAATGCCACTGATAATGTATGTTTTATTATTGCTCCACATGAGATTAAGGATAGTAGTGTAAACTCATTGAAACAAAAAATCAAGAAAGGCGCTATCTTATATTCAGAAAAAGAGGGGAAAGATCTTAAAGATTACCGGGTGTTTATTATGAACACGATTGGATATCTTTCTCGTGTGTATAGTTATGGAGACATCGCCTATGTTGGTGGCGCTATGGGGACTGGGGGGCTGCATAATATTTTAGAGCCAGCGACATTTGGGATTCCAATTATTATTGGTAAGAATTTCGAAAAATTTAGAGAAGCCAAACAGCTTCAAAAATTGGCAGGGTTATTTTCGGTATCCAATCCCTATGAATTTTCACAGGTCATGAATAAGTTAGTAGAAGACAAAAAGTTTAGAGAAAAAACGGGTATGATTGCAGGGCACTTTATAAATAGTAATACCGGGGCAACAGCAATAATTACAAAGTATTTGGATAAGAAAATCGAAGAAGTTTCAAAATAACTTTTACGTTTTTAAACTGAATAACCAAAAAACTAAACGGTTACCGCTTGTCGCAAATATCTTCTAAAAGGAAGCATTTCTTTGTAAACCTCAATGACTTGCTCTGTAAAATTGTCTTTAAGAACATCTTCTTTAGTAAATTCGTGAATTACTGCAAATGTTTTGTGCTTCAATAAATCGATATGTTTATGGTCTACGGGATATCCTTTTGGAGCAGATTTTAGCATACCGTCATCGGGATATAAATCTCCGAAGGTGTCTTTAAAGCTTTTTTTATTTAAAATTTTAACCAGTTCTTCGCCATTATAATCAATGGCTTCTCTAATGCTATTCAGTACTTTGCTTTCAGGTCGCCAATATCCTCCGGCTAATAGACATTGAGAGATACCGATTTCAATATAAAAATCCCCTTGTTTGGTTTTTTGATCTAACCCCGCTCCAAAATGATCCTTATATACAGGTTTATTTGGATGAAAAAGAAGGTTGTTGTTAATACGATTAATTCCCTTTTTTCCCGGAGTAGGATGGTAATCTGGGTCTATGGTTGCTAGTTTTGTATCAAGTGCATCCAGCCACTGGATAAACGAATCTCTAATAGTTTTATACTGTTTTCTGTTGGCATCCATCCATTCCTTATGATTGTTCTTTTGTAAATCCTTAAGAAACTGAAATAGTGAAGCAAAATCCATAGATATTCAAAATCTTTTAGAACAAACCATGCAACTCTGCATCAATACGGCTTATGATATCACCAAGATCTTCAGGATTATCAACAAAATTAACATTGTCAACATCTACTATTAGAAGGTTTCCTTTGTCATAATCGTGAGCCCATGCTTCGTAACGTTCGTTAAGCCTACTTAAATAATCTATGCTAATGGTGTTTTCGTATTCTCGTCCGCGTTTGTGGATCTGTGCCACCAAGTTAGGAATACTACTTCTTAGATATATTAATAGATCAGGACCTTCTACCACATCTTCCATAAGATCAAAAAGAGATCGGTAATTTTCGAAGTCACGATTGGTCATTAATCCCATAGCATGAAGGTTGGGAGCAAAGATATAAGCATCTTCATAAATGGTTCGATCCTGTATAATATCTTTTCCGCTTTGTCGAATATCCAGAATTTGCCTAAAACGACTATTCAAGAAATAAATCTGAAGATTAAAGGACCAACGTTCCATTTTGTTATAAAAATCCTCTAGATAAGGATTTTCTAATACATCCTCAAAATGAGCTTCCCATTTATAATGTTTAGCAAGCAATCGGGTCAATGTAGTTTTTCCTGCACCAATGTTTCCGGCTATAGCTATATGCATATTCGATTATTTTTCTACGGGGGGTTTGTGTCAAAGTTCGGCCGTAAATATAATGGATTTTATGAGGAACAAGAAAAGGATAAATAAGAATTTACAGACTACACTATTTGCATAGTGAAATTTGGGTAAACGAATTGGGTGCGAAAAGATGATCGTAAAAAACTTAATAGCGGTCTTTTTTATTTAAAAATGACTATTATTTACTGTTAAAAAGAACAGGTTTCCTAAACATTAATGATGTTCTGGATAATATTAAAAAGTGGTTTTATTATTGGTTGTTCTGTACATTGTCAAAGAGGACCTTTTCATTAATTGCTTCAGCTTCAAATTCTGGACATTCATCCAATCCTGTAATACCCCCTTTTTGACAGATAACCTCTCCCATGCAATTATAGATTTGTACCAATGCGTCTTCACAATTAACACAGTTATTGATCCAAAAGACATCATTTCCGTTATATTGGTACGCAATAATCTGACTTCCGACTGGAGAAAAGCTCATTTCAAAACCTTCTTTGATTTCTTTTAACCATGGTAAATCTTCAATTGGATTATTCACACCACATATTTCTAAAGAAGTGTTTTGATCGTCATCATTGCTGCAAGCCAAAAGAGATAGACATATAAATAAAACTACAATATTCCTCATTTTATTTCACCTTTTGTTCGTATAAAAAAGATGATATTTCTTGAAAAGGTTGCGTGTAATGTTTTGATTAGAATAAAAATCAATTTTGTAATTTCACTTTAATAGGACCACCACTTGATACGTAGCTTCCTCCAACTTCGTCGATATTAATATCTAATTCGTCACGAGTACTAATACTGTTCAGATCTACCTTAAGTTTATCATAAGTATCAATGCTTTTTATATTTACATCAATTTCATTGGTATTACTTAAGCGCACAGTTATTGAACCATCAGGATTAATAGGAATCGCTCCATAATTGTATGTTGGTATATTGTTGGCGTGTGCTTTTGGGATAATTTCTATATCTCTAATTACTATAATAGCTAAACAAATGGCGATAATAGTAAATATAAATTTGGTGTAACGATCAGTTTTCATAACTTATAAATTTATGTTTATGATGGTACACCAAGAAAGATGCCAAAGGCTTTAATTCTATTATTTTAAAAAGTATTATAGAAGGTGGAGGAAATAAAAAAAGATGCCTTTTAGGCATCTTTTTTAACTTATTGTGGTTTTAGTAGTTCTTTATAACGATCCTTATAGATATAAAGCATAAGAACATTAAGCCCTAAAAAAGCTACTCCTACGTACCAATGTTTTATATCCAACTTAAGATGGTACAAAAAGGCGTTAACAGAAACACTCATTAGGATTACCATCATTAAAGGGGCAAACCTATTTGCTAATAAAGCGATTCCTGCACAAATTTCAACAATGGCAACAAGCATCATAGTCTTAGACGATATTAAAACCTTTAAGAAGCTAGATGCAATTTTTGTAGATGGGGCAGGTGGGTCCATAAAATAAAATAATTTATTACACCCAAAGAATAGAATGGCTAGGCCAAAAACTATTCTAATTCCCAAGATTACTTTTGGATTCATAGATTGAATTTTTTGGTTAATCATACGTATAAGTAACGTATCAACTTTTTTTAAATTGCCGTATGGTAAATGATCATTGTATAAATTTAGGGGAAGAAAGCCATAGAATACGTGTATAATGTGTATTTTGAGAGTAATTTATAACGTAAAATCTTACAAAATAAACACTTGTTTTTTTAAATGGCTCAAGATCAGCCTAAAACCGAATTAAAAAGGTTAAATTTGCACCTTTTTAAAAACAATAATATGGCTCAAAACTCGTTTTTTGAGCATAACTAACCAAGACCAATAATTATGACTAAGCCCACTAGTCGATTACACTTTTTGGATGCAATTCGAGCATTTGCCATTATAATGATGCTTCAGGGGCATTTTGTACATGCACTTTTGGGCGATGCTTATAGAGACCGTAGTAACATCATCTATAGCGTATGGGAGTATTTTAGAGGTATCACGGCTCCTACATTCTTCACCATCACAGGATTTATTTTTACTTATTTGTTGTTAAAACAAAGTAGCAAAGGGCTTGAGAATCCTCGCGTCTTAAAAGGTGTAAAAAGAGCCATAAAAATAATTTTTTGGGGATATTTATTACGACTAAGTCTATATGCAGTGTTTCATGGAACCTTAAATCCTTCATTTTTTTATGTCGATGTTTTGCAGTGTATAGGAACCTCGTTACTATTATTAATTGGGATATACTTGATAGTGTATCGCTATAATTTTGGATTGTTTCAAAATGTAACTTTAGGCTTAGGGGTTGTTATTTTTCTTTTGCAACCTGTCTACGAGTCCTTAATACTTGATTTCTTACCAAATACTATTGCTAATTACTTTACTAATAAGAATGGATCTGTTTTTACATTGCTTCCCTGGTTTGGTTATGTATGCTTTGGTAGTTTTATGGCTACCTTGTTTTTAAAATATGGAAAGCACCGATTGTTTTATTACTATACACCGATTGTATTATTGTCTATAGGGTTATTCCTTATTTTCTATTCATCGGGTGCTTTGATGGTCTTGTATGATGTTACTGATTTGGCTGTTTTTAAATCGGTTGCATATAACAATTTCTTATTTATAAGACTGGGAAATGTATTTGTACTATATGCCATTTTTATTTTGGCCAAAAATTATTTTACTCATCCAGTGATTACCAAAATTGGTGGCAAGACGTTATCCATCTATATTATTCATTTTTTTGTACTTTATGGAAGTTGGTTGGGACTAGGGCTTAACCGTTTCTTCTATCATGATTTATCTCCAGTAGTAACCGCAATAAGTACTCTTTTATTCGTATCCGGGATATGTGCCTTGGTATTATATTACTATAAGTATGAAGAAAAGCTAAAATTAAGAGTAAAACCTTTGTTGAACAATATCTATAGTGTTACAAATATTAATCTTCCCGAAGTGCTATCGAATATTAAAAATGAGATCATTCGAACATATAGAAATATTCGTTATACGAGAAGATAACATAATATACTACCTTTCTTATTTGTGTTCGATATTTTTTTATTGATTTAAAAATCAGTATCTTATAAAGGTCTAATCAATACTTGTTTTGTCATGCCTACTATAAAATCATTGAATAAATGGGCTAATGCACATACGTATTACCCATTGGATCTGTTGCGAATTGCTTTAGGAGTGTTTTTATTTATAAAAGGGATAAACTTTGTAAGTAATAGTCAGATCCTTGTCGATCTTATTAAGCCTATTCAAAACCTTGCTGGGGCTATGATAGTCATTCATTACGTTGCACCAGCACATCTAATAGGAGGTATATTAATAGCGTTCGGGCTTCTTACTAGGTGGTCTGTAATGGCACAACTTCCGTTATTAATAGGAGCTATTCTTATTAATTTTATAGGAGAAATGAATGTGGCTAACCTCATTATTGCGAGTATAATATTTCTTCTTTGTGCTTTCTTTTTAATGTATGGATCCGGGAAACACTCGGTAGATTATTATTTAAAAATGCAGCAGTAAGTAAAGAAGTAGTATTAAAAAAACCGCTTCAAAGCGGTTTTTTTAATTTATCATAATATGTTTCGGTTACCAACCGGATAAACTGGATTTTGTAGAATTGGATTGTGTATCCACATATATTGTATCCACCTTTTTGTAGGTATGTATACCGCCTTCAAGCTTAGAAATTCTTTTTTTATTCTTTAAAATCTGCTTTTTGATCTTTCTCCACTGTTTTTTACTGAAAAATTGCCTGTCTTTTTTAGAGATATTTTCAACTGGAGTTTTTAGTACTAATCTATCTGCTGTCACAGAAACGTCATCAGAACTGTATTTTTTTTCCTGAATTTGATTGTCAATAGTTTTTACCGAAGTCAGATCATTTTTAAAATCCTGACCATAAAATATACCACTGATGCATATAAAGCTTATAGTCATTAAAACTTTTAAATTCATTTCCCTAAGTTTTGATAAGTGTAAAATTCTCTTTTTCATTGTTCTTTTTAAGAGTTAGAGTATATATTTCCCAAATAATACTTGATACCTTAAAAAAGAAAAATTTGTTTCCCAATATGATACATTATGTATCTGAATATTAATGGGGTAAAAGTAAGAATAATACTTGATTTATAGCTGCGGAAAAACCGTATATTTTCTAGGGATCACCCAAAAATCGATATAAGGATTATAAAATCAGACGAAACGTGTAATAAAGGATTTAAATCTATAAATTAAAGGCCTTTTTTACTTCATCTACATAATCAAGTTTTTCCCAGGTAAAAAGTTCAACTTCCTTTTCAATTTTACCAGAATAAGGGCTTTCAAAAACTTTAGTTATTGTTCTTGGTTCTTTCCCCATATGTCCGTAGGCAGCAGTTTCCAAATACATTGGGTTACGCAATTTAAGACGTTTCTCGATTGCCGCAGGACGCATATCAAAAATTTCACCTACTTTTTTGGCAATTTCACCATCTGATAACTCTAAAGGACTACTACCATAGGTGTCAACAAAAATTGAAGTCGGTTCTACAACTCCTATAGCATAAGAAACTTGTACTAATGCTTCTTTAGCCACTCCTGCAGCTACCAAATTTTTTGCTATGTGCCTTGAGGCATAAGCAGCAGAACGGTCTACTTTGCTAGGGTCTTTTCCAGAAAAAGCACCACCACCATGAGCTCCTTTACCGCCATAAGTGTCTACAATTATTTTTCTTCCTGTAAGTCCGGTATCTCCATGAGGTCCCCCAATAACAAATTTACCTGTAGGGTTGATATGATAAGTAATTTTATCATTGAATAATTTTTGAACATACTCTGGTAATTGAGCAACTACTCTGGGTATTAAAACGGTTATAATATCATTTTTGATTTTTTCCAACATGGCATCATCATCACTATCAAAGTCATCGTGTTGTGTAGATACCACAATTGCCACAATCTTTTGAGGAATATTATCATCGCTATATTCGATTGTAACCTGGCTTTTAGAATCTGGACGTAAATAAGGAATTTCCGTTCCTTCATGTCTTAATTTTGCCAATTCAATCAGAATTTTATGAGATATGTCCAGCGCCAATGGCATATAGTTGGCTGTTTCACTAGTGGCATATCCAAACATCATCCCTTGATCACCTGCTCCTTGTTCTTCTTTGGTTTCGCGATCAACTCCTTGATTAATATCTTGAGACTGCTCATGAATTAAAGAGATTACACCACAAGAATCACCACTAAACTGATAAGCACCTTTGGTATATCCTATTTTATTGATTACCTCTCTTGCAATATGTTGTACATCAAGATATGTTTTTGATTTTACCTCACCTGCTAATACTACTTGACCTGTAGTCACCAATGTTTCACAAGCTACTTTTGAGTCTGGATCGAAAGCCAAAAAATTGTCTAATAAAGCATCACTAATTTGATCTGCTACTTTATCTGGATGTCCTTCAGATACACTTTCTGAAGTAAATAAATATGCCATTATTAATTTGTTTTATATAAAGATTAATAGGACGAAGTTACAACCGCAGATTTTCGATATGGTAATATCTTATCGAACTGCTTTAGCATTTTAGTTTTCTTGGCATATGTGCCAAGCATAACATTTGGTGTTAGGGTTGCAATCAGTCAAATCTATCCCTGAAAAATTTTGGGCAAAGGTAAAAAAAATGATAATACCCAAAAGTATTTTACATATTATTTTTTACGGGTTTAATAACTCTTGGTAGTAAAGATTTTTTTTGGAAAACATTCTAGTTTAAAAATAATTGCTAGCTTTGTCACAAGTTTCTTATACATTTTAGTTAGTTATTAAGAAAGGTGGAGGGAATAGACCCTGTGAAACCTTAGCAACCCTTTATCTATAAAGAAGGTGCTACATTCTATCGCGATGCAAATCGGGAAAAGATAACATGACACAATTGTTTTATAGCAATTGTAGATTCCTTTCTTCTTAATTTTCTATGTTCATTCACGATGTTTAGTGTGTTTGATGTATTTGAATTTTATTAATCATTAAAATCTAAATTAGAAAATTATGAGTATTCAAAAATTTGCTACAGGAGCGTTACATGCAGGTCATGATGTTACTACTAATGGTGGTACACGAGCAGTCCCTATTTACCAAACGACATCTTATGTGTTTAATAATGCAGACCACGCAGCAAATCTGTTTAACTTGTCAGAGACGGGATTTATTTATACAAGATTAAATAATCCTACCAATGATATATTAGAGCAACGTTTGGCAACCTTGGAAGGAGGAATCGCTGCCGTAGTAACTGCATCAGGTACTGCAGCTATTAATACAACATTGTTAACATTGTTAAAAGCAGGAGATCATATTGTTGCCTCTAGCAGCTTGTATGGAGGTACTTACAATCTTTTGAATGTTACTTTACCCAGATTTGGGATTACTACAACTTTTGTTGATCCATCTAAAGCTGAAAACTTTAAAGATGCCGTGCAAGAAAATACGCGTGTGTTTTTTGTTGAATCTCTGGGAAATCCAAAGCTTGATGTGTTGGATTTAAAAGCTATTTCAACAGAGGCCAAAGCTTATAAAGTGCCTTTAATTGTCGATAATACAGTGGCGACACCTGCATTGTTAAATCCTATAGAATATGGCGCCAATATTGTGATACATTCACTTACTAAATATATTAACGGAAATGGAACTTCTCTTGGTGGTGTAATTATCGATGCAGGAACTTTTGATTGGTCTGGTGGTAAGTTCCCAGAATTTACAGAGCCTTCTCCTGGATATCATGGACTAGTGTATCATGATGCGCTGGGGGCTGCAGCATTTATTGCAAAAGCAAGAATAGAAGGATTACGAGATCATGGTGCCGCTTTAAGTCCATTTAATGCATTTCAGATCTTACAAGGTTTAGAAACCTTAGAAATTAGAATCAAAAAACATAGTGAAAATGCATTAGAGCTTGCAAAATGGCTTGAAAAACAAGACGAAGTAACATGGGTTAAATATCCTGGACTCGAAAATGATTCTTATTATTCGTTGGCCAAAGAATATCTACCTAAGGGACAAAGTGGTATTGTTACTTTTGGGGTGAAAGGAGGTTTCGATTCTGCGAAAACAGTGGCCGATGAAACCAAGATATTCTCGTTATTAGCAAATATTGGGGATTCAAAATCTTTGATTATTCATCCAGCTAGTACAACGCATCAACAACTTACAGAGGAACAACAGGAATCTACTGGAGTTACTCAGGATTTAATTAGACTGTCGGTAGGTCTTGAAGATGTTGAAGATCTTAAGGTAGATTTGAAGGCTGCTTTTGCAAAGGTGAACGAGAAAGTTAAGTAATAGTAGAGGACCTCTTATGCTTCAAAAAATAGACATTTCAAACTTTACCACTGTAAAAGGTAAGTACATAAATAATATTCCCTTATCGTATGAAACCTTTGGGAAACCCCTATTCGAGGCGCCTATCGTATTGGTGAATCATGCACTTACGGGAAATTCAACCGTATGCGGTGAAAATGGTTGGTGGAATGGCCTGATTGGAGAGAGCAAATGCATAGATACTAACAGATATACAGTGCTGTCCTTTAATATACCTGGTAATGGTTATGGTAAGGAGAAAGAAAATCTTATCCAGGATTACAAAATGTTTAATGCACGCGATATCGCTTCAATCTTTTCAATAGGTTTAGAAGTATTAAAGATAGAAAAACTTCATGCTGTTATAGGTGGGTCTGTTGGTGGCGGAATAGCTTGGGAACTAGCCGCTCTAAAGCCTAATCTAATTGAACATTTGATACCAGTTGCATGTGATTGGAAATCGACAGATTGGTTAAAAGCAAATTGCCTGGTCCAAGAACAAATATTGCTAAACTCTAGTAATCCTGTACATGACGCCAGATTACATGCAATGTTAATTTATAGGTCTCCTCAATCGCTTAAACAAAAATTTAATAGAACATACAATGATGATAAGAATATGTTTAATATAGAGAGTTGGCTCTTACATCATGGAGAAAAATTGGATGAGCGATTCAATCTATCGGCATATAAAGAACTTAATTATATCCTGGCAAATATTGATATTACTGCTCAAAGAGAAGGGTTTCCCGAAGTAGTAAAGGAGATTGAGTCCAATATCCACATTATAAGCGTGGATTCTGATGTGTTTTTTACAGAAGCTGAAGATAAAATTACATATCAGGAACTAAAAAAAGTGAAACAAAATGTTACTCATGGTATTATCAGCTCGATTCATGGGCATGATGCTTTTTTAATAGAATTTGAACAGCTTAGTGAATTATTGAAAGGTGTTTTTTAAAAGGAAAGAAAAATGAAAGTTTTAAAATTTGGAGGAAAATCATTGGCCAACGGAAAAGGAATTGATACCGTTGTGGATATCATTCATAACAAAGTTAGAAACGGAGAAAAAATAACCGTTGTACTTTCTGCACGAGGAAATACGACCAATGAACTTGAAGAAATTCTTGAAAAAGCAAGTAAAAATGAAGACTACAAAGAGCAATTAAAAGCATTTAAGAAATATCAGATAGAAGATTTTCGAGGTGTTGATTTTGATAATGAGTTTAAAACCCTGGATAAACTTTTTGAAGGAGTTTCCCTATTGGGTGATTATAGCAAAAGAATAAAAGATCAGGTGCTGTCTCAAGGAGAGGTGATTTCGGCTAAATTGTTAACACAATTACTTCGGGAGAAAAACATAAAGGCTAATTTCACAGATAGTAGAGACCTGATTAAAACAGATGGGCGATTTGGCGATGCACAACCGTTAAACAAATTATCCAAAGAGAATGTAATTAATCATTTTCAGAAATATAATGGAAGCACGGTGAATGTAGTAACTGGTTTTATAGCATCAAATACCAAAAATGAAACCACAACCCTGGGAAGAAATGGGAGCAATTATACGGCCTCATTACTGGCTAATTATTTAGAAGCCGAAGAACTTCAGAATTATACGCATGTAAATGGGATTTACACCGCTAATCCTGATTTAGTCCAAGATGCAAAAAAAATCGAAAAACTTTCATTTAATGAAGCCAACGAATTGGCATATTTTGGCACAAATATTTTGCATGCAAAAACTATTATTCCGTTAATAGAAAAGAAAATTCCGCTACGTATCTTAAATACGTTTGATTCTAATGGTAATGGAACATTAATTACTTCTGAAACAAGCGAGAAAGGAATAAAATCCCTTTCGGTATTAGAAAATGTGGCATTGATCAACCTCAAAGGTAGAGGGCTTCTAGGAAAAGTAGGGGTTGATGCCAGAATATTTAGAGCGTTGGCACATAAGAATATTAGTGTAAGCTTTATCTCGCAAGGTTCCTCAGAGCGGGGTATTGGATTCGTAGTAGATGCTGATAAGGCAAAGGAAGCAAAAGATGTGCTGGAACAAGAATTCGAAGCAGATTTTTATAAACGCGATGTAAGTGCTATTTCAATTGAAGACGACGTATCGGTTATTTCAATCATAGGGCAGGATTTAAGTACTTTTCATAAACCCTATAATGCCTTGATCAAAAATCAAATAGTGCCCTTGTTGTTTAATAATACAGTTAGTGGTAAAAATGTGAGTCTGGTTGTTAGAAAAAGACAATTGCATAGGGCCTTAAATGTAATTCATGGCGAGATTTTCGAAATCTCAAAAAAGATAAACATTGCCATATTTGGTCACGGACTGGTAGGAGGGACTTTGATTGATCAGATATTGCAATCGACAAAACAAATTGAAAAAAGAAAGAATATCACTCTCAATATTTTTGCGGTGGCAAACTCCAGAAAGGTGTTATTTGCTAAAAATGGATTAGAAACTAATTGGAAAACAAAAATTGAGGAAAAAGGGGTGTCTTATGCAATAGAGGATATTATTAGTTTTGCTGATGAACATCATCTTGAAAACTTAATTGCGATTGATAATACAGCTAGCGAAGCGTTTACCAAAAGTTATATCAACTTGGTAAAACATAGCTTTGATCTGGTGTCCTCTAATAAAGTTGCCAATACTTTGAGTTTTGATTTTTATAAAGAGCTGCGTATAAAACTTGAAGAAAATCAAAAACAATATTTATATGAAACAAATGTAGGAGCTGGGCTTCCGTTGATTGATACTATCAAGTTATTACACTTGTCTGGAGAAAATATCACAAGAATCAAAGGAGTTTTTTCAGGGTCCTTAAGTTATTTATTTAATACATTTTCTGCTGAAGAAAGACCGTTTAGTGAAGTGTTACAAGAAGCAATTGACAAAGGTTTTACAGAGCCGGATCCTAGAGAAGATCTTTGTGGTAATGATGTGGGCAGAAAATTGTTAATCCTAGCTCGTGAACTGGATCTAGGCAATGAGTTTGATGACGTAAATATTCATAATCTTATTCCCAAAAATCTAAGAGAAGGAGAAGCTTCTTCGTTCTTAGAAAGACTAGGCGAATTAGATGAAGTATATCAAAAAGTTAAAGAAGAACAAAAACCAGATTGTGTTTTGAGGTATATTGGTGATCTTTGGGGTGATTTATCACAAGAAAAAGGAAATCTGGATGTAAAACTGGTTTCGGTTCCAAAAAGTAGTGCGTTAGGACAGGTAAAAGGATCCGACTCAATCTTTGAGATTTATACCGAGTCCTATGGAGATCAGCCTATAGTTATACAAGGAGCGGGAGCAGGTGCAGCAGTTACGGCCAGAGGGGTTTTTGGCGATATATTGAGATTAGCAGATAAAGCATAAAAAAGAATAGTTTTTAGAAAAAATAAATAATGAAAATACAACTTAAAAGAATAGACAACGATTATCATTTCGAATTAAAAAATGAAAGAGGTCATATCACCCATATTGATAGCAAGGCCGAAGTAGGAGGGCATGATTTGGCTCCTAGTCCAATGGAATATGTCCTTATGGGGGTTGCGGGTTGTAGTGCTATTGATGTAATTTCAATTCTTAAAAAACAGAGACAGGAAATAACAGATTATAGAGCCGAAGTAAATGGTGCCCGTGTAGAAATTGATGGGGCAAAACCTTTTAAAGAAATTGATGTTATCGTATATCTAGAAGGAAATATTGCTCCAGAAAAAGCCAAAAGAGCTGCACAGTTGTCTTTTGAGAAATATTGTTCTGTATCAAAAACTTTAGAACCAACAGCCAAAATAAAATATAAAGTGGTTGTTAATAATGAAGAAGTATGAGTAGGCAAAGTAAACATTTTGAAACACAAGCAGTAAGAACACAAACAGAGAAGACCCAATTTCTAGAGCATTCTACACCGATGTATCTTACTTCAGGTTTTGTTTTTGAAGATTCTGAAGAGATGAGAGCGGCCTTTGCTGAAGAAAAAGAGCGCAATCTTTATAGTAGATTTAGCAATCCTAATACCACCGAATTTGTAGATAAGATTTGTAAGCTTGAAGGTGCCGCAGATGGATATGCTTTTGCCACAGGAATGGCAGCCGTTTTTTCAACATTTGCCGCGTTACTCGATGCTGGTGATCATATTGTTTCTGCGCGATCTGTTTTTGGATCTACACATACACTGTTTACCAAATATTTTCCAAAATGGAATATAGAAACTAGCTATTTTAGAATAGACGAGGTTGAAAAAGTTGAAAGCTTAATTAAACCGAATACCAAAATAATTTATGCCGAATCCCCAACAAATCCTGGAGTTGATGTACTCGATTTAGAATTGTTGGGCAAGATTGCAAAAAAACATAAGCTGCTTTTGGTTATTGATAACTGCTTTGCAACTCCATATCTGCAAAATCCTATAAAATTTGGAGCTGATTTGGTAATCCATTCAGCAACCAAATTGATTGATGGGCAAGGAAGAGTTCTGGGAGGTGTAACGGTAGGAAAAAAAGAGTTGATTAGAGATATCTATCTGTTTTCTCGTAATACAGGTCCGGCATTATCGCCTTTTAATGCTTGGACCTTGTCGAAAAGTTTAGAAACCTTGGCTGTTAGAGTAGACCGTCATTGCGAAAACGCGCTAAAACTTGCCACATTTTTAGAATCTCACCCCAAAGTAAATTGGGTAAAATATCCATTTTTGAAATCTCATCCGCAATATGAGATTGCCAAAAAACAAATGAAACTTGGAGGTAATATCGTAGCCTTTGAAGTAAAAGGTGGTGTTGAAGCAGGAAAGACTTTTTTTGACAGTATAAAAATGTGCTCATTATCTGCTAATCTTGGAGATACAAGAACAATTGTCACTCACCCCGCTTCTACAACTCATAGTAAGTTGGCCGAAGAAGATAAATTAGTCGTTGGGATTACCGATGGGATGGTGCGATGCTCTGTGGGATTAGAACATAGTGATGATATCATTCGGGATATTGAGCAGGCTTTAGAGAAATTGTAATAAAACAAAAAGCAGCTAAAACTTAGCTGCTTTTTTAAAATTAATATAGCAAATATTACTGCTTAGCAAGCGTAATAAATTGATCACCAGTTACTGATGCGGTAACACTTTCGTTTCCTATGTCTACCATTATCTCTTCGTCTATAGCTATTTTTAAAGTCATCGACTGCTCGGTCAAAGAAGTAATTTCATATGACGTAGTCTCTTGCTGAACGGTAATTGAAAGCGTATTTCCACTTACAGTCCATTCACCTGTACCGATAAGCTCAGGAATAGTTTCCTCGATTTCAATCGGATCCTGTGTTGGTAACGTAAAACTCGCAACCAATGTAAAACCTCCAGAACCAGTTACAGTATTTGGCTCACTCTCTGAAGCTGCCTCGGTAAAGGTTGCAGAAGCAGCATAATCCTTACCAGTTATGCTATAATCACCACTTAACGGAATGCCTTGCACGGTAGCAGAAGCTTTACCATTTTCAGACCTTACTTCGGTCAAGTCCCATGCTCCGGGGATTAACGATTGATCGATTACGATTGGATCATCGTCATCACCACATGAAACAAATAAAGTTGTCGTAGCTAAAAATAAGAATAGGGCAAATTTTTTCATTGTCATAAAAGTTTGAATTGATAGTAGATTAACGCAGAAAGTACTTGTATATTGTTTTTTTTATTCTTCACAAGACAATCAACAAGGCATTCAACAAAAAAGTCAAACAATAGAATATGAGGTTAGAATTGGAACTCTTTTTTATGTTTCTTAAACCTTTTTTAATAATCTACTAAATTACTAGGTTATTTATTAATAATATCATAATTCTTGGTTTGGATGTAAGATTTTCTGGTTCTTTAGACCAATAAATAAATTTTTTATGTATACATTTGTTTAATAATCTACTAATCCGATAGGGTAATAGAATTTATAAAAAAATGATTGTAGATCAAATGATATTAGATAAAGTAGCTACGCAAAAGACCAC
Organism: uncultured Aquimarina sp.; assembly: GCA_947496555.1. Lineage (GTDB taxonomy): Bacteria > Bacteroidota > Bacteroidia > Flavobacteriales > Flavobacteriaceae > Aquimarina. The sequence goes on along the minus strand of CANMDH010000002.1, from coordinate 80,733 downwards.
GTATGACGATGACAGGTCTTCAGAGAAGCCTGTTCGCAGTATTGCAAAAGCAGTTAGTTGGAGGGTAATAGGAACTTTGGATACATTAATAGTTTCTTATTTTTTAACTGGCGAAATAGTGTTAGCTACCTCTATAGCATCCGTTGATTTTGTAACCAAAATGATTCTATATTTCTTTCATGAAAGAATTTGGAACCGAATAAGATGGGGAAAATAATTGCCTAATAGAAAAAGAAGAATGAGTATTAGTATAGCAGAGAAAGAAATCGAAGACTTAAACAAATCTTTAAAAGATAAAACGCCTCTTGAAATTGTGCAATGGGCCGTTTTGAATGCTAAAAAACCAGTAGTTACTACAAATTTTAGACCCTATGAGGCAGCTATTCTGAATGTATGCGCAAAAGCGTTATCGGATATTCCAGTAATTTGGTGCGATTCGGGATATAATACTCCTAATACCTATAGACATGCAGAAGAAGTTATAGAATTGCTACATCTAAATGTAAAGTTGTATGTACCCAAACAGACCACCGCACATCGAGATGTGGTAATGGGTATTCCCGATATAGAGGATCCTATGCATAAGGTGTTTACAGATCAAGTAAAACTGGAACCCTTCAAAAGAGCAATGGCAGATTTTACTCCAGATGTTTGGTTCACTAATCTTAGAAAAGGACAAACAGCCCTTAGAGACTCTTTGGATATTTTGAGTATGGGTAATGATGGGGTCCTAAAAGTAAGCCCATTCTATTATTATTCAGATGCGGAACTTGATATTTATCTGGCAGAAAATAATTTACCTAACGAATTTAAATATTTCGACCCAACCAAGGTTTTAGAGAATAGAGAATGTGGGTTGCACACTAACTGATAAATGACGAAAAAATTAGTATGGAAATATTAGAAAAGAAAGTCGAACAATTGAATGGGTCTGCGAGTAATCTTGCAGGAACATCTGTTCTTACTGTAAATCCACTAGAAAGCGAAGCTATTTATATTTTTAGAGAGGTAGTGGCTCAGTTTGAGAAACCTGTGCTACTTTTTTCTGGCGGAAAAGATTCTATAACCTTGGTTAGATTGGCCCAAAAAGCATTTTATCCTGGTAAAATACCTTTTCCGTTACTTCATATTGATACGGGACATAACTTCCCGGAAACAATCGAATTTAGAGATAAATTGGTTGAAGAACTTGGGGTAGAACTTATTGTTCGAAATGTACAGGACTCTATTGACCAGGGAAAAGTGATTGAAGAAAAAGGAAAGTACGCCAGTAGAAATAGTTTACAAACAACTACACTTTTGGATGCTTTAGAAGAATTCAAATTTGATGCAGCCATTGGTGGAGCACGTAGAGACGAAGAAAAAGCAAGAGCCAAAGAACGCATTTTTTCTGTAAGAGATGATTTTGGGCAATGGGATGAAAAAAATCAACGTCCGGAGCTATTTGATCATCTTAATGGTAAAATTGATCTTGGACAAAATGTAAGAGTGTTTCCAATTAGTAACTGGACAGAGCTTGATGTGTGGAGTTATATCGAAAAAGAAGGAATCGAAATTCCGTCAATCTATTTTGCACACAAACGTAAAACATTTGTGAGGGATGGGATGATCTGGTCGGCAGAAGATGATGTGGTGTACAGAGAAGATGATGAAGTAGTAGAAGAAAGAATGGTACGTTTTCGTACTGTGGGTGATATGTCATGTACCGCAGCAGTACTTTCTGATGCGGTTACCATTGACAAGGTAGTTGCAGAAATTAGGGAATCGACAATTTCAGAAAGAGGAGCCCGTATCGATGATAAACGATCTGAAGCTGCCATGGAAAAAAGAAAACAACAAGGATATTTTTAAAGAGTTGATAGTTGTCAGTTGTTAGTTTATAGTCTAGCAACGATCAACGATCAACGATCAACTAAATAAATAAGATGGACGTATTAAAAATAGCAACAGCAGGAAGTGTAGATGATGGAAAAAGCACCTTAATTGGTCGCATTCTATATGATACAAAGTCGTTAACTACAGATAAATTAGAGGCGATCGAAACCAGAAGTAAAGCAAATGGGTTTGACTACCTTGATTTTTCATTGGCTACAGATGGTTTGGTGGCAGAGCGAGAACAAGGAATTACAATTGATGTTGCTCATATTTATTTTTCTACAAAATCAAAAAGTTATATCATCGCCGATACTCCAGGTCATATTGAGTATACCCGAAACATGGTTACTGGAGCATCGACATCGCAAGCATCAATTATTTTGGTGGATGCACGTAAGGGAGTGATAGAACAAACATATCGTCATTTCTTTATCAATAATTTATTAAGAGTGAAGGATGTAATAGTTGCTATTAATAAAATGGATCTTGTAGATTTTTCACAAGAGAAATTTGAAACAATAAAAGCAGATTTTGAGAAATTAATCGAGAAAAGCGATTATAAAGAACAAAATATAACCTTTATTCCTGTAAGTGCGTTGCAAGGGGATAATGTAGTAGATAAATCAACCAATACACCATGGTATAATGGGCAAACATTATTACAGCATTTAGAAGAGCTAGATGCCCAAGATGTTTATGAAAAATCAAATGCGCGTTTTCCTATACAAACTGTAATTCGACCTAAAAAAGACGAATTTCATGATTTCAGAGGATATGCTGGTAAATTATACGGTGGAGACCTTTCTGTGGGAGATGAGGTAACTATTTTACCTTCATTAACTACTTCAAAAGTAAAAGAGATTTACTTCTTTGATCAAAAATTTGATAAAGCTGGTAGAGGAAGTTCCTGTACTATTACTTTAGAAGATGACGTAAATGTGAGTAGAGGGGATATGATTGTAAAATCATCAGAAAAACCAAAAGTAGAAAAACAACTTACCGCAACGGTTTGTTGGATGGACAGTAAAGATCTTAATCCGGGAGCTAATTATTTTGTGCAAAGTGGTAGCAATCGTATCCTTGCTAAGGTAAAAAGTATCAGCGGTACCATTGCTACAGACCTTTCTGGAGAAGATACTTCCAAAAATGCCTTACAATTAAACGAGGTAGGAAAAGTACAAATACAATTAAGCAAACCTTTAGCTTTTGATACTTATAGCAATAATAAGGCTTCAGGGTCCTTTATATTAATCGATTCACAAACCAATAATACGTCGGGCGTCGGTTTTATTGAATAAATAAAGCCTTTTCTGAGAACGAGGAAAAACAGAAATTTTCAAAGTAAAAAAAACACGATACAAAAGTCATAACTACGTCCTTTTTTGAAGGACCGAAATACGAAAAAAGATGCAAAGTTTTAGAACTGAAATAGAAAACCCAGTTGTTGAAAAAGACATTATAGAATTGGCCAATAAGATTGAACAATTCCATAAGGGTAAGATTGATGAAGAGAAGTTTCGTAGTCTGCGTCTGGCACGTGGTGTATATGGTCAGCGTCAGGAAGGTGTTCAGATGATTCGTATTAAACTTCCGTATGGTAAGGTATTAAGTAATCAGCTTAGACGTATTTGTGAAGTGTCTGATGAATATTCAAAAGGGCGTCTTCATATCACAACACGCCAGGATATTCAGATTCATTATGTAGATCTAAATCGTACACCAGAACTTTGGGCAGAATTAGAAAAGGATGATGTTACGCTTAGAGAGGCATGTGGTAATACTGTTCGTAATGTCACAGCTTCAGAAACAGCGGGGATTGATCCAAACGAACCCTTCGATGTTTCTCCGTATGCAGATGCATTGTTCCGTTTCTTTTTAAGAAATCCTATTTGCCAGGAGATGGGGCGTAAATTTAAAGTGTCGTTCTCTGGATCTGATGAAGATACTGGATTATCTTATATGCATGATCTTGGGTTTATTGCCAAAATAGAAAATGGTGTTCGAGGATTTAAGGTTATGCTTGGCGGCGGATTAGGTTCTCAACCTAGGCATGCAGATGAACTATATAGCTTTCTTCCTTCAGACAAAATAATTCCAGTAATGGAAGGAGTGCTTCGAATTTTTGATCGTCATGGTGAGCGAAAGAGCAGAGCGAAGGCGAGAATGAAATTCTTGATCAAAGATATTGGTTTAGAGGCGTTCAAAGAATTGGTTGAAGCAGAACAAAATGCCATTGTACAAAAAACTGTTGCTATTGATGCTGAAGCATATAAAGTTTCTGCTCCTGTTGAAGTTGACGCACCAAAGGTTGAAATCAAAGATCAGAAAGCTTTTGACTTATGGAAATCAACTAATGTGATTGCACAAAAGCAAGAAGGATATGTTGCAATAGGTGTTAAAGTATTGCTTGGAGATTTTTATACAGATAAGGCAAGATTATTGGCAGATTTAGTTGAAAAATATGCAGCCGGAGAAATTCGTTTATCGTTACGTCAGAATATTTTAATTCCTTTTATAAAAGAAGATCTAGTGCCGTTTTTCTATCAAGAATTAGAGAAGTTGGGATTTGTAGAAGCTGGATATAATAAAGCAGTAGATATCACTGCTTGTCCGGGAACTGATACTTGTAATTTGGGAATCGCAAGTAGTACTGGTATTGCCGAAGAGTTAGAAAGAGTAATCAAAACAGAATATCCACAATATTTAGAGAAAGAAGATTTGGTTATAAAAATCAGCGGATGTATGAATGCCTGCGGGCAACACAATATGGCTAATATTGGTTTCCAGGGAATGTCTGTGCGAACCAAAGATAAATTGGTAGCACCGGCACTTCAGGTATTACTTGGAGGAGGGAATCTAGGTGACGGAAATGGTCGTTTTGCCGATAAAGTAGTTAAAATACCAAGCAGAAGAGGTCCAGAAGCATTACGTAGAATCTTAAACGATTTTGAGGCGAATGCTAACGGAAAGCAGTTTGTAGAGTATTATGCCGAAAAAGGAGAAAAATACTTCTATGATTTTCTTACAGATCTTTCTAATGTAGATAATTTGACTCCGAAAGATTTTATAGACTGGGGTAACGAAGAGGAATATGTAAAAGCCATCGGAATTGGAGAATGTGCAGGAGTGGTAATTGATTTGATTGCAACCTTATTTTTGGAAAGCGAAGAAAAGATAGAAAATGCAAAAATCTCTTTTGATAATGAAGTATACTCTGATGCCGTGTATCATGCATATAGTTCTTTGGTAAATTCTGCTAAGGCATTATTGTTGGCAGAAAACAAAAAAACCAATACCCATGCAGGAATCATTCGACAGTTTGATGATGAGTTTGTTGCTACCGGAAAGATAAAGTTAGAAGGAACATTTGCAGATTTAATATACCAACTTCAAAAAAATGCACCGAGCCGGGATTTTGCAATCGATTATATCAAAAAAGCAGGTCAATTTTTACAAAAAGTGCAAGCGTTTAGAGCTGTTGAAGTAGAAAATGTGTAATATCTTTAAGATCTTAAAAGTTAAGAGATTATAATAGATAAATTGATGAAAATGAGTACTAAAACACCAAAATTAACGGTAGTAGGAGCAGGACCTGGAGATTCGGACCTGATTACGCTCAAAGCGATAAAAGCTTTAGAGTCGGCAGATGTGGTGTTGTATGATGCACTGATTAATGAATCATTGTTGGAGTATGCGCCCAACGCCGAAAAGATTTTTGTCGGAAAACGAAAAGGATGTTATGCCTACCAACAAGAACAAATCAACGAATTAATAGTAAGTCGCGCCAAGAGTCACGGGCATGTTGTACGATTAAAAGGAGGAGATCCTTTTATTTTTGGTCGGGGAGCCGAAGAAATTGATTACGTTCAACAATTTGATATAGAAACAGAAATGGTTCCTGGTATTTCATCCTCTCTTGCCGTACCTGCTTATCAAGGGATTCCCCTTACAAAAAGAGGAGCCTCTGAAAGTTTCTGGGTAATCACAGGAACAACAAAATCTCATAAATTATCACAAGATGTATACCTGGCGGCAAAATCAAATGCTACAGTGGTAATTCTAATGGGAATGGGTAAGTTAAGTGAAATAGTTCGTATCTTTGCAGCCGAAAATAAACACCATATTCCGGTAGCGATTATTCAAAATGGAACTACTGAAAATGAGGAATTTGGATTAGGTACCATTGAAACTATAGAGCAGATTGTTCTAAATAAAAAATTATCTTCTCCAGCAATTATTGTGATAGGCGAAGTAGTAAGCCAACGAGTGAAACTAGCTTCAATTTGTGCAGAAGTACAACACGAAATTATATCTTGATTGTTCAGGATAGTGATATAAAGATGGAAGAAAGAAATAATTTATATCCAATTTTTTTGAAGGCTAAGAACCTTGAAATCCTAATTGTAGGAGGAGGAAATGTGGCTGAAGAAAAACTAACGTTCTTAACAAAATCTAGTCCAGATGCCAAAGTTACTATGATTTCTCCAATGTTTCGTGAGAGGACCATTGCACTTGCCAAGAAATTTGATGTAGAAATGATTACTAGGAAGTATCATAAACGTTTTCTAAAAGGAAAACATATTGTAATTGCTACTACCGATGTTCCAGAAATCAATATGAAAGTATATAAGGATTGTAGGAAAAGAAGTAAACTAGTTAATGTAGCAGACAATCCACCATATTGCGATTTTTATATGGGAGGTATTGTTACCAAAGGTAATGTAAAGGTGGCTATTTCGACTAACGGAAAATCCCCAACCACGGCCAAACGACTGCGTCAGTTTTTTGAGGAGGTACTTCCAGAAAATATAGATGATTTGGTTAAGAATTTAAATGAATACAGAAAAACAATAAAAGGTGATTTCGAAGAAAAAGTAGAAACATTAAACGAATTCACAAAAGGATTAATAGGAAAAAAAGAAGTTGAACATGATCAAGACTGATATTTTAATTATCGGAGCAGGACCAACAGGTTTATTTACCGTTTTTGAAGCAGGATTACTAAAGCTGAAAACGCATCTTATCGATGCCTTACCACAACCTGGTGGTCAATGTGCAGAGATATACCCCAAAAAACCAATTTATGATATTCCTGGATTTCCAGAAATTCTTGCAGGTGAATTAGTTGATAATCTTATGGAACAGATAAAACCTTTTGAACCTGGTTTTACTTTGGGGGAGAGGGCAGAGACCATAGAAAAATTAGAGGATGACACTTTTTTGGTTACTACCAATAAAGGGACCCAACATAATGCACCGGTAGTGGCGATTGCTGGAGGATTAGGTTCTTTTGAACCTCGCAAACCTCCAATCCCCAATATTGTTGATTTTGAAGATAAAGGTGTTGCCTATATAATTCGTGATCCAGAAGTTTACAGAGATAAAAGAGTGGTAATTGCTGGTGGTGGAGACTCTGCACTGGATTGGACTATCTTCCTTGCCGAAGTTGCTAGTGAGGTTACTTTAGTACATAGAAGAAATGAATTTCGCGGAGCATTGGATTCTGTAGAAAGAGTTGCAGAACTGTCAAAACTTGGAAAAGTAAATCTTATTACCGAAGCAGAGGTAAAAGAACTAAAAGGCAATGATCATGTTACAGGAGTTGGTATTAAACATAAGACCCAAGGGGATATTCATTTAGATACCGATTATTTTATTCCATTATTTGGATTGTCTCCCAAACTAGGGCCAATTGCCAATTGGGGATTAGAGATCGAAAAAAATGCAATCAAAGTTGATAATTCGTACGATTATCAAACCAATATTCCTGGTATTTATGCAATTGGAGATGTAAACACCTATAAAGGAAAGCTAAAATTGATCTTATCTGGTTTTCATGAAGCAGCGATTATGTGTCAAAGTGCTTATCAAAGAATTTTCCCAGATAAGAAGTATGTCATGAAATATACTACCGTAGGGGGTGTAGAAGGATTCGACGGAACTAAAAAAGAAGCTAAAAAAGAAGTAGTAAAAGCTATTATATAAGTCCCCTCCCCCCAAAGGGGATCGCTAGAGGGAATTCAAAAAAAGAGAAGAATGATTCGGTTAACGAATCATTCTTTTTGCCATAATTCGAAATTATTAACTATTTGCCTGATTGTTAGGCTAAAAATTGAATATGTCAGACATTACTATAAAAATAAAGGACAGAGAAGGTGTAGTACACGAAGTACAGGCACCTACCGATATGGCCATGAATTTAATGGAGGTTTGCAAAGCTTATGAACTTCCGGTAGAAGGTACTTGTGGCGGTATGGCGATGTGCGCATCATGCCAATGTTATACGTTGTCGGATCATGAGTTGCCCGAAATGAGTTATGACGAGGATATGATGCTGGCCGAAGCTTTTTATGTGGAAGATAATAGTAGATTGGGTTGCCAAATCCCGATTACGCCAGAGTTGAATGGGTTAGAGATCGAATTAGCTCCCGAATCCTAGAATTTATTTTTCCAGAATTTTAATTGTTTCTTTTTTCGGTTTTTTTATCCTGACAGTGATCTTTTGATATTCCCAGTTATTTCCTTTTTGATCTGCAAGAATATCTAATTTTGCACGACCTTTACTTCCTACAATCCCCACAGTTACTGCAACTGTTTTATTGTTATTAGAGTATTCAACTTCTCCTTCTAATAAGCGGAAGAAGTCATGAGGTGATAATTCTCCTAATTTTTCAATAACACGCTCGTTTTCTTTGGCTTTTTCTAAAGCATTATCAACCAAAGCAGGTTGTATATAAATAGAACCATATCTAAAGGTAGCATCACCGGTCATAGAAAAGAATACTACTACCATAAAGACTATTCCTATTAGAGGAAACATCCATTTCCAATTTCGGTTCCACCAGCTTTTTTTATGGAGTATCATATTCATATAAAATTTAATTTTATGATATCTTTTATATGATATAAACTGTGGATTAAATAGAAATGTTGCACATTGTCTGTCTTATAAAATATGAATCAACGTTATTCTATAGTGCTTAGAGATATCCGATGTCCTGAAGGCGCACAAATTAATTCTCCTAATTACTTTCTACCAAAGGCAATGAAAACTTGACCTGTAATCCTTTTTTTAGATTCTTTATCTTTAATTCACTTCGATGTTTTTCAATAAATTCTATACAAAGCTTTAGTCCTAAACCAGAGCTATTTTTATTAGAATCATTGGGGTTTGAAAATTCATAATTGTGATCCAAAATTTTTTGGATATGCTTTTTCTTAATTCCTTCCCCTTTATCTTCGAAAGTGATCTCTAGACGATCTTCTATTTGATTAGCATATACTTTTACCATTCCCTTTTTGTTTGAATGTTTTAAAGAATTCGAAATCAAATTTCTAACGATCGTATCCATCATTTGAGGATCCGCAAAGACATAGGTTTCTGGATGTACTAAATTAACTACTTCAATTTCTTTTTGATCTATTTGTAATTTGAAAAGTTGAAAATTCTTGTCGACCAGGCTACCAAACTTTAATGATGTAGGTTTGTAAACCAATCTACCTAATTTTGTTTTTGACCATTGTAATAAGTTTTCTGTAAGATGAAAAGCATTATTTGCAGACTCGTCAAGAGTATTACTTATTTTTTTTAAATTTTCTTTGCTCATCGTATCAAACTGTTCGTTTAATACTTTTGTTAAACTCTTAAACCACCATAATGGATTTCTTAATTCGTGTGCTATTATAGCAAAAAATTTATCTCTATTTAAAGCTTCTGTTTGAAGTTGTCTATTGGTAAGCTCTAGCTTACTATTGAGACTTCTTAGTTGCTTATTTAGTTTAATCTTTTGTAAAAACCGACTATAGATTATTATGGCTATGATTGCAAATAGAAAAGAAATCACGATAACGGTTATGATTAAATTGTTCTTTTTGTATATCTGTAGGTTTTTTACTTCGTTTTCTACTCTTAAAAGCTTGTTTTCACTTTCTTTTTTTTTGGTTTCAAAAATTACTTTCTGTAGCGCTATGTTCTTACTTTCTTGCCTATTAAATATTAGTTGACTTAAATCAGAGTACATGATCCGATATTTTAAAGCCAGTTTGTAATTATCCTCTAATCTGTAGGTGTTCGACAGGTACAGTACATTTTCTGCCAGCGTATGGTTATCACTACCTTGTTCTAATAGTTTAAAACATTGTTCAAATGTTTTTGACGCATTGGTATATTCTTTTTTATCCACAAAAAGTTTCCCTAAATCCACTTTGCATTCTAATATTCCGGGAGCATAATTTATCGATTCATATATAGATAGCACTTGATTGAAATAGTCTAATGCTTCGTTGTATTTTTTTTGTTCACTTTTTATGTTGCCAATATTGTTAAGGTTTTTACCAATGCCAATCTTAAAATTGATTTTCTGTGCAATGGCCAAGGCTTCTTCATAATATTCTAATGCTTTGTCATAGTTTTTAAGTGCTTTACTTCTGCTTCCTAAACTCTTTAATATATTAGAGTTTTCTTTTTTCAAGCCCAAACTTTTACTTTCCATCAGGGATTCTTCAAGTATTGTTTTGCTTTTAGCATAATCCTTCAATCTTAGGTAAACCCTTGCTAAGTTATATTGTGTATGAATAACTTCGATTTTATTATCAATGTCTTTAAAAATTTTAAAGGCTTTATAGTGGTATTCTAAAGCCTTACCATAAAAATCATTTTGATAGAAATGAATACCTAGCTCATTAAAGTTTAAAGCTATCGTGGTTTGGTCATTGACTTTTTCGGCGATGGTAAGCGAAGTATTAAAGGCCTTAAGAGAGGCATTAAAATCGCCTGTATGGTTATAACATTTTCCTAGAATATTTAGGAGTTGTGCATGAATTGTAGCGTTTTTATATTCGGCTATTTCTGAAATAGCTTTTGACAATATTTCTTTCGCTTTTGTTGTATTGCCGCTATCAAGATAATTCTTAGATAGATAATAGGAATCAAAGAGCACCTGATATTTGGACTGATCTTTTTTATGTAGCCTAATGGATTTCAACAAATATTCTGTCGATAGCTGAAAATTTCCTTGATAATAATAAGCCATCCCCATTTTTTGAAATATGTCGGCTTTACTGCAAGATGTAGTGCCTTCTTTTAGGGTAGAAAGTGCTTTTTGTCCCTGCGATATTGCTAGAGAGACTGTTTTTTTAATGTATTGGTCATAAGAATTACAATAATTCTGTGGATTATTTGAATGTGATTTTTTTCTATCTGCTTGCTTATCCAAAGATTCTGGAGTATTACAGTTAAAAAATAAGCAAACCGTTATGAGAATAAAAAACCTGAAGTTAACGTACATTTTACAAAATTATAGGACCATTTGAAACAAGGTAAATACTGCTTTTAATCTGGAGTTAAATTGTGCTTAACAGCGTAATGGGCAATTTCTACGTTGTTTTCTAAATCCATTTTTTTTAGAATATTATTTCTATGATTGCTAATTGTATTTTTACTAATATTTAATCTTTTGGCGATTTGAGAGTTTCTAACACCTTCTGAAATCATACAAAGAATTTGAAACTCCCTATCGGTTAATTTTTCATGTAATAAACGCTCACTTTTGTCAAAAAGGTTATTAGCAATAAGATCGGCTTGGGTTTTAGAATAGTATTTCTTACCATTATGAACAGTTCGAATCGCTTCTATAATTTCATTGTGATCGCTCTCTTTGCTGATGTAGCCCCAGGCACCGTTTTTAAATAGTCTAATGAAGTATTGGTTTTCATCATACATAGTAAAGATAAGAACCGGTAAATTAGGATAGTGAGTACGAAATTCAGTTAGGGTATCAATTACATCTTTTCCTGGCATATGAATGTCAAGAATTACTACATCTATTTCGGTATTAGATTTTAGTTTTTTTAACAATTCATTACCAGTTGTGGCTTCATCTACAATATCAATATCAGATGTACCTGCCAGAATAAGCTGAAGTCCAGTTCTTACAACCGCATGATCATCTGCAATTATAACCTTTATTTTCATATGTTTTTTTTGAATTCCCTATAGTAATTGTAAATATACTTAAAGTTATGTTAAAAAAGTATAGTACTTTGTACTACATGTTTTTCGTAAAAGTCACTATCATTTTTTTGATTAAAAACAACGAATATTACGATATTCTAATCATGTAAAAATTAGGTTATGTTTAAAAAAGTATTAAGTATAGTTGTTTTCTTACATATTGCCTTTACTTATGGGCAGTCAGGGACTATTACGGGTAATGTTTTGGATGATTCTGGTTTACCCTTACCAGGTGCTTCTGTAGTAATAGAAGGAACTTCTATAGGCACTTCGACCGATTTTGACGGAAATTTTCAATTTAATAAGGTAGCTGAAGGAAACTACAATATAATAATCTCTTATCTGGGATTCGATAATCAAAAATTAGCATTACAAGTTGTTAGTAATCAAAATACCGAACTTAATATTTCTATGAAAGGGTCATCTGAAGCACTAGATGAGGTATTGATTTCCACTTCGGCAGATGGACAAAGTAAAGCACTTAATAAACAACGAACTGCAGAACAAATAGTAAGTATAGTTTCGGCAGATCAAATAGGACGTTTTCCAGATCTTAATACAGCAGAAGCTGTACAGCGAATCCCTTCTGTATCCTTGCAAAGGGATCAGGGAGAAGGTCGTTTTGTACAGATTCGAGGCACACCTCCCGGATTAACTAATATTAGTATTAATGGAGAGCAAATTCCTTCTCCAGAAGGTGAGTTTAGATATGTTGCGCTCGATGTGGTACCTATAGATCAGCTAGCCGCTATCGAAATTGTAAAATCTGTTACTCCGGATATGGATGGAGATGCTATCGGGGGATCTGTAAACTTAATTACAAAATCAGCAGGATCCGGAAAAAGAAGAATATCAGGAACCGTTGGGGGTGGATATAATACCTTGGTAGAAAGTGCCGAAAATTATCAGGTACAAGGATCGTATAGTGAACGATTTGGTAAACTTGGTCTTGCTTTCAACGGATCTTATACCGTAAGTAATAGAGGTTCGGATAATAATGAATCGGTATTTAGAAAAGAAGATTTTGGAAATGGAGAAGTTTATGTATTGGATCAATTACAACTGCGGGATTATGAAATTGAACGTAAAAGACTTGGGCTAAATGGAACAATAGATTATAAATTTAATCCAACTTCCACTTTTTACTTGCGTGGTATATTTAATGATTATTCGGATCAAGAGTTTAGACGTAGAATGCGTTTCAGACCTGGAAAAGGAACATATCTTACTCCTACCACTGTGGAAGAAGGTGAGTTTACCAATAGTTTAAAAGACAGGGAGCAAGTACAACAAATTTGGAGTATTAATACAGGAGGAAAGCATAATATAGGGAGTGTTACTCTAGATTATGAATTTGCCTATTCTGAAGCTAAAGAAAATGAGTTGGATAGAATTGATATTGGATTTGAACATAATGAGGCAGCAGATTTTACAATAGATCGAAGCGATGTTGATTTTCCTCAATTTACCATAACCAATGGGGTAGACAGATTTAATTATTCGCAATACGAATTCGACGAATTAGAGCTCACAGATAGAATAAGAAACGATCGTAATATCACTATGAAATTTAATGTAAAAATCCCATATAAGGTTGGAACCGGTGATGGGTATATTAAAACTGGATTTAAGTATCGGGATAAAGAAAAGGATCGAATCAATAATGTAAGAGTATTTGGAGCTGATTTTGTTAATCCACAAGATGAGTTTACCTTAAATGATCTGCTAGGTGATTTTAGAGATGATGATTTTTTAGGAGGACGTTATGATAATGGTCTTTTTGCTGATCCCGGGCTGGTAAGAGGGCTTGCAGGTAGAGTTAGAGCAGGTGGGTTTTTAGAAGAAGATACAGAAGCTTCTATCGAAGAAAGTGATGGCCCATTTTATGATGCTAATGAAAACGTTTCTGCAGTATACTTAATGACGAAAGTGCAATTTCAAAAATTAATGGTATTAGGAGGTGTACGTTATGAAAACACAACTGTTGACTACACCGCAAATCAATTAAATTTTGATGAGCCTAATCCAGTAACACGAGTTCAAGGATCTAATGATTATGATTTTTTGTTGCCTAACCTACAGTTTAAATATGATCTGGCTGAGTATACCAACCTGAGAGCGGCTTTTACTTGGACCTATGCTAGACCAAATTTTGATGGTCTAGTTCCTGCGAGAACAATTAATCAACAAGATCAAGAATTGCAAGAAGGTAACCCTTTACTGGAACCTGCTAGTGCTTTTAATTTTGATATTTTAGGAGAGCACTACTTTAAAAATGTTGGTGTTCTTTCTGCTGGTTTTTTTTACAAGAATATAGACAACTTTATTTATACTACAGTTCAACGTAGACAGGGTGGAGAGTTTGATGGATTTAGAATAGAGTCACCAATTAATGGGAATGCTGCTAGTCTTTTTGGAATAGAAATGAATTGGCAACAGAACTTCACTTTCTTACCAGGTATATGGTCAGGTTTTGGGATATATGCTAATTATACATATACGAATTCATCTATTGATGTATTTAGAGGTGAAGATATAGATAATCAAACCGAGGAAGAAGTATCACTTCCTGGTCAAGCAGATCATATATTTAATGTGGCATTGGCTTACAATAAAGGAAGAGTACAGGCTCGACTTGCGTTGAATTATAATGGAAGTTATGTGCAGGAATTATCTTCATTGGCAGATGACGATACGGTCTTTGATGATAGACTTCAGCTTGATTTCTCTACTTCATTTAAAATTAGTGATACATTTTCGATTTATGCAGAGGCAATTAACCTTAATGATAGTCCGGTAAGACAATATCAAGGGGATCGTTCTCGACCTATTTTTCAGGAATTTTATGCGCCATGGTATCGATTTGGTCTTAAGTTTAATTTGAAATAAGATTCAAATCAAATGAGGATATTAGGTACGTGTCTGTTTCTTTTGATCATTACTGTTCAATGTTCAAAAGAAAAGAAGGAATCAATAAATACTAACAAAGTACTGAATTTTTGGTCTGGCAGTGTTCAGGAACATGAGGCAAAGATTACTGCCAGATTTTCTAATCAAGGAACTGCAAAAATTTTAGTTAGTAAAGACTCAATTGATTTTGAGAAGGCTTTTGTTTCAGAAAAAGTATTGATACAAGAGAATACCTATTTTTTTGGAACGTTCACTATAAAAAATCTAGAATCAGATACTAGATATTATTATAAGTTCGATATAGATGGTGTATTACATAGTAATAGTACAGGAAGGTTTAGAACTACGAATTCTAAGCCATATTCTTATAAAATTGCATTTGCCTCCTGTGCCAGAACGGGGTCTGAAAGTAAAGTGTTTACAACCATCAAAAAAGAAGATCCCTTACTATACATTATAACCGGTGATTTGCATTATGGAGACGTTAATACAGACTGTAGTAAACAATATGCAGAAAATATTATAAAGGTTCTTGGTAGCAAGACACAACAGGATTTATACCGTAATGTGCCTATCGCTTATATATGGGATGATCACGATTATGGGGATAGCAATAGTGATAAAAATGCAATATGTAGAGAGCAAGCCAAAGAAGGGTATAGACTGTATGTACCATCCTATCCCTTTGCTTTTAAGGACAAAAAAATGCCTTTGTCACAGTCTTTAGTAATTGGTAGAGTACGTTTTTTATTACCAGACCTAAGATCAGAAAAGTCCCCTCCGGAGTATGATATCAATTGCAAAAAAACAAAAGAAGGTTCCAATTTTGGTAGCAAAGAGCATTTAGATTGGTTTAAACAAGAATTATTAGATGCAAAAAAGAATAATCAAGTGGTCGTATGGGTATCTGGAATTCCATACATAAATCATCCTGGAGGCCCTAATTATGAATGTAACGAAGATGATGATTGGGGAGGATATCCAGAAGAGCGTAGAGAGATTGCTAATTATATCAAAGCCAATAAAATACAAGTAAGCATTATTTCAGGGGATGCTCATATGAGCGCTATCGACAATGGCACAAATAGTGATTATGCCGATAAGGGCGGAGCTCCGATTCCGGTATTTCAAGCAGGTCCATTGGACCAAAAACCTTCTTATAAAGGAGGGCCATACTCACATGGTCACAGTGCTACTTCGGGTCAGTTTGGAATTATTGAAGTTACCGATAATGGTGGAGAAGAAATTTGTTTTGCCTGGAAAGCAAAGGATCAGAATAGTAAGGTTGTCTTGAATGAATGTGGAACCCCTATTGCTTATGAATTTTGTCAATCATTGGTTGATGAACAAAACCAAAATAGTCTATGAGATCATCAAAGAAAATTGGATTACTATCAGGATTTTTAGTGTTTTTTATTCTAATATCGGTTCCGGTCCCAAACGGGTTGAGCCCCGGTGCTATGAGAGCTGCTGCGGTAACCTTACTCATGGCGATCTGGTGGATTACAGAAGCTATACCCATTTATATGACTGCTTTTGTGCCAATGGTGTTTTTTCCAATGCTTGGTATTCTTACGGCATCTCAGACGGCCGAGAATTATGGGCATAATTATGTATTAATGCTTTTGGCGGGTTTTTTTATAGCAAAAGCAATAGAAGCTCAAAATCTTCATAAAAGAATAGCGTTAATAATCATTAGAAAACTAGGTACAAGCAGAAAAAGGATTATTGTAAGTTTTATGATTGCTACGGCATTGTTATCAATGTGGATAGCCAATGTTGCAGTAACATTACTTATGTTGCCAATTGCACTTGCTGTGATATCCAAAGAAGAACATACTAAAAATCCATCAAAAACTTTTGGAACAGCCTTAATGTTGGCTATTGCATATGCTGCTAGTGTAGGAGGTACTGCCACCTTGATTGGTACACCCGTTAATTTAGTTTTTTCGGGAATCATTGAAAAAATGTTCCCCAAAGCACCAGAAATCAGTTTTTTTACCTGGCTTACCGTGGGGCTGCCGATCGTAATTATTTTTATACCTGTAATTTGGGTTTATATAACTAAATATTTTAGGATTTCAGGCGAATTTTCAGGAGGTAAATCTGTTATTGAAAAAGAATATCGATCCCTGGGAAAAATAAGCGCTTCTGAAAAAAGAGTACTTTTTGTATTTGTGTTGACGGCATTGGGATGGATATTTAGAAAAGATTTGGTTTTTGATAATTTCATAATTCCAGGGTGGGGTTCTTTACTAGGAGTAGCTGATTATGTTCACGATAGTACGGTTGCCATGTTTTCTGCAATATTACTTTTTATGATCCCTAGTGAAAAAAACAAACCACTTTTAACATGGAAACAAGCAAGTAGTGTGCCTTGGGGAGTTGTAATGATTGTTGGAGGGGGGTATGCCATTGCAGAGAGTTTTAAAGCAACTGGTTTGGCAATATGGATCGGAGAGCATTTATCGTTTATAAGTGCACTACCGTTACTATTAGTATTATTAGTAATTGTGGGCCTTATGATCTTCATAACAGAAATAAACTCTAATACAGCAACTGCCAATATCTTTTTACCAGTATTGGCAACTATGGCAATAGCAGGAAATACAAATCCCTTATTATTAATGATTCCTGCAACATTTGCTTGTTCTTTTGCTTTTATGTTGCCGTCGGGGACCGGAACAAATACAGTAATTTTTGCAAGTAATCGGATTTCAATAAAACAAATGGCAAAATGTGGACTTTGGTTAAATCTAATTAGTGTCATTCTAGTGACCTTATTAATGTATCTGGTAGCGATACCCATACTTGAAATAGACCCTAGAATCTTACCATCTTGGGTTCAATAAAATGAAGTAGTCAATCATAAGGTTATTGTAAAAGCTCCAAATTTATAACTAGTAATAGATAACTTTCCCTAAAAAGTTAAGAATAAAGTTTAATAAACTTGCAAAACAAAAGGCTATACCTTTTATTTGTAGTCAAATTAGCGGTGTAAACTGTTTAGTTCATATAATTATTTAAATTGTTATCAAGAAAGGCGGAGGGAATAGACCCTATGAAACCTTAGCAACCCTTTATCTATTAAAGAAGGTGCTACATTCTATTCGCTATAGCGAAATAGATAACGAAGACTCATAGTTCTTGCAATATTTTTCCATTATTTTCTTGATACCATTATTTTCTTAATGAAAGCTTAAAAATATTAATTATTCACGATTTTATGTTTCTATCAAATTTTAATAGGAGGTAGAATAGAGAATCATAATTATTATAAGATTATTAAATGATAGATATACAAAAAATACTGGAAGAAAGGATTCTTGTGCTTGACGGAGCGATGGGGACCATGCTGCAACGTCATAAGTTTACCGAAGAAGACTTCAGAGGAGAAAGACTTAAAGATTGGCCGGTCCCTATTCAGGGAAATAATGACGTGTTGAGCATTACGCAACCAGAGGCTATCAAAGAAGTACATCGATTGTATTTTGAAGCAGGAGCAGATATTGTTGAAACGAATACTTTTTCGGGCACAACTATAGCCATGGCAGACTATCAGATGGAAGATTTGGTGTACGAATTAAACTATCAATCTGCAAAAATAGCCAAAGAAGTAGCAATAGAATTTACTTCTAAAGAACCTCATAAACCAAGATTTGTGGCGGGATCTATTGGTCCAACAAATAGAACTGCAAGTATGTCTCCCGATGTTAACGATCCAGGATATAGGGCAGTTACTTTTGATGAATTAAGGATAGCTTATAAGCAGCAGGTTGAGGCACTCTTAGATGGAGGAGCAGACATTTTATTGGTAGAAACTGTTTTTGATACATTAAATGCGAAAGCAGCTCTTTTTGCAATTGAAGAGGTAAAAGATGAAAGAAATGTAGAAATCCCTATAATGGTAAGTGGTACGATTACGGATGCTAGTGGTAGAACACTTTCTGGCCAAACCGCTGAAGCATTTTTAATTTCAGTATCTCATATACCAATGCTATCCGTTGGATTTAATTGTGCCTTGGGAGCTAATCAATTAACTCCACATTTAGAAGTGTTGGCCAAAAAAGCAAATTTTGGAGTTTCCGCCCATCCAAATGCTGGATTGCCAAATGCTTTTGGCGAATATGATGAAACTCCAGAACAAATGGCTTCCCAAATAAAAGAATATTTAGATAAAGGTTTAGTGAATATCGTTGGGGGTTGTTGTGGTACTACACCTGATCATATCAAAGCAATAGCAGATTTAGCAAAAGATTATAAACCACGTACAACCCAGGTAGTTGCATAATATGAGTAAGGAAAAAGAGAGATATATGAGGTTATCTGGTTTAGAGCCATTGATAATAACACCAGAGTCCAATTTTGTGAATGTAGGAGAAAGAACCAATGTTGCAGGTTCACGAAAGTTTTTACGTTTGGTCAAAGAAGAAAAGTTTGACGAGGCTTTAGACATTGCTAGACATCAGGTAGAAGGAGGGGCGCAGGTTATTGACATCAATATGGATGATGGTCTTATTGATGGTAAAGAAGCAATGGTGAGATTTCTAAATCTTATAATGGCAGAGCCCGATATTGCTAGAATCCCTATCATGATTGATAGTTCGAAATGGGAAATCATAGAAGCCGGACTTCAGGTAGTTCAAGGGAAATGTGTTGTAAATTCTATCAGTCTTAAAGAAGGCGAAGAGGAATTTATAAAACATGCCAAAGCTATAAAAAGGTACGGTGCGGCTGTAATCATAATGGCATTTGATAAGGTTGGACAAGCAGATAATTATGATCGTAGGATAGAAATATCTAAGCGATCTTATGATATTCTAGTAAATCAGGTAAAATTTCCGCCAGAAGATATCATATTTGATCTTAATATTTTTCCTGTGGCTACAGGAATGGAGGAGCATCGTAAAAATGCTATAGATTTTATTGAAGCTACAAAATGGGTTCGTGAGAACCTTCCGCATTGTAGTGTTAGTGGAGGTGTTAGTAATGTTTCTTTTTCTTTTAGAGGGAATAACCCTGTTAGAGAAGCAATGCATTCTGTGTTTTTGTATCATGCCATAAAAGCAGGAATGAATATGGGGATTGTAAATCCTGCGATGTTAGAGGTATATGATGATATTCCAAAAGATCTACTAGAGCACGTTGAAGATGTTATTTTGGATAGAAGAGATGATGCTACCGAACGATTGTTGGATTTTGCAGAAACAGTTGTTGGAACGAATAAAGAGAAAACTGCAGACCTTTCCTGGAGAGAAGAACCTTTGCAAAATAGAATTACCAGGGCTCTTGTAAAGGGGATCGATCAATATATTGTTGAAGATGTAGAAGAGGCAAGGCAAAATTCTGATAAACCTATCGAAGTGATAGAGGGAAATCTAATGGCAGGTATGAATGTGGTAGGAGATCTTTTTGGGTCTGGTAAAATGTTCTTACCGCAAGTGGTAAAATCTGCCAGAGTAATGAAAAAAGCAGTAGCATATTTACTTCCATTTATTGAAGAAGAAAAAAAGAAAAACCCAAAAACTGCTCAAGGAAATGGTTCAGCAGGAAAAGTTTTAATGGCTACCGTAAAAGGTGATGTTCATGATATAGGAAAAAATATTGTTTCTGTAGTTTTGGGCTGTAATAACTACGAAATTGTAGACTTAGGAGTTATGGTTCCTGCTGAGAAAATTATTCAAACGGCAATTGATGAACAAGTTGATATCATTGGATTAAGTGGTTTGATCACCCCATCATTGGATGAAATGGTTTATCTGGCCAAGGAAATGGAACGTAAAAACTTCAATATCCCTTTGCTAATAGGAGGTGCAACAACCTCAAAAGCACATACTGCGGTAAAAATTGATCCACAATATAAAAATGCGGTTGTTCATGTAAATGATGCCTCTCGAGCAGTGACAGTAGTAGGTGATTTGCTGAATAAGAGAAGTAATCAGAAATATGTGGGAGATCTTAAGGAGAATTATGAAAAATTCAGAGAAGGTTTTCTGAAAAGAACAAAACAAAAAGAATATTTGTCGATAGAAGAAGCTCGAAAAAATAAATATAAGATTGATTGGTCTACTTCAGAGATTATAAAACCAAATCAGCTAGGGATTCAAGTAATCGAAGATTTTGACCTTCGGAAACTGGAACCTTATATTGATTGGACACCATTTTTTAGGTCATGGGACTTACACGGAAAATATCCTGATATTTTAACAGATAAAGTGGTAGGTGAACAGGCAACGTCATTATTTAATGACGCAAAAGAATTGTTAAAGAAAGTATTTGATGAAAAGTTGTTAGGAGCAAAAGCTATTTACGGTTTGTTTAAGGCAAATACTGTAAACGATGATGATATCGAAATTGCAACCGAAAATGGCAGTGCTAAATTCCGAACACTACGTCAACAACTAAAGAAACATGCAGGGAAACCCAATTTTGCATTATCCGATTTTGTAGCTCCCAAAGAAAGTGGGATACAAGATTATGTTGGTTGTTTCTGTGTAACTACGGGTTTTGGAACTAAAGAATTGGCCGAAGCCTTTGAGGCTGATCATGATGATTATAATTCAATAATGATCAAGGCACTTGCCGATCGATTGGCAGAGGCCTTTGCAGAATATTTGCATAAAAAAGTACGTAAAGAAGATTGGGGATATGCGACTGAAGAAACATTATCAAATGAAGAACTTATAAAAGAGGTGTACAAAGGGATACGACCTGCACCAGGATACCCTGCATGTCCTGATCATCTCGAGAAATTAACAATTTGGGAGGTGCTTGGGGTAAAAGAAAAAATTGGAGTCGAATTAACCGAAAGTTTAGCAATGTGGCCGGCAGCATCAGTGTCTGGCTATTATTTTGGTAATAAGGAAGCCAGATATTTTGGATTAGGAAAAATTAAAGAGGACCAGGTGGTGGATTTTGCAGAGCGAAAAAACATAGATTTTGAGTATGCGAAAAAATGGCTTAACCCTAATTTAATTGAATAACTATGGATATTGAAGATTGCATTGTACAAATAAAGGAAGTCTTTGATGGAGAACCTTGGTATGGTACCTCAATACTGAAAGTATTAGAGAATATTCCTGTAGAATTTTGGAATCAAAAAGCTGGAAAAATGTCACATTCTATTGCAGAATTGGTATATCATATCATCGACTGGAGATCGTTTGTTGTTGAAAAACTAAAAAATAATACAGTTTATAGTATAGAGTTGAATTCTGAAAAGGATTGGAGAAAACAAGTTTCAATCGTATCGCAAGATCAAAAAAAAGTAATTATCAAAGAATTAAATAAAACCCAGGAATTAATACTTGAGGAATTGGATCAAAAATCA
This sequence comes from uncultured Aquimarina sp., assembly GCA_947496555.1. Taxonomy (GTDB): domain Bacteria; phylum Bacteroidota; class Bacteroidia; order Flavobacteriales; family Flavobacteriaceae; genus Aquimarina. The sequence continues at coordinate 58,606 of CANMDH010000002.1, read as the reverse complement.
GATTCATGGTTAAACGAATTTGTTTTAGGGAAAGATTACTCAAATCAATACATGATTAACGGATTGGTACAGCATGATATTTATCATTTAGGACAAATAAATATGCTATATAACATGTTAAAGTAAAAATTCCCTCCTTGAGGAAGGTTAAGGAGGTGTTGCGTTAGGGATAGAAGCGGCATCCTTTTATGTTTTTTGTACCCTTAGGCTCTCGAAGGGTACAAAAAACATAAAAGATATAGCGAATAGCCCGTTCAAACGCCCAAATAAAATCAACTAAGAACTATAAACTAAAAAATGAAAGTTACAGATCATATAAAGAAAGCAAAAGGAAAAACGTTATTCTCTTTCGAACTAATTCCGCCACAAAAAGGAAGAAGCATTCAGGAATTATATGACAATATTGACCCGTTGATGGAGTTTAATCCTCCTTTTATAGATGTAACTACATCTAGAGAAGAATTTATTTATATTGATAAAGATGGGCTTTTAGATAAGAAACTAACCCGTATGCGTCCAGGTACCGTGGGTATTTGTGCTTCAATAAAACATAAATACAATGTAGATACAATTCCGCATGTGCTTTGCGGTGGTTTTACCAAAGAAGAAACAGAGTATTTGTTGGTAGATTGCCATTATCTTGGGATTGATAACATAATGGCTTTGCGGGGAGATGCTATGAAAGAAGAGAAATATTTTACTCCCACGCGTGGAGGACATGGTTATGCGAATGAACTAGTCGAGCAAATTGTTAATATGAATAAAGGACAATTTTTACACGAAGTAATTGAAACAGATAATAAATCTGACTTTTGTGTAGGAGTTGCTGGTTATCCTGAAAAACATATGGAAGCACCATCAATGGATTCTGATATTCGTAGATTAAAGGATAAAGTAGATGCAGGTGCCAATTATGTAGTAACCCAAATGTTTTTTGATAATAAACGATATATTGATTTTGTTGAAAGAGCCAAAGAGGCAGGGATTAAAGTTCCGATAATCCCTGGGATCAAACCAGTAGCCGTAAAAAGACACCTTCAGTTATTACCACAGGTGTTTAAGTTAGATATGCCCGATGAATTGGTACAAGCAGTCGAGAAATGCAAAACCAATAAAGAAGTAAGAGAAGTAGGGGTCGAATTCGCAATTCAACAATCCAAAGAATTGATGGAATACGGAGTTCCGGTTCTACATTACTACTCAATGGGAAAATCTGATAATATTAAAAAGATTGCATCTGCAATTTTCTAGCGGTAAAATACGTTTTCTATTTTATCTTAAAAAGATAAAATAGGTTGTTTTACTATAATTACTACTTTTGCCGGATGATAAAACGGATATACCTGTTGTTATTTGTTGTGTACTTTCAAAGTCATGCTCAAGATGAATCAAAAGCATATTACACATTCGATGTTAATAATTTTTATGGTACTATCCTTAAGCACAATCCGGATATTTCGCATTTGATCACAGGGCATCCATCGGGTGTAATTTTTTCTTTTCAGCTTAAAACCTTTGGTGACAAAGAATGGCAGCGGTTATATAATAATCCCGAATATGGCGTCTCTTTTATTTATCATGATTTAGATAATCGTTATTTGGGAGAACATTTTAGCATCTATGCACATTATAATTTCTATTTTCTAAAAAGGCATTTGATGTTTAGAATCGGTCAGGGAATGGCTTACAGTACCAATCCGTATGACGAGGATGATAATTTCCGGAACGTAGCCCATGGATCTCACTTAACTAGTGCTACTTTTTTCTTACTGAATTTCAAAAAAGAAAACTTACTAAAACGCTTAGGATTACAGGCAGGACTGGGTATTGTGCATTATTCAAATGGAAATTCGAAAGCACCCAATAAGAGTACAAATACATTATTTTTAAATGCAGGTGTAACATATTCCTTGGATGAGCAATTTCCAGAATATGCTGAAAAAGAAAAAGGATTGGTTAAAGGTTCTGAGCCGTTTGGTTATGGTTTTCTGTTTAGGAGTGGTGTCAATGAAAGTGACGTGGTAGGTTCTGGTAGGTTCCCCTTTTACACTTTGGGAGCCTTTGTTGATAAAAGAATAAGCAAAAAAAGTGCATTTCAATTAGGAACAGAGTTATTCTTTTCTAAAGCTTTAGAGCGATTTATTGACTTTAGAGCAAGTGGAGGTTTTAACGATGGTGTTACGGGCAATGAAGATGCCAAAAGAGTAGGGGTGTATTTGGGGCATGAGCTGCGAGTAAATAAGATCTCAGTATTAACGCAGTATGGCTATTATGTATATTACCCCTTTGATTTTGAAGGGCAAACGTATCTAAGAGCGGGGCTTCGATATTATTTTACCAAAAATATACTGGGAGAATTTAGCGTTAGATCTCATGCGGCCAAGGCAGAAGCAATGGAATTTACCATAGGATACAGGTTATGAAAAAAATACTTTATAGCATATTATTAATTTTTGCAGCAGGATGTGATTCTGAAAATGCTTCGGATTGTTTTCAACGAACTGGAAGTATTGTTAGAACAGAAGTTGAGGTTCCTGATTTTACTCGAATTTTGGTGAATCCCAATATAGAAATGATTCTTAAAGAAGGAGAAACCACTTCAGTAATTATAGAAACTGGAGACAACCTATTGAATGAAGTATCTGTTATAGTTGAAGGTGATCGTCTTATCCTTGATGATACCAATGATTGTGCTTTTTTTAGAGATTTTAATCAAACCAAAATTTTTGTGACGGCACCTAATATTACAGAAGTAAGAAGTGCTACTCAGTTTGATATTTCTTCCGATGGAATTCTAAGATATCCAAGCTTGAGTTTATTTTCAGAGACATTTTTTGAGGACACAGGTAATACGACAGGAACTTTTCATTTGAATATTGATAATGAAAGTCTTTCTATAGTAGGTAATAATATAGCTTCTTTTTTTATTGAAGGAAACACTGATACTTTAAGAGTTAACTTTGCATCAGGCACTGGTAGATTTGATGGTACGGATCTGGTTGCACAAAATGTAAATATCTTCCATAGGGGAACCAATAAAATTATAGTAAATCCAATAAATGCTATCCGCGGTGAGATACGCAGTACCGGAGATGTAATTTCAATAAACCGACCACCCATAATCGAAGTGGAAGAATTCTTCACGGGGAAATTAATATTTTTATAAAAACAAAAGCATTTTATAAACTTACTGGTACATATTTTTAAAAATTTAAAAGTTATTCTGTGTCAAGGATATAAAACCATTCGTATTATATTTCCATATAGTAAAATGGTATAACCGCAAATATATTGAGGTTTTATAAGCTCTCAATGTGTGCGATTATTCCTAAATTTAAAATACCTCTCGTCAAGTGTATATCCTGATTATAATTTTAAAAATGATGTATGAAAAATGATCAAAATAATAAAGAAAATGCAGTCGCAGAAAAACGAGAAAATTATCTAAAAAAAGAGTTATACGCCTTAATAAAAGAAGACAGTGTTTTATTTGATTTTTTACAAGAAGCAGCTTTAGACGGGTTGTGGTTTTGGGATCTGGATCAACCAGAAAATGAATGGATGAATTCTAAGTTTTGGACTACGCTGGGCTATGACCCTAATAAAATGCCACATAAAGCCTCTTCTTGGCAGGACATTATAAATCAAGAGGATTTAAAAGATGTGTATGCAAACTTTGCCAAACATTCTCAGGACCCATCCTTTCCTTATGATCAAATTGTAAGGTATCGACATAAACTAGGTCATACAGTATGGATTCGTTGCAGAGGTATTATCATTAGGGATAATAATGGGAAACCTCAAAAAATGTTGGGAGCACATACTGATATTACTGAAATAAAGAAAAAAGAAGAGGAACTTAGCCTTAAGTCAGCCTTTTTTGAACAAGTAATCGATAGTACAGATTTAGGTACCTGGCAATGGAATGTAAAAACAGGAGAAACAATTTTTAACGAACGTTGGGCAGAGATTATAGGATATACATTAGAAGAGTTAGGGCCAACTTCTATCGATACTTGGGTCAAACATACAGTTTTTAGAGATTTAGAGAAGTCGAATAAATTACTTCAGGATCATTTTGCAGGAAAAACACAAGTGTATGAGTGTGAGGCTAGAATGCTGCATAAAAATGGTAACTATATCTGGGTTTTAGATAAAGGAAAGGTGGTAAGCTGGGATGAAGAAGGCAATCCCGAGTGGATGGTAGGGTCCCATCAGGAAATAACCGAAAAGAAAAAAGCATACGAGCGAAATAGATTATTTATCCAGCAGGCTCCTACAGCTATTGCTATGTTTAATAAGAATATGGAATACTTGGCGGCTTCACAAGAATGGTATAATGTATTTAAGATTGGCGATATAGATATAATTGGAAAATCGCATTATAATGTAGTTCCCGAAATTGCAAATAAATGGAAGATTAGTCACCAGGAGTGTTTAAAAGGAAAGGTAATTAAAAATAGTAAAGAACGTATCGAAAGATTTGACGGTGCGGTACAATGGTTATCATGGGAATTTCGTCCATGGTTCAATGACGAAAATGATGTGGGTGGAATTATTATCCATATGTCGGATATCACAAAAATTAAACGTGAAGAAGAGCTAAAATCATTACTCGCTGTAGCAGAAGACCAAAATAAAAGATTAAGAAATTTTGCACATATAGTTTCTCATAACCTGAAATCTCATTCTGGAAATTTTGAAATGTTACTTGATTTATTGATTCAGGAAAATCCCGATATGGGAGATCATGAGATTATTAAACTTTTTAAAACCGCATCAGAGAACCTTACCGAAACTATAGTGCATTTAAATGAGGTTGTCTTAATAAATACTTCGGTAGATGAGAATTTGGTAGGACTCAATTTATGGGAAGCAACCAATAAAACGATCGAGAGCGTATCCGCTATAGCCACCGAAAATAAGGTGACGATTAAAAATCTTGTAAGGCAGGGTGTAAATATTCTTGGTATTCAGGCATATTTAGATAGTGTTTTACTTAATCTTATAACCAATGGGATTAAATATAGTTCAGAAAAAAGAGATAGTTATGTTTCTTTAAGTTCTTGGATTGAAGAGGATTATGTTGTGATTAGTGTAGAGGATAATGGATTAGGAATTGATTTGAACAAACATCGCGCAAAGTTATTTGGGATGTACAAAACCTTTCATCATAATAAAGATGCAAGAGGTATAGGTTTATTTATCACAAAAAATCAAGTCGAAGCCCTAGGTGGTAAGATTGAAGTGGAAAGTAAGGTTGATCACGGTTCAACCTTTAAAGTATATTTGAAGCATGAAAAAAATTGATATCACATGTATTATCGATGATGACCCCATTTTTGTTTTTGGAGTAAAAAAAATAATGGAACTTATTGGTTTTTCTAAAAACATAATGGTTTTTCAGAATGGTGAAGAGGCATTAAACAATTTGAAAGCGATAATATCTGCAAACGAAAAATTACCGGATGTAATCTTATTAGATCTTAATATGCCAATACTGGATGGCTGGCAGTTTTTAGATGAGTTTGTAAAAATACCCTGTGAAAAAAAAATAATTATTTACATAGTTTCTTCATCGGTAGACCCTGATGATATACTAAGAGCAAAGTCATATGAGTGGGTTAGTGATTATATTGTGAAACCAGTAACCGTAGCAAAGCTTAAAGAGGTTCTAGTTGACCTTGAAAAAGTAAATTAACAATCTCTATATTTATTTATGAAGGATTGGTCAATTCTCTAAATAGACTCTCAAGGTTTTTATTTTTTTTGGATAACTGAAGAATCTTCAGCTCATTATCATGGGCAAAATCAAAAACTCTTGAACGCATATCTATATCGGTATCAAAAGTAATCTGATATACAAAACCATGAATGTTTTTTACATCTTTTACATTAGAAAGTTTTAATAAGAATGCTTCTTCAACTCTGTAATCAAATTCTACTTCAATAATTTGGTCATTTTTGTCTATCAAAGAATCCATACTCTTGTCTGCAACTATATTTCCATTATTAATGATGATTACTCTGTCACACATGGCTTCTACCTCCTGCATGATATGGGTAGAAAGAAAAACAGTTTTTTCTTTTCCAATCGATTTAATCAACTCTCTAATTTCAACAAGTTGATTTGGATCCAGACCAGTGGTAGGTTCATCTAGAATCAATACTTGCGGATCATGTAGTAAAGCACAGGCCAAACCAACTCGTTGTCGATATCCCTTAGAAAGTAGTTCTATCTTTTTGTTTGCTTCGGGAGTTAACCCTGTTAATTCTATTACTTCTTCGATTCGTGATTTCGAAACGTTGTAAACCTGGGCATTAAATAATAAGTATTCTCGTACATACATTTCAAGATACAATGGATTGTGTTCCGGAAGATACCCAACACTCTTTTTAACTTCGATAGGTTGATCACTGGTGTCAAATCCATTGACTGAAGCATTCCCTTCGCTTGGATCAATATATGTCGTCAAGATTTTCATCATAGTCGATTTACCTGCCCCATTTGGACCTAAAAAGCCAACAATTTCTCCTTGTTTAATTTCAAAGGAAATATTATTCAGCGCTTTTTGATCATCATAATATTTTGAAATGTTAGATATCGATATTGACATGCATTGTTATTTTCATCAAAAATAGAGAATTAGATTTCTTAATGTAACGGGTAACCAGAAATATTATGATTTTAGTTTAAACCACTTCTAAATATAAAACTCTGAGGTGTGTTTAATTTCTTTGAGAACAAAAGTGCTATTCAAAACTCCAATGTTCTCGATTTTTGAGAGCTTAGTTTTTACAAAATCGTGATATTCTTCGAGACTTTTGGTATGTATTTTTAGGATAAAATCAACCTGTCCTGCCATGTGATAACACTCCTGTACTTCTTGTAAATTTTGTATTTGCTCTTCGAACTTTTCGATAAACGCCTCGTTGTGGTATCGCATAGAGACCTGACAAATAGTGGTCACTGATCTGTCTATTAATTTTTTATCAAGAATTGCAACGTATTTTTTTATAAACCCTTGTTTCTCTAATCTTCGTATACGCTCGTATACTGGTGAAGGGGTAAGGTTAAGAATATTAGCGATCTCCTTAGCGGTTTTTTTAGAATCTTCCTGTAAAATTCTAAGAATGGTAATATCGGTTTTATCTAATTGTTCCATATAGCTACATAAAAATTACTTCAAAAGCCTATATTAATTAATAAGAAATAGTAAATATAACTAGAGCAAACGATTAAATCAGGAAAAACAACTTAATTTTTTATTATATATGGCTATAAAAGCTACATTTTGTAATTTGCTTAGTGTATAATACTTTTATTATGAATTCAGAAACAAAGGTTTTAGTTATAGGAGCCAATGGGCAATTAGGTTCGGTGTTGATAGGAGCGCTTCAGCAAAAATTCGGAATAGATAATATTATCGGGTCGGATTTAAAAAGAAAAGAAGGTTTTGAAGGAGTATTTGAAATTGCAGATGCTACCGATCAAGATAGAATTCAGGAGTTGGTTACCAAATATAAAATTACCCAGATATATCATTTGGCTGCGATACTCTCAGCAAGGGGTGAAGAAAACCCTTTACTAACCTGGGATATCAACATGAAGACCCTGTTCACGGTACTCGAAGTTTCTCGCTTAAATAATATAGACAGAGTATTCTTTCCCAGTTCAATTGCAGTTTTTGGTGCAGGTGCACCACTTGATAACACCCCAAATGATGCATATTTAGATCCAACTACGGTATATGGTATGACCAAAGCAGCCGGAGAAAATTGGGCACAGTACTATTTCTTAAAATATGGCCTTGATGTTCGTTCGCTAAGATACCCCGGGGTTATTGGGTATCAATCCTTACCAGGAGGAGGAACCACAGATTATGCTGTAGATATTTATCATAAAGCCGTCCTTGGAGAAGAGTTTACTTGTTTTTTGAAAGAAGACACGACCCTGCCTATGATCTTTATGGAAGACACCATTAGAGCGACTTTGGAGTTGATGGATGCCCCCAAAGAACAAATTAAGATTCGTACTTCATATAATTTGTCAGGAATTAGCTTTTCTCCTGCTGAAGTGGTGGCAGAAATTCGTAAATTATATCCTGATTTTAAAGTGAGTTATAAACCAGATTTCCGACAGGATATTGCGGCAAGCTGGCCAAAAAACATTGATGATACAGCTGCTGCAAAAGATTGGGGCTGGAAACCAGAATATAACCTGGAAACAATTACCGAAACAATGATCCAAAAACTAAAGGAAAAATATACCAAAGACTCAAAGAACCTTAAAACAATGATTTTTTGATTTTGCATATAGAATAGTAATGTAAATAACAAAGAAGAATAAAAAAAATAGCAAATATGTTTTCTAATATAAAGGATGATTTACAAAAAGAATTAGATGAAATAAAAGCAGCAGGGCTTTATAAATCTGAACGCATTATAACCACTCCTCAAGGAGCCAAAATCAATACTACCAAAAACGTGGATGTATTAAACTTCTGTGCGAACAATTATTTGGGACTTTCCTCGCATCCCGATGTAATTAAAGCCGGTAAAGAAGCAATTGACTCGCATGGTTATGGATTATCATCGGTTAGATTTATTTGCGGTACCCAGGATATTCATAAAGAGTTAGAGAGAAAAACTGCCGAGTTTTTGGAGATGGAAGATTGTATCCTATATGCCGCTGCTTTTGACGCAAATGGAGGGCTTTTTGAACCAATTTTAGGTCCGGAAGATGCAATAATTTCAGATGCTTTAAATCATGCTTCTATTATCGATGGGATTCGTTTATGTAAAGCCAAACGCTTCAGATACGAGCACAATAATATGGTTGATCTCGAAAAACAATTAGTTCAAGCGCAAGATACAAGAAGAAAATTAATTGTTACCGATGGATCGTTCTCTATGGATGGGACCATCGCTCAACTCGACAAAATATGTGATTTGGCTGATAAATACGGAGCCATGGTAATGATTGATGAGTGTCATTCTACAGGGTTTTTAGGTAAAACGGGTCGTGGTACCCATGAATATCGAAATGTAATGGGACGTATTGATATCATCACAGGTACTTATGGTAAAGCATTGGGCGGTGCTTCTGGTGGATTTACTGCTGCAAGAAAAGAAATTGTGGATATGCTTAGGCAGCGATCAAGACCATATTTGTTTTCTAATACTGTAGCACCCTCAATCGTTGGGGCTTCTATCAAGGTATTGGATCTATTAAGTTCTTCTACCGAACTTCGAGATAAATTAGAAGAAAATACGAAGTTCTTTAGATCAGAAATGACAAAAGCAGGATTTGATATTATACCGGGGGATCATCCGATTGTTCCGGTGATGTTGTACGATGCAAAATTGGCACAAGAATTTGCTGCTAAACTGTTGGATGAAGGAATTTATGTCATAGGGTTCTTTTATCCTGTGGTTCCGAAAGAAAAAGCAAGAATCAGAGTACAATTATCGGCAGGGCATGAACGTCACCACCTGGAAAAAGCAGTCAAGGCTTTTTCGAAAGTGGGTAAGGAGCTGGGAGTGATATGATTACGAACGTTTGTTAGTGGTTGAGATTATAGAAAATTAGTAGTATTATTTATGTTTTATTTAAAATCTTTCATATATAGTCCCGAAAATTTCAAAATTTGATGATAATGCATACATGAAGGTGAAAAAAATAAAAAAAGATTTTTAATAGTAATAGTTTTACCTAATTTAGCAATGTAAAAGTAATAAGACAATGAACAACGTATTTACTTGGAACCGATTTTATTTTTTCTTCTTTTATTTTTTTAAAAGTAAGGTCGGGATTACTATGTAAATAATAGTTTAAAAATATAGTTAGAATCCCGATGAAAAGTCGGGATTTTTTTTTGATAAGAAAATTTAAAACGTTTGAGGAAAAAAGTTGCAATACAGGGAATAAAAGGATCATATCATCATGGAGTGGCACAAGCATATTTTGGTGAAGATATTGATGTAGACGAATGTATGTCATTTCAACAATTAGTGCATAGTTTGGAAGATAAACAAAGCACCGATGCGGTTATGGCTATCGAAAATTCTATTGCTGGATCTATCATCCCAAATTATGCATACATAGATGAACATGATCTTACGATAAGTGGAGAGTATTTTTTGCCTATACATCATTGCTTAATGGCATTAAAAGGACAGCGTATTTCTGATATCAAAGAGGTGTATTCTCACCCTATGGCTTTATTACAGTGTAAAGAGTTTTTTAGAGAGCACCCACATATCAAATTGGTTGAAGATGCAGATACCGCAGATGTGGCAAAGAGAATTCAAGAGCAAAAATTAATAGGTGTAGCGGCCGTTGCCGGAGAAACAGCTGCGACTATTTATAAACTTGATATCCTTGCAAAGGAGATTCAAACCATAAAATCAAACAGTACTCGTTTTTTTATTTTAAATACCAGAGAAGATTCGGGAGTAGAGAAACAAGAGATCAATAAGGCATCGTTAAAGTTTCTAACAGATCACAAAAGAGGAAGTTTGGCAACCGTACTTAATGTAATGAGTGATTGTAATTTGAACCTTACCAAAATACAGTCTTTACCAATTATTAATATGCCTTGGAAATATTCATTCTTTGTAGATGTTACTTTTAACGACTATAAGGATTATGAAAAAGCAATGGCGATTTTAAGGATCATGGCTTTAGAATTAAAAGTGTTAGGAGAATATAAAAATCAAAACGGATGAGCATTCAAACCGCAAAAAGATTAGAGACCGTAGAAGAATACTATTTCTCAAAAAAGTTAAGAGAGGTGAGAGGCTTGGTAGCTTCAGGAAAACCAATTCTGAATATGGCTATTGGAAGCCCAGATTTAGATCCTCCTGCAGAAGTGGTAAAGGCAATCCAGGAAGCAGTAGTTGTAGATGGGGCTCATAAGTATCAGAGTTATCAGGGGATACCCGAATTGCGTCTGGCAATTGCTGATTTTTACAAAGATAAATATAGGGTTGCGCTAAATCCTGAAAATGAGATTCTTCCATTAATGGGTTCCAAAGAAGGGATTATGCATATTTCGTTGGCATATCTTAATGAAGGTGATGAAGTTTTGGTTCCAAACCCAGGGTACCCTACTTATACTTCAGTTACTAATTTAGTAGGAGCAAAACCGGTTTTATATGATTTGGTCGAAGAAAATGGATGGGAACCTGATTTTCATAGTCTTTCAAAAAAGGATATGAGCAAAGTTAAAATTATGTGGGTTAATTATCCCAATATGCCTACAGGAGCTTCTGGTAATGTCGAAATGTTTAAAAAAATGATCGCCTTTGCCAAAAAACATAGTATTCTATTGGTAAAGGATAATCCTTATAGCTTTATTCTTAATGATAGTCCGGTAAGCATTTTATCTATTGATGGGGCCAAAGAAGTGGCTTTGGAGCTAAATTCATTAAGTAAAACCTTCAATATGGCAGGATGGCGAGTAGGCATGGTGAGCGGAAGTACTGATAAAATTGAAGCAATATTGAAAGTAAAAAGTAATATGGATAGTGGAATGTTTCAAGGGATACAAAAGGGAGCCATTGCAGCCTTAAAAATCTCAAACGGTTGGTATGATAAAATGAATACTATTTATAAGAAACGAAGAGAGTTAATATGGGAACTAGCAACCTTGTTGGGATGTACTTATGATAAAACGTCAAAAGGAATGTTTGTTTGGGCAAAATTACCGGAAGGAACAGATGCAGTAGATTTCATTGATGCGATTCTTTATAATAATGATATTTTCATTGCACCAGGCGATATTTTTGGAAGTAACGGAAAAGGATATATTCGTTTTTCGCTTTGCGTTACCCAAGAAAATATTAAAGAAGCTATTGGGAGATTTAAGAATGAAGAATTACGATTTACGAATGATACAGTCGTAAATCAAAAATTGTAACGCGTAAATAGAATGAATGTATTTGTAATAGGAATAGGATTAATAGGTGGTTCATTTGCCATAGATATCAAAGCAGCTTTTAACGAAGCAGTGATTTATGGGATTGATAAAAGCGAAGAAAATCTTGATAAGGCCCTGGAGCTTGGTGTAATCGATCAAATAGCCACCCTTCAAGAAATAAAAGAAGCTGATATAGTGATTATATCAATTCCTGTAGATGCAACGGTAGCAATAATTCCAGAGGTTTTAGATCTTGTTTCAGATAATTGTTTGGTTTTTGATGTGGGATCGACAAAGAAAAAGCTCTGTGAAGTATTAGAAAACCATGATAAAAGAAGAAATTATTTGGCGGTGCATCCTATAGCGGGAACTGAATTTTCTGGACCCCAAGCTGCAATAGCAAATCTGTATAGAGGGAAAACCAATATTGTTTGCGAAGTAGAAAAAACTGCATTTAAGCTACAGGAAAAAGGAATGGAGATTTTTTCAAGATTGGGGATGAGGATACGATATATGGATCCTGTGTCGCACGATAGACATATCGCTTACGTTTCTCATCTATCGCATATAAGTTCATTTATGCTTGGAAAAACAGTAATCGAAAAAGAAAAGAATGAAAGAGACATTTTTGATATGGCAGGTAGTGGTTTTGCTTCGACTGTAAGACTTGCCAAAAGCTCTCCTGATATGTGGACACCAATTTTTAAGCACAATAAAGAAAATGTGATCGAAACGTTGCAAGAGTATATTGGCAATCTTACTAAGTTTAAGGAGCTAATGGAGAGCGATGATTTTGATGAAATTTATAAAGAAATGAAAGACACTAATCATATTAAAACAATCCTAAAAGGAATTTCTTAAAAAATAACCACAAAAAAATAATAACAGTACAGAATAAAAATAGATATGGAAAATAAGAAAGAACTTAGAAACTGGTTAGATGCATATAATTTGAAGCATCCACTGGTTATTGGCGGGCCCTGCAGTGCAGAAACCGAAGATCAGGTACTAAAAATAGCGCATCAACTTAAGGACTCTGATGCTACTGTGCTTAGAGCTGGGATCTGGAAACCAAGAACCAGGCCAGGAAATTTCGAAGGAGTAGGCACTTTGGGTCTAAAGTGGCTTCAGAGAGCCAAAGAAGAAACTGGGATGAAGATCGCTACCGAGGTGGCAAATCCACATCACGTAGAGTTAGCTCTGGAACATGGAGTAGATGTACTTTGGGTTGGTGCCAGAAGTACCGTATCACCATTTATTGTTCAGGATATTGCCGATGCATGCAAAGGAATTGATAACCCGGTATTGATCAAAAATCCAATAAATCCAGATCTTTCACTTTGGTTGGGAGCTGTAGAACGCTTTTATACAGCAGATGTGAAAAACCTTGGAGTGATTCATAGAGGATTTTCGACCTATGAAAAAACGAAATATCGAAATATCCCAGAATGGCAAATTCCTATTGATTTGCAAAACCGTTTTCCCGATCTGCCATTGATCTTGGATCCATCTCATATTGCTGGGAATCGAGATTTGATTTTTGATCTTTCTCAAACTGCTTTGGATCTTAATTTTGACGGATTGATTGTAGAAACCCATTATGATCCTGATAATGCATGGAGTGATGCCAAACAACAAATTACACCTGATACTTTAATTCAGCATATGAAAGATTTAAAAATCCGAAAAGAGGTTGGGGTTGACGAAGCATATCAAAAAGCTCTTAGCGAACTGAGAGCAAAAATTGATATTGCAGATAATCAACTGTTGGAAGTTTTATCAAAAAGAATGAAAATTTCTGATGAAATAGGGAAGGTGAAAGCAAAGCAAAATGTTGCAATCCTTCAATCTAAACGTTGGAATGAGATACTAGGAAAAATGATCCTAGAGGGTGAAGAAAAAGGACTTAGTGAAGAATTTATGCTAAGAATTTATAAAGCAATTCACCAGGAATCTATCAACCATCAGAAAAAAGTGGCTAGAGGATAATAAAAAAACCACAAGATCTTGATCCTGTGGTTTTTTTATGGTTTTATGGTAATTTATATTTTTCTTTTGAAAGTGTAACGGGTTACATAAATCCCATTACCATCGCCTTTTCCACCGAAACTTTCAACGCCGCTATTAATAAAAGCTAGCTCCCAGCCTTCAGAAGCCATGGTGTTAATTTTTGATGTTACAAGAGCATCATTGGCAGCAATGTTTTGAAAACGAATTCCACCTAGATTATAAAAGTTTAAAAGTTTGGTTTCATCAAAACCTTTTACACGAATTTCACCACGATCAGATTTATTTCTTTTGTCATCCTGACCTGTGCGAGTAGAGGTAAATTCTTTGTAATCGCGCACTTCGTTGGTGGTAATCATTCTTGATCGACCAAGACCGTTAGGAACGATTGATTCTATAACTGTTACAATTTGATATTCATAGGTGTCTTGAGCAAAAGTTGTGTTTAAACCAAGAACGAGTAGAACGATTAATACTAAGTTTTTTTTCATAATGATTTCAATTTTAAGATTATATTCACCCAATTAATCAATAGTTGTGCCACATTTTTTTCAATAAAGAAAAAATTAGGTCTCTAATAAATATTAATATTTGCATCTTTGTGTTTATGACAGGTACAGTATATAAATCTACCGGAAGCTGGTATACCGTAAAAACTGATGACGGTAAGATATACGAGTGCCGAATTAAAGGGAAGTTTAGAATTAAAGACATTAAAAGTACTAATCCGGTATCTGTTGGCGATGTGGTTGACTTTAAACTGGAAACTAAAAACGATCAGGAAACAGGTGTCATAGAAAATATTCATGAACGACGTAATTATATTGTTAGAAAATCGGTAAAACTTTCAAAACAGACACATATCATCGCTACAAATATTGATGTAGTCTTTTTACTAATTACGCTCAATAATCCGCCAACTTTTACAGCATTTATAGACCGATTTTTGGTTACTGCCGAAGCTTATGGTATTAAAGCGGTCTTACTTTTCAATAAAGTGGATACGTATGATGATGAAGAGCTTTTAGAAGTAAAATACCTTGCCGCTTTGTACAGGAAAATTGGATATGAATGCATTGGAATTTCGGCCAAAACAGGTAAAAATGTGGATAAGGTAAAGTCTTTGATGGAAGGAAAAGTGTGTATGTTTTCTGGACATAGTGGAGTAGGAAAATCAACCTTGGTGAATTTAATTGAACCTGATCTATCATTGAAGACTGCAGAGATTAGCGAACAACATCAACAAGGGCAACACACTACTACCTTTGCAGAAATGTTTGACTTAAGTTTTGGAGCCAAAATTATTGATACACCAGGTATCAAAGGATTTGGAATTGTAGACATGGACAAAGAAGAAGTTGGAGGCTATTTTCCGGAATTTTTTGAATTGAAATCACAGTGTAAATTCAATAATTGTTTACATATTAATGAACCCAAATGTGCAGTAAAACAAGCTTTGGATAACGAAGAAATAGCATGGTCACGATATAAAAGTTATTTACAAATTCTAGAAGGAGAAGAAGAAAGTTATAGAAAAAATAATTATGATGAAGAATAATTTTTTAGGGAAACAAAAACTACTCACAAGAAATTAGATCTGTTAAATTTCATTAAAAATATTCCAGTTTCAAAAAATGAAACTCAAACAACGTATACTTGCAGTCTGAGATATAGAGTTCATTGATCTTGAATGTATTCTGAAGAAAGATAGAGTGTAATTTAACCAGAGAATTTTTTTAAATGATTAATAAATAAATGAGAGCCGTAATTCAAAGAGTTTCTGAAGCTTCTGTTACCATTGATGGTGAAATTGTTTCCAGTATTGATAAAGGTTTACTTATTTTGATAGGAATTGAAAATGAAGATACACAAGAAGATGTCGATTGGTTATCTGGCAAAATAGCACGTTTAAGAATATTTGGAGATGAAAATGGAATAATGAACAAAAGTATTTTAGATATCGAAGGTAAGGCTATTGTCGTTAGTCAATTTACCCTTCACGCAAGCACTAAAAAAGGAAATAGGCCAAGTTATATCAAGGCAGCCAAACCGGATATTGCCGTACCATTATATGAGCATTTTGTCGAACAATTTGAAAAGGATTTGGGAAAAAAAGTGGGAACCGGTATATTTGGCGCTGATATGAAAATATCATTACTTAACGATGGACCGGTCACCATAATTATCGACACAAAAAGTAAAGAATAACCTACCCCCAAAATAAACAAATTTATATGCAAAAAAAGTCACTAAAACTTCTAGTGGTATGTATTTTATTGATTTTTAGTAAAGTCTCATCACAAGAAGAAATTAATCTCAATACTTCAAGCGTTGATGGTACCCTTCTGGAAGGAGCAAATGCCATAGTAAGGTCAGAAGAGATTGTCATAGAGATAAACTCGATAAATTCTATGACAATCAAAACCAAAAGAATTGTAACGGTTCTTGATAAATTTGGCGATGGTTATGCCAATTATTCAGAGGGTTATGATCCTTCTAGAAAGATCAAAAAATTACAGGTTATTGTTTATGACGCTTCAGGGAAAGAAATAAAAAATTATAAGAAAAAAGATTTTATTGATAGAAGTGTATATGATGGCATTTCATTAATGAATGATAATCGAGTTAAACTTTTAGATTATACCCCTGTAAGCTATCCATATACAATGGCTTTTGAAAGTGAAGTCCAAAATTCGACCACGGCATTTATTGCACCTTGGTATCCAGTACCTGGTTACAAAATTGGAGTGCAAAAATCATCGTATAAGATTTTGAATCCTAAAGCAATCCCATTAAGAATTAAGGAAACAAATTTCGAAGGCTATCAAATACAGAAAAATAAAACTAACGAAGAAGTTTTATATTCAATATCTAATGTCTTGGCAAAACGTCCAGAAGTTTATACTCCTTCCTTGTACGATATGATTCCAATTGTTAAAGTAGTACCTAAAAGTTTTTCATTAGAAGGTATAAAAGGATCAGCTACTGATTGGAAATCCCTTGGAAAATGGGAATATGATAATTTGATAGCTGGTAGAGATCAATTGCCAAAAGAAACAATTGAAGAAATTGATAAATTGGTATCCAAAGCAAAAAATAAGAGAGAAAAAGCAAAACTTATCTATAAGTATGTTCAGGATAAAACTAGGTATATCAGTATTCAGTTAGGTATTGGTGGATTAATGCCTTTTTTGGCCAGTGATGTGGATAAATGGGGTTATGGAGATTGTAAGGCCTTGACCAATTATACTAAAGCATTATTAGATTCTCAGAATATTCTATCGTATTATACCGAGTTATATGCGGGAAATGAAAAAAGGAGCATAGATAAAGAATTTGCTTCGATAGAAGGTAATCACGTTATACTCAATATCCCAGATGAAAATGGTGATATATGGTTAGAGTGTACTAATCAAACATTACCATTTGACTTTATTGGTAGTTTTACCGACGATAGAGATGTTTTGGTGCTTAAGCCAGAAGGAGGAGAGATAAAAAGAACTCGGAAATATGAACCTAGGGAAAACGTATTACAAACTACAGCAACTGTGAATTTGGGGATTGATAACTCGATGGTTTCAAATATTAAAAGAGAAGCCAGGGGGTTAGAATATGATGAGATTTATGGAATTCAGTATCAAGAACCAAAAGAACAAAAACTTTATTATAAAAAACATTGGGCATATATTAATGGTCTGGAAATTAAAGACATAAAGTTTGTAGATAATAAAGATTCTATAGTTTTTACTGAGAATATAAAAGTTTCGTGTGTTTCATATGGTAAAAAAGCTGGAACTCGTTTATTGGTTACTCCAAATGTTTTTAGTTGTGATCAAAGTAATTTACCAATGTATGATAATAGACAAACTTCTTTGGTGATACCAAGAGGGTATATCAATACAGATGAGTATTCTATTAACATCCCTACAGGTTATGTGATCAATAATATACCCGAAAAAAAAGCTATTCAAACCGAGTTTGGAGAATACACCTATGAGTTGGAAAAGGTGAGCGAGTCACAAATCAAATTCAGACGATTCTTAAAAATTATCGATGGTACTTTTCCAAAGGAAAAATATGAGGAATATAGAAAATTTAGGGCCAAAATTAAAAAAGCAGATAACTCGAGAATAGTACTTAAGAAACAACTAACTAATGAATAAAATGAAAAATTTAAATAAACTAATTATAATTTTTGCATTAGCAGTATCAGCCACCTGTTTTGCGCAAGAATATAAATTTGGTAAAGTCTCTAAAGAAGAGCTGCTGGAGAGTTCATATCCTCTTGATAGTACTGTAAATGCTGCAATCTTGTACGAAAGCAAGCAAATCTATTATGATTATACTGCAGAACAAGGTTTTGTGTTGATTACTGAAGTTTTTAAAAGAATTAAGCTTTATAATAAAAATGGTTTTGATCATGCTAGTGCCGAGGTGTTTTTGTATGACGGTAATGGGGCAGAGGAGAAAATATCTGGACTTACAGGAATTACATATTCAATTTCTGGAGGTGCTATTGTCGAAACTAAACTTAAAAAAGATGGTGTTTTTAAAGTGGAAGATTCTGATTATATCGATAAAGTTTCATTTACAATGCCAGCAATAAAAGAAGGTTCGGTAATAGAATATAAATATAAAATCATGTCCCCTTTTTCTAGAAGTATCGACAGAATTGTATTACAATATGATATTCCGATAAAAAAAATAGAAGTCTCTTTGACTATACCAGAATACTACACTTTTAGAAAATTAACTACGGGTTTCTTACCTATTAATCTTAAAGAATCATCAGAAAGCCAAACTAAATTTATCAATGGAAGCACGCTTAGTTATGGGGTAACCAAATATAAAATAAATACTAACAATGTTCCGGCTTTCAAAATGGAACCTTATTCTGGGAACTATAAAAATTATATTTCAACATTGAGTTTTGAGTTACAGTCTACTCAATTTCCATATAGTAATATAAGAAACTATGTTACAACTTGGGGAGCTATTGCACGCGGAGCTTTTAAGGATTCGAGATTTGGTGGAGCAATGGATAATAATAAATATTTTAAGAATGATATTGATCAATTGGTATCAGGAATATCTAACCCTCGAGAAAAAACAACATTGATCTATAATTATGTGAAGGATAAAATCACTTGGAACAATAGAAATGCATTGGTTCCAAGAAAAAATATGAAGAAAGTATATCAGGAAGGGGTAGGGAATGCTGCCGAGATTAATTTGATGCTTATAGCTATGTTAAAGTATGTAAAAGTTAATGTAAAGCCAATATTAGTTACCAGCAGTGACAGACCCTTATCATTATTCCCTACTATTCAGGGGTTGGATTATGTGATAGCAAGAGTTCGAATAAAGGATGATATTTTTTTCCTAGATGCGACAGATAAATATGGAGAGCCTAATGTTTTACCTGATAGAGTAATACATGGATTGGGGCGAGTAATAACCGAAAGAGGGAATTCCGAAATGGTCCTTTTTAGACCATCTGAAATTTCTAAAAAACAGAATTTAGTTATGTGTGAAATTGGTAATGACGGAAGTGTACGAGGAAAGCAAAGAATAAATCACACCTTTTATGAAGCTCATGATTTTCGAATGCAGAATGCATCCAAAAAAGAAGATGAATTGGTAAAAAGACTTGAAGATTTTTATGGCCTTCAAAATATTTCTGAATATAAGGTTAGTAATATTGAAAATATAGGTGAACCAGTTTTAGAGAGCTTCGCTTTTGAGACTACTGATGAGGTCGAGGTTATCGAAGATGAAATGTTTTTTTCACCTCTTTTATTTCTTAGAAACAAAGAAAATATTTTCAAATCGGATAATCGTCAATATCCAGTAGATATGGGATATGGACTCTCCAAAAGTTGCTCAATGAATATTAAAATTCCCGAAGGTTATCAAGTAATCGAAAAACCTGAAGATATGGCATTTCAATTACCAGAAAATATAGGTAGCTTTGTCTTTAGAATGAATATTGTAGGAAATATGATTCAGTTATCGGTCAGCGAAACTTTAAGTTCTCCTTTGGTAATAGAAAAATATTACCCTGCATTAAAGAAATTTTACGATTTATTAATTGAAAAGGAAAGTGATCAGGTAGTTCTTAAAAAAACATAACTATGAATATCCAAAACGCACAACAAGCCGTAGATGATTGGATCAAGAATCACGGGGTTAGATATTTTAATGAGCTTACCAACATGGCTCAGCTTACCGAAGAGGTTGGCGAAGTGGCGAGAATCATAGCGCGTCGGTATGGAGAACAAAGCGAAAAAGAAAGTGATAAGAACAAAGATCTTGGCGAAGAGCTTGCCGATGTTATGTTTGTTGTCTTATGTCTTGCAAATCAAACAGGTGTAAATCTTCAAGAGGCATTTGATAAAAAACTTGATTTAAAGACCAAACGAGATCATGATAGACATCACAATAATGAAAAGCTAAAATGATGTTTAAAGAAATAATTTTTTCAAAAAAATATTGGATTTCTGTTTGCTTTATGGGTTTGGTTTTTATTCTAATATTTAGTGTTATAGAGCACATAAAGCAATATAAAGGTTTGGCTATTGATTCTTTTATCTATGATAAAATTAATGAAGGCAAATGGGTGCGTTATTTTATTTCCAGAATTGTTGGAGGATTGATGTATGGAATGATTATGGCGTATTATTTTGAATTAAGAAAAAGAAAATCAAAACGATAACATGAATTTGAAATTAGAACACATTTCAAGTATAGAAAATAAAACGTTACAAATAACAGGGTCTAAAAGTGAAACCAATAGGTTGTTGATTTTACAAGCATTGTATCCCGATATAAGAATCCAAAATGTATCCAATAGCGACGATTCTGAGTTAATGCAAAAAGCGTTGCGTAGCAATGAACGTGTTGTGGATATTCATCATGCCGGTACGGCTATGCGTTTTCTTACAGCATATTTTGCAGTTAAAGATGGAAGAGAAACTATACTTACCGGGAGCAAGAGAATGCAGGAAAGACCAATAAAGATATTGGTCGAGGCGTTACGACAACTTGGATGCGAGATTACTTATGAAAAAGAAGAAGGATATCCTCCAATAAGAATTCAAGGAACAAAACCAACATCTAATCAGGTAGAACTGCAAGCCAATGTAAGCAGTCAGTATATTTCGGCACTTATGTTAATTGCTGGCTCGTTGCCAAATGGTTTAATAATAACGCTAAAAGGAAAAGTAACTTCAGTTCCTTATATAAATATGACCCTTAGTTTGTTAAAAGATGTTGGTATTGAAGGGACATTCGAAAATAATGTAATCACTATTTTACCAAACAATACAGACCTTTCTCAAACCGTAGTCGTAGAATCAGATTGGAGCTCGGCATCCTATTTCTATAGTCTTGTTGCTTTATCTAATAATGCTGCGGTAACTATTGGAAGTTATAAAAAAGAAAGCTATCAGGGGGATTCTGCGCTGGGGGATATATATAAACATTTAGGAGTAGAAACCATATTTGATAAAAATATGATTACTCTAAAGAAAAATTCTAATAGCATTAAGTTTCCTGAAGAATTAGATTTATCAAACTCCCCGGATATCGCACAAACTATAGTCGTTACTTGTTTTGGCTTGGGAATAGGGTGCTATCTTACGGGACTGCATACATTAAAAATAAAAGAAACCGATAGGTTAGAGGCTTTAAAAACTGAAGTCGAGAAGTTAGGAGGAGACGTTGTTATTACAGAAGATACGCTACGCTTAGAACCATCTATATCAATTAAGAAAGATGTTTCCATTGCCACGTATAACGATCACCGAATGGCAATGGCATTTGCTCCTCTGGCTCTTAGAACAGATTTGCATATCCAGGATGCCAATGTGGTTTCTAAATCATATCCAGATTTTTGGACAGATTTGAAGGAATTAGGATTTAAAGCTTCTTAAAAAATAAATATATCTCATTTTACTTGACAACCCCTATAGCGAGATTGTATATTTGCATCTTCAAAAAAACAAACACTAATGAAGTTATCACATTTCAATTTTGACCTTCCACTAGAATTATTGGCAGAGTATCCAGCAGAAAATAGAGATGAATCTCGCTTAATGGTTCTAAACAGAAAAGAACAAACAATAGAGCATAAGCAGTTTAAAGATCTTATCGATTATTTTGAACCTAATGACGTAATGGTTGTTAATAATACCAAGGTTTTTCCTGCTAGATTATACGGAAACAAAGAGAAGACAGGAGCAAGAATTGAAGTGTTTTTATTACGCGAATTAAATTCTGAAACTCGTCTATGGGATGTACTTGTTGATCCTGCTAGGAAAATACGTATTGGAAATAAACTTTACTTTGGAGATGATGAAAGCCTAGTTGCTGAAGTTATAGATAATACAACCTCAAGAGGCCGTACATTACGTTTTTTATATGATGGTTCTTATGATGAATTTAGACAAAAACTTACTGACTTAGGAGAGACTCCATTGCCTAAATATATAAAAAGAGATGCCGAGCCAGAAGATGAAGAGAGATATCAGACCATATATGCCAAAAATGAAGGAGCTGTGGCTGCACCAACGGCAGGACTTCATTTCTCTAAACACTTAATGAAGCGTTTGGAAATTAAAGGGATCGATTTTGCAGAAATTACCCTGCACGTGGGGTTAGGAACTTTTAACCCTGTAGAGGTAGAGGACTTGTCTAAACACAAAATGGACAGCGAAGAAGCATATATTACAGCACATGCTACCAATATTATCAATAATGGAATTGACAATAAAAGGAGAATTTGTGCGGTTGGAACAACGGTGATGAGAGCATTAGAAAGTTCGGTTTCATCAGAAAGGACTTTGAATGAGTTTAGAGGGTGGACTAATAAGTTTATTTTTCCTCCTTATGATTTTAGTATTGCTAACTGTATGATTACTAATTTTCATACTCCAAAATCAACTCTTTTAATGATGGTATCGGCATTTGCAGGGCATGATTTTATTAAGGAAGCCTACGAGGAAGCTGTAAAAGAAAAATATAAGTTTTACTCTTATGGTGACGCCATGTTAATCATTTAAGGTTTTTAATAAATTAATATTAAATTCCTGCGTAATTTAAATTACGCAGGAATTTTTTTTATATTTCTGAAAATTAACATGTTAAAATGTTTTATTTCTTTTAATACTGAAACATTTAATTTGGGAAATATTACGGTTTTGCCGTAATTTGCATTTGTGTTTTACAACGATAGAAATTGACTTTTGTCGAAAAATATAAGTTGAATACCTATCTGAAATACACTTTTTTTAAATTTTGGATCGTTTTTTGCAATTCAATAAAAAACATGAACTAAACCTAATTATTAATAATAATGAAAAAATCATTTTATTACCTCACATTTTTTATAACTGTATTTTCTTTTGCCCAAACCAAAGTCGGTCCAGTTCATTTTAATGATGTAGATAATTTCGGAGAAACAGAATTGATGCTTAATGGAGCTGGCTCAAGAGATAAATTGTATGCACTTGCTTTGTATCTTGATTTTGAAGTTGACGGAGTTGAAGATGGAGTAATGGTTGCCGAAAAAGATGATACTATGGCAGTTACACTTAAAGTAATTTCAAATTTTGGACAAGACGAGTTAAAAGATATTATCAGAAATGGACTTGAAGTAGCTACCAACGGTAATAGCTACAAATTTGAGAAAGAGATTCGAAAATTTATTGGTTTCCTTCCTAATGAAATAAAAAAATTCGACATTTTCAGAATTTTACACACCAAAGGAGGTAAACTTTCAGTATACAAGAACAAGACACTATTAGGTACAATGGAAAGTCCAGAATTCAAAATAGCATTGTTCAAAATCTGGTTAGGAGACAATCCAGTTGATTATGATTTAAAAGAAAGTTTATTAGCTTCTTATGAAGCTAATCCTATACTCGGAAAATGGAAGATGATCGATAGAAAGACTGGTGTAGCTCTTAGTGTCATGCAATTGTATATGATCGATAATAAGATTTTTGGTACTATAGAAAGAATGCTTAGAGAATCAGAAAGAGATGATGTTTGTTACGAGTGTACGGGCGAAGATAAAAACAAAAAAATTGAAGGAATGGTTGTAATAAAGGGACTGCGACTTAGTGGCGATAAATATGCAGGTGGAACCTATACAAACATAAGAGACGGTAAGGTCTCTGATTGCCAAATCTGGACAGAAGAAGAAAGGCGTAACGTTCTTTTTGTAAAATACAAAGGAAGCGGTGGCGTACATGAATGGAGAAGAGTCGCAGAAAGTAAAAAATAAAATATATACTACTTTGTAAAAGTAAACCCCTGATATTATGATCAGGGGTTTTTTGATTATTACAATAATTATCTATAAACATACTATATTATCCTTTACTTTGCAGAAGCTATGGTAATAAAGAAAAAGGACATAAGAGCATTAACAAAAGATCAATTACGATCTTTTTTCGAAGAAATTGGAGATAAAGCTTTTCGAGGAAATCAGGTATATGAATGGCTATGGAATAAGGGAGCGCATAACTTCGAGGATATGACCAATATATCCATAACCACTAGACAAATACTTGAAGAAAATTTTGTGATCAATCATATTCATGTTGATCAAATGCAGCGAAGTACCGATGGAACCATTAAAAATGCTGTAAGATTACATGATGGGCTTATTGTAGAATCGGTTTTAATTCCTACCTCAACCAGAACCACAGCTTGTGTGTCATCACAAGTTGGTTGTAGTTTGGATTGTAAGTTTTGTGCAACGGCAAGATTGAAAAGAATGCGTAATCTTAATCCAGACGAGATTTATGACCAGGTGGTGGCAATAGATAAAGAAAGTAGATTGTACCATAATAGACCTTTGTCGAATATTGTTTTTATGGGAATGGGTGAACCATTAATGAATTATAATAATGTACTTAAAGCTATCGATAAGATTACTTCTTCAGAAGGTTTAGGGATGTCTCCAAAAAGAATTACGCTGTCAACATCTGGGGTGCCAAAAATGATCAAGAAAATGGCAGACGATGAAGTTAAATTTAAACTAGCCGTATCCTTGCATTCTGCTATCGATGAAGTGCGTACATCCATAATGCCTTTTAATGAAACATTTCCACTAGTGGATCTTAAGGAAGCACTTGAATATTGGTACGCAAAGACCAAAAGTAGGATTACTTATGAATATGTTGTATGGGATAAAATCAATGATCGAAAAGAAGATATTGATGCACTTATCAAGTTTTGCTCTTATGTCCCATGTAAAGTTAATTTGATAGAGTATAATCCAATAGATGACGGTGAGTTTCAACAAGCATCAAATCGAGCTATTGATAATTATATTAATGGGCTAGAATCCAGAGGAATCGTAGTAAATGTACGTCGAAGTCGAGGAAAAGACATTGATGCAGCGTGTGGTCAATTAGCAAATAAATCGTGATTTTTCTTTATTAACATGAATACCTGTTTACAACAAACAATTTATACTATCTTCGTACCAAGTTAGAAATCAGAATTATCTTCTCGTATTGAAAGTTGTTGAGCAAATAAAACTGCCTATTATTGATGAGATGGAACTTTTTGAACAAAAGTTTTCGCAATCAATGTCTTCAAAGGTGGCATTACTAAATAGGATTACGCATTATATAGTGAACCGAAAGGGTAAGCAAATGCGACCTATGTTTGTTTTTTTGGTAGCCAAAATGGTTTCGGGAGGTGAAGTAAACGAAAGAACCTATCGAGGAGCTTCAGTAATAGAACTAATCCATACGGCAACATTGGTTCATGATGATGTGGTCGATGATTCTAATCGAAGACGTGGTTTCTTTTCAATAAATGCGTTATGGAAAAATAAAATAGCAGTACTTGTGGGAGATTATCTCCTGTCCAAGGGTTTGTTACTGTCTATTGATCATGGAGATTTTGATCTTTTAAAGATTATCTCTGTAGCGGTTCGTGAAATGAGCGAAGGTGAACTTTTGCAAATTGAGAAAGCCAGAAATTTAGACATAACTGAAGAGGTATATTATGAAATAATACGTCAAAAAACGGCAACATTAATTGCAGCTTGCTGTAGTCTTGGGGCCTGCTCCGTTTCTCCAGATTCTGAAGATATTCAAAAGATGAGAAAATTTGGAGAGCTAATAGGTATGGCATTTCAGATAAAAGATGACCTTTTTGATTATGGGGATGCAGCCATAGGTAAACCTACAGGGATCGATATTAAAGAACAAAAAATGACACTTCCGTTGATTTATACACTTAATAATTGCACGAAAGAGAAAAAGAAGTGGCTCATTAATTCGGTAAAAAATCATAACAAAGACAAAAAACGAGTCAAAGAAGTTATTTCCTTTGTAAAAGAGATAGGTGGTTTAGAATATGCAATTAAGGTAATGCACCAATTCAAAGATGATGCACTTGCAATCCTTTCAGAATATCCAGATTCAGAATATAAATCCTCTTTAGATTTGATGGTTGATTATGTGATCGATAGAAAAAAATAACTTCAAGCTTCAAAAAAACTAAAGTCTTTCTTATAAAAAAAGAATATTAATTAACTGAAAAACAGTTGATTGGTTTATTTTTGCTTTTAAGGTCCAAAATTTGAGGGTTAAAATTTCGAAACTCAGGCAACTATTTTATTTTCTATCGCGTCTATGTATATAGAAGATCAAATCAATTAATTTTTAGTATTGAAAATTATTCAATTTTATAAAAACGAAACTCAGCTTATTAAAAAAGCAGCAAATCAACATCGGGAGGCTCAACATCAGTTGTACAATCAATTTGCTCCAAAGATGTTAAGTGTTTGTAGGCAGTATGTAAGAGACATACATTTTGCCGAAGAAGTAATGTTAGGTGGATTCCTGAAAGTATTTCTAAATCTAAAAAATTTCAAGTTTGAAGGAAGTTTTGAAGGTTGGATACGAAGAATCATGGTAAATGAATCAATTTCGTTTTTAAGAAAAGAAAAACAGGTCTTCTTTACAGAAGAAATAACAAATTATAACGAAGAATCGTGGAATAATATTAATACAGAACTTGAGGTAGAACAAATACAAGAATTAATTGATAGTTTACCCGAAGGATATAGAATGGTGTTTGTATTATATGCTGTAGAAGGATACAAACATAGCGAGATAGCCAAAACACTTGGAGTTTCAGAAAGTACTTCTAAATCTCAATTGTTTAAAGCAAGAAAACTATTGCAGCAAAAAGTAAACCAACAAAATAAAATAAGTAATGGCGCCATTGAATTTTGAGGATAAGATAAAAGAAAAGCTGGAGCAACGCGCTATAGAACCATCAGAGGGTTCTTGGGAAAAGTTGTCTGGGCAGTTAGACCAGGTACAAAATCAAAAAAATGGAAACAGAAAGATTTGGTGGTATAGTTTGGCAGCGATATTTGTGGGGGTTTTGATACTTACTTCCGTGTTTTTTAAAAATCCAGTTTCAAAAGAAGTTAATACTCAATTGGTAGATCGTAATACAGAGATAGTAAAGCAAAATGATACTGAGATCGTTCAAAAAGACAACGAAGATCATCAAAATATAGTTGGAAAAGAATATGTAATAGCCGATACTAAAAAAAATGAAGATAAACTGGTTGTGGCTGCAGAAGATAAAACCGAATTGAAAAGAAAAGAGAAAGAAAACTCACAAAAAGCCAAGTCGGGTAGTTTAATTTCTGCTGATGGCATAAAACAGGAAAAACAAACTATCGAGATAGTCCAGAATGACAGTGAGATAATCAAGATTCCAAAACAAGAAGAGGCTTTATCGATTAATCCCGAGGTGATTAATAGTAAAATAGCAGATATCGTAGCACATGTAGAAGAACTTCAGAAAAATAATGCTGAAGTTACAGACGAAGAGATAAACGAATTGTTGCTAAAGGCACAAAAGGATATTACAACACAAAAAATATTAAAATCTAATACGGTAAGTGCATCGGCTCTTCTTCAAGACGTTGAGGAGGAAATTGATGAAACTTTTAAACAAAAGGTCTTTGAAGCGCTGAAGGCTGGTTTTCAGAAGGTAAAAACTGCTGTAGCAGAAAGGGAGAATTAAAATCATTCATCAATCAATCTTTGGTTTCCCTCCGAAAGGAGGGAGGCCTTATAGGATCAAAATTCAAAAAATAATGAAGACGTTAATTACAATTGCCACTTTGATGGCCATGACGCTTATTGTCCAGTTTGTAAATGCCCAGGAAGGCTTTGATAATGACAAAATCGAAAAATTAAAAGCGCAAAAGGAAATACTGATTACCGCAGAAAAAGAAGCGCTCAAAAAAGAAGTTGAGTCCATAAACGAAAAATTGGATAATAATGAAATAACCATAGAGGAAGCACAGAAACTCAAAGAAGAAGCAGCAAGGATTCATGCTCTTAATATCGAAAATGGCCTAGCTATTCTGGATAATAGAATAGCACTTTTAGAACGTAATGGTACCGAGTCTCTGGGAACAGATACCAACAAGGTGACAATAGGACTTGGAGCCGAAGATCCAGATGATGGTGATATTTTATTTGGAATCGATATACGAAGAGGAGGTGAAAAAGAAATAAAATATGATCGTCGAACAACGTCTAATCTGGTGGTGGCATTTGGATTAAACAATGCAATTGTCGATGGGCAATCCCTTGATGACTCGGATTACAAAATTTGGGGTAGTAGGTTCTTTGAAATCGGTTGGGTTTGGAGAACCAGAGTTTTCAAGAATTCGAATTTTTTAAGATTGAAGTATGGTATTTCTTATACTTCAAATGGCTTAAAACCAACAGATAATAGGTATTTTGTGGATAATGGGGATCAAACTGACTTGGAAGAATTTCCGTTAAATTTGGATAAATCAAAATTCAGAATGGATAATATCGTGGTCCCTTTGCATTTTGAGTTTGGTCCTTCACGAGTAAGAGAAACTGAAAAAAGTATTCGCTATTATACCACCCGTAAATTCAGAATGGGATTAGGGGGGTATGTAGGTGCCAACGTTAGCACACGGCAAAAATTAAAATTTAAGGAAAATGGGAATCGTATTAAGGACAAAATCAAAAGGGATTATAATACAAGCGATTTGATATATGGATTGAGTACATATATTGGTTTTGGAGATATGTCTTTGTATGCAAAATACGATTTGTCTCCAATTTTTAGAAATGCAGAGATTGAGCAAAATAATGTGTCATTAGGATTACGTTTTGACCTTTAATCGATGATTTTGTTTAATTAGCAACCTTTATTTGTGTTTAATATTTGGTTGATCAATAAATAAAACAGTTTTTGTATTTGTTAATAAGTGTTAATTTAATAATCTCCAAAGGGAGCGGTATACCTATATCGCTCCCTTTGCATTTTGTTATATTGTCTGAATTGATTGTAGTGTTTGACCCTTGATATAATTGCTGTCTTATGAAATTAACTTATTACATGAAACGTATTTAACATGTTAAATATTTCACTAAAAAAAAACTTTTTGTTAAATATATAAATAGATATAAAATCCCTAATCTTATTACGGTTTTAACGTAATAGTCTGATTGTAAGTATTTTATGACGTTTTATTTTTTTGTTTCTAGGTGAAATACTCTATATTTAGCCAAGTTATAATTAAGCTATTTCTTCATAGATATACCAAAATATGCTCATACTTACACCACGTTTTTGTGGTCTTTATATTAATTATGTTTAAATAAACAATTAACCAAATTTCACACAAATGAAAACAAAACTCTTTTATGTAACACTTTTTGTGTTTTGTAGTTTAGGTCTTTTTGCTCAAAAAGGCCCAATGAAAGCTAGCTCATACAGCAAGGCTGCGTATGTTAGGAATGTTCCTCCATTATCACAAATGAAGAATATTATTTCTGCAGAAGGAATGATCAAGCATGGTCAAGAAAAACGCAGAGGTAAAAACACCTATGTGCCTGGCAAAGGGCTTCCAGCGACCGGACAAAAAGATCCCTTAATGGCTACTCAGCAAAAGTCTGCGAAAATGGCTATTTCTACAGAGATCGCGTCTTTTAATGCACATCAAGGTTTTAGTACACCCACAGATCCTACAGGAGCGATAGGGCCGAACCATTATGTATATGCGTTTAATTCAGGTTTCGGAATTCGAGATAGAAATGGTAGCGTACTATTGGCTGAGGCTTCTTTGGCAACTATTTTTCCCGGAGAAAGTTTAGGTGACCCGATAGTTGTTTACGATAATTATGCAGATCGTTTTATTATCATGCAGTTCAGTAATACTCCTAATGGTATTCTTATAGCTGTAGGACAGGGACCAGATCCAGTTAATGATGGCTGGTTTACTTACAGGTTTAATACAGGGTCTTTTCCCGATTATGAAAAACTTTCTATTTGGAGCGATGGATATTATATCACAGCAAACAAAGATCAGAACAATCCAAGTGGGAATGATGTGGTATTTGCTGCAGAAAGAGATAAAATGCTGGTTGGAGATGCTACTGCCGGATTTATAGGTTTCCCACTACCGGGAGCAGAAACTAATGGGTTTTATAGTCCTAGTGGATCTAATGCTACAGGCGCAAGTTTGCCTCCAGTTGGTGTAGGACATACCATTCAGTATTTACAAGATGATAGTTGGTCAGGTATTTCTCAAGACCATATTAAGGTATGGACAACCGATGTTGATTGGGCAAACCCAGGAAACTCTACGATTTCTCAACCACAGGAGATAACCACAGCACCATTTGATAGCGTGTTTGATGGTGGATCATTCTCAAATTTGCCACAACCTTCTGGATCAGATATAGATGCATTGCAGGCCACTATGATGTATATGACCAATTATAGACGTTTTGGGACACATAATTCTATAGTGTTAAATTTTGTGGTAGACTTGAATGGTAACGATGACCTTGCGGGTATTCGGTGGTATGAGTTACGACAAACTGCAGATGGTCAACCTTGGACAATATTCCAGGAAGGAACGTATGTTCAGCCAGATGGTTTAAGTGCGTTTTGTGGTAGTATGGCTATGGATGTTCAGGGTAATATTGGTCTTGCATACACCGTGGTTAGTACATCAGTATTTCCTTCAATACGATATACAGGTCGACTTTCAAGTGATCCTTTGGGTACCATGACACTTACAGAGCAAGTGGCTGTAAATGGTACACAATCAGACCCATCTTTACGATATGGAGATTATGCACATATGACCATCGATCCAACAGACGATATGACTTTCTGGCACATAGGTGAAATTTTTGATGCTGGTTTTAGAAAAAATCACGTAGTAGCCTTTAAACTGGCACCAGATACTCCTGATACTGAAGTACCTACTGCACCTGCGAATTTAGCATCTACTTCTGTAACCGAGAATTCTCTAACACTTAACTGGGATGCATCTACAGATAATATAGGAGTAACAGGTTATGATGTATATCAAGATGGGGCTGTTATAGGAACTGTGGCAACCACTACAATTGATGTTTCTGGATTGACAGCAAGTACCTCTTATGATTTCTTTGTAATAGCAAAAGATGCAGCCGGAAACGAATCCGCAGCAAGTGCAACTTTATCTGTTACTACCGCAGCTCCGGATACTGAAGCTCCTTCAGTTCCAGCTAATTTAATTTCATCAAATGTAGCTGCAAATCAGGCAACTATAAGCTGGGATGCTTCTACAGATAATGTTGGAGTTGTAGAATATGACGTTCTGCAAGATGGAGTTGTTGTGGATACTGTTACAGAAACTACGGCGACAGTTACAAGCCTGTCTCCGGAAACTACATACCAATTTACAGTAATTGCAAAAGATGCGGCAGGAAATGCTTCAGCTGCAAGTAGTGCGCTTAGCGTTACAACTCCATTGGCTACAGGATGTATAGGTGGTATAGCAGCACCTTACAACGAAAGTTTCGAAACTGCATTAGGAGGTTGGACTCAAAACTCTGGAGATGATCTTGATTGGACACGTGATGCCAATGGTACTTCTTCAAGTAGAACAGGTCCATCTAGTGCAGATGACGGATCATTCTATATTTATGTAGAGGCTTCAGGAAATGGAACAGGATATCCTAATAAACAAGCAATTTTAACTTCTCCATGTTTTGATCTTGGCGCTGCAACCGCCGCTACGTTCTCTTTCAAATACCATATGTTTGGAGCTAATGATTTTGGGTCACTAGATGTTGAGGCAAGTAATGACGAAGGTGCATCATGGACGAGTATTTGGAATAGAAGTGGAAACCAAGGAAACTCATGGCAAACCGCAACTATCGATCTAGCGGCTTATCTAGGAACTGGCGTACAATTAAGATTTAATCGAGTTACTGGTGGTACCTGGAGAGCAGATGCAGCAATAGATGCAGTATCACTTATAACTGGTTCAGATCCTGGAGGAAACTGTGCTGATGGAGATTTGACATTAAGTATCACTTTTGATGATTATCCTCAAGAAACCTCTTGGACGTTAACAGATTCTGGAGGTGCTGTTGTAGCTTCTGAAAGTTATTCTACTGCAAACCCTGATGGGTCTACTGTAACCGAGAATATTAATGGTTTGGGGTCTGGTGACTATACTTTTACAATTTCTGATTCCTTTGGAGATGGTATTTGTTGTCAATATGGAACAGGTTCTTACACCCTATCAAGTAGTGCTGGAACTATTGTTTCTGGAGGAGAATTTACTAGTTCTGAGGCAACTGCATTCTGCGTAGAAGGTTCTGCAGTTAGATTAGAGACGTATCCTTTGACTGATCTTAATGATAAAGTAGGTCTATTTAAGTTGTATCCAGTACCTACAAAGAATACCTTAAATATTTCTGTTGGTAAAGAAGCGATTCAAAATATAGAAATCTTCTCAATGTACGGGCAACGTATATACGAAGGGGCTAAAGCGCAAATTGATGTAAGTTCATTCCAGGCAGGTACATATTTTGTGAGAATTACAGGAGAAAAAGAAGGTTTCGTAACTAGACAGTTTACAAAACTATAGTTTCACTTTAAGAAAACACTTTTCTTAATTTATTGAAATTAAAACCTGGTAAGTATCTAATACTTACCAGGTTTTTTTGTTTTGTAGAGTTCAAGATTGTATCATCAAGAATTATGCTATTTTTGTTACAAATATTCAGTCATAATATTATATGATCCATAAGTCTACCATAGATGCTGTGTTTGATGCTGCTCGCTTAGAAGAAGTGATAGGAGATTTTGTACAGTTAAAAAAGGCAGGGAGTAATTTTAAAGGATTAAGCCCATTTAGCGATGAAAGAACGCCTTCTTTTATGGTTTCTCCTGTAAAGCAGATATGGAAAGATTTCTCGAGTGGAAAAGGAGGGAATGTGGTGGCTTTCTTAATGGAGCACGAACATTTTACCTATCCAGAAGCAATAAAGTATCTCGCAAAGAAATATAATATCGAGGTCGAAGAAACCGAACAGACCGATGAGCAAAAACAACAGGCTGATGAGCGAGAGAGCATGTATCTGGTTAGCGAGTTTGCCAATACCTTTTTTCAGAACTCCCTGCACAAAACAGAACAAGGGAAAGCTATTGGATTGACCTATTTTAAAGAGCGAGGGTTTACCGAAGAAATTATAAAAAAATTCGGATTAGGGTATTCTCCCGATTCTTGGGATGCATTTACATCAGAGGCTATAAAGAAGGGGTATAAATTGGAATACCTTGAGAAAACTGGGCTTACAATTGTTAAAGAAGAAAAACAATTTGATCGTTTTAAAGGCAGGGTGATGTTTCCTATTCAATCTATGTCTGGTCGAGTTCTAGGTTTTGGTGGAAGGATATTGACTAATGAGAAAAAAGCGGCCAAGTATCTCAATTCTCCAGAAAGTGATATCTACCATAAAAGTAAAATCTTGTACGGAATTTATCATGCCAAGCAATCTATCGCCAAAGAAGATAATTGTTACTTGGTTGAAGGATATACCGATGTCATTCAATTTAACCAAACCGGAGTAAAAAATGTAGTGTCTTCTTCTGGAACAGCTTTAACATCAGATCAAATTAGGCTTATTAGCAGGCTTACAAAAAACATCACAGTGCTGTTTGATAGTGATGCAGCCGGAATGCGTGCTTCTATACGAGGTATTGATCTAATCTTAGAGCAAGGAATGAATGTGAAAGTTTGTAGCTTTCCCGAAGGTGAAGACCCAGATAGTTTTGCAAAGCAAAATACATTAGAAGAGTTAGCCCTGTATCTTGAAGAAAATATGCAGGATTTTATTAGCTTCAAAGCCTCGTTACTGCAGAAAGAATCAAAAAATGATCCGATAAAAAAAGCAGAGTTAATTCGAGATATGGTTACCAGTATCTCAAAGATACCAGATGTAATCAAACGAGAAATCTATGTACGGGAATGTTCTCGCATCATGGATATTTCTGAAGATGTTCTTTTTGATACATTGGCCCAAATGCGCAACGATGATGTTAAAGACCAGCGTAAACAACAAAAAAATCAACAAAAATCACTAGAGGTTGTTAAAAATGAAATGGCCCAATCACCAAAGGTTGATGAACAATTCGAATTAGAACGTAAGATTATTGAGATTCTTTTGCTTTATGGGCAACGAGAAGAGGAGTTTGAAGATCTTATACTTAAAGAAAATGACGAAGGCGAACTTGTGCTTGAACCCGAAGTTCATAATGCAAAGGTCTTTGAAAAAATATATCTTGATTTACAAGATGATGAAATAGAGTTTGCTAATGACAGCTTTAAAGGGATGTATACTATTTTGATAGAACAATTGCATCAAAATGAGGAATTTAAAATAGAAAATTTCATTAATCATGTCCCCCCCGAAATTGCTTCAGATATCACAGCTATAATGATGAATGAAGAACGGTATTCTTTACATCGCTGGCACGATATGGAGATTCATGTAAAGCAAAAAGACTATACTGTTTCTCAATATGTAAGTGATATTATTCTAAATTTAAGAAGGTTTTTAATATCTCAAAAAGTAGAAGAGCTCTCACAAGAAGTGAAAGCTCAAAATACCTTAGATAATCAAGAATCTATTCAAGATATCATGGATTACCTTTCTTTGAAAAAAATATTATCCGAAAAACTAAACCGAGTGGTTTAACTAATGTGTAAAAGCCTTGATTGATGGATTAGATCGGCAAGGTTGTCTACTTTTAATTTTTTCAAAAGTCTTGTTTTGTACGTGCTTACGGTTTTTTCGTTAATTGATAAAGTCGTTGCAATATCCTTGTTTCTTTTACCAGAAGATAAAAGGTTGAGTACCTCTATTTCTCTTGAAGATAATTTTTTGTACTTCACGACCATGTTATTTTCACTTGCGTTCCCATTTGCCAATTGCTGCGTTAAGTTGTCATTCAGATAAATACCCCCTCTAGCTACACGCTCAATTGCTTTTTTTAGTATTTTGGTAGGAACAGTTTTAGATAAATAGGCTGAAGCTCCTGCTTTTATAGCGCTTAGAGCATACATTTCTTCAGGATGTGAACTAAAAATAATCACTTTTATTCCGGTAAATTCTTTTTTGATTGTTCTCAAAGCCATGATTCCATTAATTTGTGGTAGATCCAGCTCCATGATAAGTACATCAGGAGTGCTAGCTTTCAAAACGTCATACATCTCGTTTCCGTTACTTACTTTACCAATAATCTCAAAATCTTCTGAGTGGCGAAATAAAGAAACGATCCCTTTCCTAGTAATTGGATGATGATCAGCGATTAATACGGTTGTCATTCTTGTTTACGATTGTTAATGTTAGTTTAAATTTAAGATTTTAACATCTGCTTAGGCTAGGGGTAACTTTTTGTCTTTGTGCAAAATTACTAAGAACTAGTCCTCGTAAACTTTTTTTTGTCAAATTATCGACAAAGTGCTTATTATAATAGATTAACGGGTATATTACAGACCGGAATAGGGTTCATTTTATGTTGGTTTACGGTATTTAGACGAATAAAAATTCTAAAAACTTCTTGTTCTCTTCCTTCAAAATCATCAATATTTTTGTCATCATCTTTCATTCTCATGGCCCATTCTAATTCATCATAACTCGCTCCAATTTGATCTTCATCACTTCTACTATCTCCAAATAACCCGTCAGTAGGAGCAGCAATTTGAATAGAATGAGGGACTTCAAGAGCTTTTCCCAAAGCATAAACTTCACTTTTCATTAAATCGGCAATTGGGCTTAAATCTACTCCTCCGTCACCATATTTTGTATAAAAGCCAACTCCAAAATCTTCAACTTTGTTTCCCGTTCCAGCAACCAGATATTTATGTAAACCGGCAAAATAATATAATGTGGTCATTCTTAATCTTGCTCTTGTATTGGCAAGAGATAGATCCAGCTGCGCATTTGCTTCAACTTCTGGGACAGCAGATTTTACCTGTTCAAAAACTGGAGTAAGATCCACGTTTACATCAGACACGTTCGAGTATCTTTCTTTTAATTGTGCGATATGCTCTTGTGCTCGAGTAACTTGACTTTGAGCTTGGTGAATAGGCATTTCTACACAGAGTGTTTTTAAACCTGTGCGTGCACATAAAGAAGAAGTAACGGCACTATCAATTCCTCCGCTAACTCCTACTACAAAACCATCAATATTTGCTTTGGTTGCATATTCTTTTAGCCAATTTGTGATATGATCGATTACTTTTTCTGTTTGCATGTTTAAGTGTTTGTTATTTTAGTTAATCCGAATAGTTTGTATTAGATAATGTTGTGCATAAATTCACAATTCGCAATTCGTTGCATTATCTTTGTGATCATAAAATTAATAAAAAAAGATGGCGTTGTACAGTAATAGAAATTATTTGATGGGATATTATAATTTAAAGATGAAAACTGCTGTATTATTAAAATTTATGTTCATATTTTGTTTTTTACTATCCTGTAAGAGAGAAAGTAAAATAGAAAAAGAAGCTGCCAAAATTCCTGTAGAAATTAATATTGAGCGTTTTGATCGATCTTTTGCCGGATTAAACAAAGAGAATTTACCTGAATTAA
The DNA here is from genome assembly GCA_947496555.1 of uncultured Aquimarina sp. GTDB lineage: Bacteria > Bacteroidota > Bacteroidia > Flavobacteriales > Flavobacteriaceae > Aquimarina. Next base: position 21,690 of record CANMDH010000002.1, on the reverse strand, counting down.
AGATAAAGTATCCCTTTTTGTTTTCAGAAAAATATGCGGATAGTACATGGATCAATAAGGCAAAAGATACGATTCAATTAGAATTAAATAAAGAAGTAGAAAAGGCTTTTTCTGATCTTTCTGAGGAAAAAGAACAGCTTCGTTCTCTTTTTCAATATATTAAATTTTACTTTCCCGAGATCAAGGTGCCCAAAGTGGTTACAATTACATCGGATGTAGATTATCGTAATAAAGTAGTTATTACCAAAGACCTATTGATTATTTCGTTAGATACATACCTTGGGAAAGAACATCATTTTTATGAAGGAATTCAAAAATACCTAAGACAAAACTTTGAAAGAGAGCAGATATTGCCTGATGTAGCGTCTATGTATACCAAAAATCTTGTTGGCCCAATAAGAGATAGAACCTTTTTAGGAAATTTAGTTTCTTTTGGGAAAGAATTATACCTAAAAGATCTTTTTCTTCCAAGCTTTAATAATGCCCAAAAAATGGGCTATACCAAAGAACAATATGCATGGGCCGAGGCCAATGAAGAACAAATCTGGAGATATTTTGTAGACAGGCAATTATTATATAGTACAGATAGCGATCTTTTGCCAAGATTTTTGTATCCGGCACCTTTTTCAAAGTTTTATCTCGAAGAAATTGATAAAGAGGCACCCGACAGGATTGGTCAATTTATTGGTTTGCGAATCGTGGCTTCTTATATGAAAAATAACAATGTATCTTTGCGGCAATTATTACTGGCAGATGCCGAAACAATTTTTAATACATCAAAATATAAACCTGCACGATAATGGCAATTGAGCATAAATCAGAAATCAAAATAGATATAGCACTAGACGAAAATCGTATACCTGAACAATTAAAATGGACAGCAAAAGACGGCGGTGTAGAGGATGAAGAGACAAAAGCAATGTTGCTTTCTGTTTGGGATAGTAAAAATAAAGAAAGCCTGCGTATCGATTTATGGACCAAAGATATGCCTGTAGACGAAATGAAAATTTTCTTTCATCAAACTTTAATGGCAATGAGTGATACATTTTATCGTGCGACACAAGACGAAAAAATGTCTGCTACCATGAAAGATTTCTGTGATTATTTTGCCGAAAAATTAGAATTAAAAAGAGAGTAAACGAAAGGTTTTGAAGTTTCTGTAGACAAAATATTCAAAATAAAGGGTTTTGAGTAAAGTCTTGATATTTGTTTATAATGCTAAATCCGGTATTTTGAGTAAATCGTTAGACATAGCTCATAAGATTATCAGCCCGTCAACATATTCCTGCGACCTGTGCAGTCTTACCCATGGTTACTTTTCTGAAAAACAGAGATGGAGAGATTTTATAGAAAATACAAATACAGAGTTTGTATTTATGTATAAGGATGAATTTTTGAAATTCTATCTAACTAGTGAAGTCTATAATTTTCCAATTATTCTTCGAAAAAAGGGGGAAAGAATTGAAGTCATTTTAGATTCAGAAGAATTGACGTCTTTACAATCTGTAGAAAAACTAATTAAACTATTAGAGAGAAGAATGTAGGTTACGAACTTTTTAATTGAACATTAATATCATCTATATAATTAAGAACATCATCTTTTCCTAATCCCGAAGAAGAGGACGTGATAAAGTAATTTGGCATTTCTTCCCAATACTTTAACATTTCTTCAATGTAATTATTGATTTGTATCGGTAATTTGTTCTTTGAGAGCTTATCGGCTTTTGTAAAAATTATAGAAAATGGTATTTGATTTTTTCCCAACCATTGCATGAACTCTAAGTCAATTTTTTGAGGTTCGTGTCTACAATCGACCAATACAAAAGCACTTACTAATTGTGTTCTTTTCGAGAAATAAGCCGTAATAAATTTTTGAAAGACCTTTTTTGCAGATTTTGATACTCGCGCATATCCATATCCTGGCAAGTCTACCAGAAACCATGTTTTGTTGATGATAAAATGATTAATTAATTGGGTTTTCCCTGGTCTTCCAGAGATTTTAGCAAGGCTTTTACGACCTGTCAACATATTGATCAATGAGGATTTTCCCACATTAGACCTTCCAATAAATGCATATTCGGGTAATTTGTCCTTTGGGCATTTGGCCACATCGCTGTTACTTATTACAAATTCAGCGCTGCTAATTTTCATAGTGAATAGTTAATGGTTAGATATTGCGTTCTTTTAACCAATTATGAAGAAGTTTATTAAACTCTTCTGGGTGCTCCATCATGGCTGCATGTCCACATTTGTCAATCCAGTATAGATCAGAATCTGGTAATAATCGGTTGAAATCATCAGCTACTTCAGGAGGAGTCACATTATCATTTTTACCCCATATAATGCAGGTTGGAGTATTCATCTTAGGCAAGTCTTTTGCCATATTATGGCGAATTGCACTTTTGGCAATGGCAAGGGTCCTTATAAGTTTATTACGATCATTAACAGTAGAGTAGACTTCATCTACGATTTCTTTGGTAGCAATTGCAGGGTCGTAGAAAACATTCTCCGCTTTGGCTTTAATGTATTCATAATCACCACGTTTAGGATAGCTCTCGCCCATAGCGCTTTCATAAAGCCCAGAGCTGCCTGTAATTACAAGAGCTTTGACCTTTTCAGGATACATTTTGGTGCATAACAACGCAATGTGGCCACCTAATGAGTTGCCAAGAAGGACCGCTTCTTTATTTCCATATCCCAAATGATCAATAAAATCTTTAAGGAATTTTGCATAGGTGCTTACCTTGGTTTTTATCAATGGTAAAGTGTAAACTGGAAGTTCAGGTATTAATACTTTATATCCTTGTTCAGGGAAGTATGAGCCTACACCTTCAAAATTACTCAGACCACCCATCAAACCGTGTAAAATGATGATTGGTGTGCCTTCTCCTATATCCAGATAACTAAACTTTCCGTCTTTTTTTAATTCGTGCTTCATTAATACTTCTTACAAGAATTAAAAGCAAATATAGCATTTTCATAATTAGTTTTAAGATTTTTTATTAATACTACAGAATGATTTCTTATAATTTTTTTTTCTTCAAATTATTTATATCCTGAATTAGCTAAAACATGGGTTTTATTAGCACTTTGCTAGTGTGCTGATAAACAATTTTTTAAAGTTTTCAATTGTTTCAAATGTGTTTTTTGAGCCATAACTTATTAACAATGTGGTAAATTGTGGTAAATTGTGGTAAATTTTTCAATATATTTGGCTAATTAAACGTTTAGGGAAATGAAGTGGTAAATCTAATCGGCACATATGAATGTAAGGCAGACGCTAAGGGACGTCTCATGATGCCTGTGGCTTTTAAAAAGCAACTTTCGCCTGTGCTGCAAGATGGTTTTGTATTGAAAAGATCAGTGTTTCAGAAGTGTTTGGAGTTGTATCCGATGGCCGAATGGAACCTTTTGATGCAAAAAATCAACAAGCTCAATCGCTTCAAGAAGAAGAACAATGATTTTATAAGAAGGTTTACTGCCGGAGTAAAAGTTGTAGAGATCGATAGTGCAGGACGTCTTTTGATACCTAAAGATCTTATTGGGTTTGCGGGTATTACTAAAGAGCTAGTGCTGTCGTCGGCTGTTAATATTATTGAGGTTTGGGATAAAGATCTATATGAAAAAGCAATCGATGATGTGGCTGTTGATTTTGCGGATTTGGCCGAAGAAGTGATGGGATTTGATGATGAAATGGGTGCGGAATAGTGAATTTACTTAATTGAAGTATTAGTAAAGTAGTAGATGGAACAAACTGAGTATCATAATCCAGTTTTGCTGAAGGAAACCGTGGATGGTCTAGCGATCAAACCAGATGGAGTATATGTAGATGTAACTTTTGGTGGTGGAGGGCACTCTAGAGAGATTTTAAAAAGATTGGGCTCCGAGGGTAAATTGTTTGCTTTTGATCAAGATCAAGATGCTTTAAATAATGCTATAGATGATGATCGTTTTACACTAATCAATGAGAATTTTAGGTTCATCAGGCGTTTTCTTAGATTCTATGGTGTGAGAAAAGTAGATGGGATTCTTGGGGATTTTGGCGTTTCATCGCATCAGTTTGATGTAGCAGAAAGAGGTTTTTCGACCCGGTTTGAAGCAGATTTGGATATGAGAATGAATCAAAGTGACATGCTTTCGGCCTTTGAGGTGGTTAATGAGTATGTTGAAGCTGATCTTAGAAAAATGTTCTTAGAATATGGTGAATTGAGAAACTCGCCCAAACTAGCAAGAGCTATTGTAGGTGCCAGGAAAACAGGATCTATAAAAACCAGTTCAGAATTGAAAGAAGTGTTAGCTCCATTTTTGCCAAAACACAAAGAGCATAAAATATTGGCTCAGATATATCAGGCAATACGAATTGAGGTGAATCAAGAGATCGATGCACTTAAAGAGTTTTTGGAGCAGACTGTTGAGCTTTTGGATAAGGGTGGTCGAATTAGTTTGATTTCATATCACTCCCTCGAAGATAGGTTGGTAAAGCGATTTATTCGTAGCGGAATGTTTGAAGGTGAGCCAGAGAAAGATTTATACGGTAACGTATCGGTGCCATTTAAAAAAGTTGGCGGATTGATTGTACCAGCCGAAGAAGAAATTAAAGAAAATAATAGAGCACGCAGTGCTAAGCTAAGAATAGCAGAAAGAATATGAAGCAAACAATGTATGACATACTTAAAGGAAAGTTCCTAATTGCAGATGATGCAATGAAGAATTGGAGGATGTTGTTGTTTCTTTCTTTGTTGGCTATAGTAATGATTGCCAGCTCTCATAATGCAGAACGGAAAGTGCACGAGATAGCACGATTGAATAATGAGGTGAGAGAGTTAAGAACGCAATTTGTAGATGGAAAAACAGAATTGATGAGGCTTAAAATGGAGTCTTCTATAATAAGAAAGATGACCCAGGAAGGACTAAAACGCCCTACTACACCTCCCCAAAAAATAATTGTAAAAAACTAAGCTGTTGGCAATAAAAGAAAAAAACATATTAAACAGGTTGTATTTTATCGCAGCATGTATGTTCGTTTTTGCCGTTGTGGTGTTAATAAAATTAGTGAACATACAGTTTGTCGAAGGTGATATGTATCGAAAAAAAGCGCAGGAGCGAGTTTTTAAAACCTTTGATATTCCTGCCAATCGCGGAAACCTTTATGATAGTAAAGGTAATTTACTTGCGACCTCGGTTCCAAAATATAACATAAGGTTTGATGTAGTTACGGTAACTGATAAAGATTTCAGAGAATACGTGAAGCCATTATGCAAAGCATTGTCCAAAGAATTTGGAAAACCAGTCGCTTATTATGATAAGATCATAAGAACTGCAAGAGCAAATAAGAATAGGTATTTGTTAATACGCAGAAATTTAGGGTACTCTCAGTACATGAGGGTTAAAGAATTTCCACTATTTAAATTCGGGGCTAATCGTGGCGGGCTAATCGTAGAGCAAAGTACAGTAAGGGAACATCCTATTGGTAAAATTGCAGAACGAACCGTGGGGTACGAAAGAAGGGATGAGAACGGATATTATACAAGAGTCGGACTAGAAGGAGCATATGGGCCCTTTTTACGAGGAAAAGAGGGGAAACGAAAAAAACAAAAAATCGCAAAAAATCAATGGAAACCTATTGGAGATGCTAATGAAGTGGAACCACAGGATGGATATGATGTGGTTTCTACAATCGATGTTAATATCCAGGATATTGCACATCATGCCCTATTGGGACAACTTGAAAGGTTTGAGGCAGAACATGGTACTGTTGTGGTGATGGAAACCAGAACTGGAGAAATAAAAGCGATTTCTAATCTTGGCCGCACCAAAGCCGGAAAGTATTATGAAAAACTAAACTATGCCGTAGGAGAATCTCACGAACCGGGGTCAACTTTCAAATTAATGACGATGGTAGCGGCACTTGAAGATCGAGTAATAGATTCTAGCTATGTAATTGATACCGAAAATGGGCGAGCAAAGTTTTATGATCGCGTGGTAAAAGATTCTCGTTGGGGAGGATATGGTAAAATATCGGTAGCAAGGGCTTTTGAAGTTTCTTCTAATACAGCCTTTGCAAAAATGATTAACGATAATTATAAGGATAATCCCAGAAAATTTGTGGACCGATTGATCAATATGGGATTAGGAGAAACCCTTGGTTTAGCGATTAAAGGAGAAGGTGTGCCAAAAATCCCTTACCCTGGTGATAAAGATTGGTACGGAACAACGTTGCCATGGATGGCTCATGGGTATGGCGTAGCAATTACTCCATTGCAGACATTGGCTTTTTATAATGCCATTGCTAATAATGGAGAAATGGTGAAGCCTAGATTTATTAAAGAAGTAAAAACATGGGATAAGACACGTGAACGATTCGATAAAGAAATTCTTAACCCTACAATTTGTTCCAAAAAAACCGCCAAGATTGCACAAGAGATGATGAAAAATGTTGTGAAAAGAGGTACGGCAGATAATATCCATACCAGTAATTTTCAGATTGCCGGGAAAACAGGTACTTGTTGGGGCAATTACGGAAAGGATAAGGAACGTGAATATATATCATCTTTTGCAGGGTATTTCCCAGCAGACAAACCTATATATTCTTGCATTGTGGTAATTCATAAACCCAATAAGGAAAAAGGATATTACGGTAGCGAGGTCGCGGCTCCTGTATTCAAAACTATAGCAACAAAAATATATAATGACATCCCAGTTATAGATGAAGTTTCATATGAAGTCGTAGAAAACAAGCCGGTAGTAAATAGTTATGAAAAATACTATCTAAAGGCTCAAAAGTATAAAACCATTATGCCTAATGTGAAAGGGATGCCGGCAATGGATGTTATTTCTCTTTTGGAGAATATGGGGCTTAAAGTAGAATTAAAAGGATCAGGAACAGTAAACAAGCAATCTATAGAACCAGGAACCAAAGTAAAAGAAAATCAAACAGTAAGATTAGAGTTGTCGTGACAGAATTGAAAGACATATTATATAAAGTTGCAATTAATGCTGTAGTGGGTAATACCAATATGAGCATTAGTAAGATCGAATTTGACTCGAGAAAGGTTGGTTCGGAAGATGTGTTTGTGGCAATACAGGGTTCGGTGTCTGATGGTCATGGTTTTATAGAAAAAGCAATTAATGAAGGCGCAAAAGCAATTATTTGTGAGAAGATACCAGAGATAAAGGTGAATGGAGTAACCTATGTCGAAGTTGAGGATACGCAATCTGCATTGGCAATAATGGCAGCAAATTATTACGGCTCGCCTTCAGAAAATTTGAAACTTGTAGGAGTTACAGGTACCAACGGTAAAACAACCATAGCTACCCTGTTATATCAGCTTTTTAAGAAAGCAGGTTATAAGGTAGGATTGCTTTCAACAGTTAAAATATTGGTCGATACCCATGAGTTTAAGGCGACTCATACAACACCAGATTCTTTGACTATTAATTATTATATCAAAGAGATGAATAAAGCAGGGGTAGAATACTGTTTTATGGAGGTTAGTTCTCATGGGATTCATCAAAAACGTACCGAAGGATTGAAATTCGCTGGAGGGATATTTACAAACTTATCTCATGATCATCTCGATTACCATAATACATTTAAAGAATATCGCGATGTAAAAAAAGCATTTTTTGATGAATTACCGACTGATGCTTTTGTGTTGATCAATAATGATGATAAGAATGGGGCTTTTATGGTTCAGAATACCAAAGCCAAAAAATATAGCTACGCTCTAAAATCATATGCAGATTATAGAGGTCAGATTTTAGAAAATAATTTAGAGGGATTGTTTCTTAAGTTAAATGATCATGAAGTATGGACAAAACTTATAGGAAGTTTTAATGCATACAATTTGTTAGCAATTTTTGGAACAGCAGAATTACTAGGTCTTGAGACTTTAGAAATACTTCAGTTATTAAGTGATTTACAAAGTGTAAGTGGTAGGTTTCAGTACCTTATTTCAGAAGAAAAAATTACTGCAATCGTAGACTATGCACATACTCCGGATGCCTTAAAGAATGTATTAGAAACAATTAATGATATCCGTTCTAATAATGAAACATTAATTACTGTAGTGGGATGTGGGGGTGATAGAGATAAAATGAAGCGTCCGGTAATGGGAAATATAGCAGCAAGATTAAGTAATAAGGTAATTTTTACCAGTGACAATCCCAGGACTGAAAATCCAGATCTGATTATCGAAGATATTGAAAAAGGAGTAGAACCTCAGGACTATAAAAAAACACTTTCGATTACAGATCGAAAACAAGCTATAAAAACGGCTTGCCAATTAGCAGAGAAAGATGATATCATCCTAATTGCTGGAAAAGGACATGAAACGTATCAGGAGATTAATGGTGAGCGAATAGATTTTGATGATTTTAATATTGTTAAAGAAGAACTAGAGAAATTAAACAAATGAAATCCTTCTAGTACCTAAGTGTACTGAAGGTAATAACCTATGCTATACTATCTATTTGAATATTTGGAAAACGAATACCAGTTCCCCGGGGCATCGTTGTTTCAATTTATAACCTTTAGAGCAGCGATTGCAATCATTTTGTCATTGCTTATTTCTACTATTTATGGTAAACGGATTATTCGATTTCTTAGGAAAAAACAAATGGGTGAGAGTATTCGTGAATTAGGTCTAGAAGGTCAATCTGAAAAAGCAGGAACACCTACTATGGGTGGAATAATTATCATTTTGGCAACGCTAGTTCCAGTACTGTTAGTTGCCAAGCTGGATAATATTTACGTGGTCCTTCTTATTGTCACAACATTATGGATGGGAGTTATCGGTTTCACCGATGATTTTTTAAAGATTAAAAGAAAAGATAAAGAAGGTTTAGCCGGAAAATTTAAAGTAATAGGTCAGGTAGGATTGGGGCTCATTGTGGGATGTACCATGTATTTTCATAAAGATATTACCGTACGGCAGGAAAAAGTAAACACTGGTACAGAGCAAGTTATAAGCACCAACGAGAAAGAGTCTGATTTTAACCCAGCAATAAAGTCTACCAAGACAACGATTCCATTTTTTAAGAATAATGAATTTGACTATGCAGATCTGATTTCATGGATTAGTCCAGAAATGACAAAATATGCTTGGTTGATTTTTATACCCATAGTAATTTTTATTGTAACTGCAGTCTCAAATGGGGCAAACCTCACCGATGGGATTGATGGTCTCGCGGCGGGTTCTTCAGCTATTATTGTGCTCACATTGGCTTTGTTTGCATGGGTGTCGGGTAATATCATTTTTTCAGATTACCTCAATGTAATGTATATCCCAAATTCGGGTGAGATGACCATTTTTATCACTGCTTTTGCTGGAGCGCTAGTTGGGTTTCTGTGGTACAACACATATCCAGCCCAGGTTTTTATGGGAGATACAGGTAGTCTTACCATAGGAGGTATTATTGCTGTCATAGCCATTGCAATACGTAAAGAGTTCCTGATACCTATTTTGTGCGGAATATTTTTTATAGAAACCTTATCGGTGATGATGCAGGTTAGCTGGTTCAAGTATACAAGAAAAAAGTATGGAGAAGGGAGAAGGATATTCCTAATGTCTCCATTGCATCATCATTACCAGAAAAAAGGAATACATGAAAGTAAGATTGTAGCTAGGTTTTGGATTGTAGGAATTTTTCTTGCAATCATGGCCGTGATCACATTAAAAGTGAGATAATGATTGGATGTGAATGGATTATAAAAACAGTAGTAATTCTCCCTTTGAAGGGGGTTAGGGGGATGTTATCCTCATAAGAATAGAAGTCGTGAATCTTAATTCAAAAATAAAAAAACGACTTGTCGTTTTGGGTGCAGGAGAAAGCGGCGCGGGAACTGCTATTTTGGGAAAAAAAGAAGGATACCATGTTTTTGTTTCTGATAAAGGAACGATTACAGATCATTATAAAGAAGTTCTTAGAAATTTTGAAATCGAATGGGAAGAAAAGCAGCATACAGAGTCCAAAATTCTGAATGCAGATATCGTGATGAAGAGCCCAGGGATTCCTGATAAAATTGAGTTGGTTCAAAAACTTAATGCCAAGGAAATCCCGGTGGTGTCTGAGATAGAGTTTGCTTCAAAATATACCAAAGCAACCATAGTAGGAATAACCGGAAGTAACGGGAAAACTACTACTACAATGCTAACTCATCATGTATTGAAGCATGGGGGACTTGAGGTAAATATGGCGGGAAATATTGGAGATAGCTTTGCTAGACAAGTTGCAGAAAATGATGCTCTTTTTTATGTGTTAGAACTTAGTAGTTTCCAGTTAGACGGAATCAGAGATTTTGCTCCGCATATAGCTGTTTTAACCAATATTACACCTGATCATCTGGATCGATACGAATATAAGTTTGAAAATTATATCGCATCAAAATTCAGAATCACAATGAATCAAACGGCTAATGATTACTTCATCTATGATGCAGATGATGAAGTAATAACAGAATATTTAAAAAAACATCCCATTCAGTCAAGATTACTGCCTTTTTCATTGACAAAAAAAATAGAAAACGGGGCTTATTTAAAAGAAGGAAATATAAACATAACAATAGATAACAACAAAATCATCATGCCAACAACAGATTTATCATTAAAGGGGAATCATAACGTGAAAAATGCAATGGCCGCGGCTACTGTATCACAATTATTGAAAATACGAAAGGTAACTATTAGGGAGTGCCTGGAGAACTTCCACGGAGTGGAACATAGGTTAGAGAATGTACTAAAAATTAATAATGTACAGTATGTCAATGATTCTAAAGCAACCAATGTAAATGCAACCTTCTATGCATTAGATGCAATGAAGTCGGCAACTGTTTGGATTGTTGGGGGAGTAGATAAAGGTAATGATTACTCAGAGTTGTACTCACTGGTAAATGAAAAGGTGAAAGCCATTATTTGCTTGGGGGTAGATAATACCAAGATTATTAACGCCTTTGGGAACTGTGTAGATAACATAGTAGAAACCCAATCGATGAAAGAAGCGGTCGAAATAGCGTATAAAATAGCAGAGAGAAATGATAATGTACTGTTGTCCCCTGCCTGTGCAAGTTTTGATCTGTTTAAGAATTATGAAGAAAGAGGAAGACTTTTTAAAGAAGCAGTAAGAGAATTATAATAGAGAATCACAGAAAATTAAACATAAAGGAGTTGATAAATAATTACAATAATAATAGATAATACTGGAAATGACCAAAATACTAAGAAATATAAAGGGTGATAAAGTAATCTGGGCTGTAGTGGCTCTGTTGGCATTATTTTCTTTTCTACCTGTTTATAGTGCGAGTAGTAATTTGGCATATTTGTATGGAGACGGAGATACGTTCAGTTTTTTGATAAAACATTTTGCTCATCTGGTATTGGGCTTTTTAATTATGTATGGAGTTCATAAAATACCATACCATTATTTCAAAGGGCTTTCAATAATAATGATACCAGTTGTGTTGGTTTTGTTACTCGTAACAATGGCTCAAAATACGACTATCGAAGGAGCTAATGCCAGTAGGTGGATTCGTGTTCCTTTTGTTGGGGTAACATTCCAAACTTCTACGTTGGCTGCCGTGGTATTGATGGCGTATGTAGCAAGGTACCTGTCAAAAATTAAGGATCAAACTATTTCGTTCAAAGAATCATTATTACCTCTTTGGTTGCCTGTGTTTTTAGTATTGATGTTGATTTTACCTGCAAACTTTTCTACGGCGGCAATTATATTTTCTATGGTGATCATGCTGGTGTTTCTGGGCGGATATCCGTTAAAATATATTTCAGTGGTTCTGGGAACTGGCTTTATAGTGTTGGTGTTCTTTATTCTATTTGCCAAGGCTTTTCCGGGAATGTTTCCTAACAGGGTTGATACATGGGTAAGTAGAATCGAGAATTTCGTAGATAATAAAGATACACAAGAAGATTATCAGATAGAACGTGCAAAAATAGCGATTGCTCGTGGTGGAGTTATCGGTACGGGACCAGGAAAGAGTGTACAAAGAAACTTTTTACCGCAGTCATCTTCAGATTTTATTTATGCAATTATTATCGAAGAGTGGGGCTTTTTGGGCGGTGTATTCTTGATGTTGCTGTATATGTTTTTGCTTTTCAGGCTGGTTGTTGTTGCTCATAAAAGCGAAGACGTATTTGGGAAGCTGCTCGTCATTGGTGTGGGGCTTCCAATAGTGTTTCAAGCACTGATTAATATGGCGGTAGCTGTAGAACTATTTCCTGTCACAGGGCAAACACTTCCACTAATAAGTAGTGGAGGAACATCTATTTGGATGACATGTCTGGCTATAGGAATTGTACTGAGTGTAAGTAGCAAAAGAGAAGCGATCATCGAAAAAGAACTAGATAAAGAAAAAGAAGAAAACCCATTAGAGGTTTTAAGAGAAGCAGTATGAGTAAAGGATTGAAATTTATATTATCCGGTGGCGGAACAGGAGGACATATCTATCCTGCCATAGCTATTGCAAACGAGTTGAGCAATAGGTATCCTGATGCTTCATTTCTGTTTGTTGGGGCCAAAGATCGTATGGAAATGCAAAAGGTACCCCAGGCGGGGTATGAGATCATTGGCTTATGGATTAGTGGGATTCAAAGAAAATTGACACTTAGTAATCTCTTGTTTCCTCTGAAACTGATAGCGAGCCTCTGGAAATCAAGAAGAGTGATCAAGAAATTTAAACCGGATGTAGTAATTGGGACTGGTGGTTTTGCAAGTGGACCTTTACTTAAGGTGGCGGGTTCTAAAAAGATACCTACAGTGCTTCAGGAACAAAATTCATTTCCAGGCATCACCAACAAATGGTTAGCTAAAGAGGCTAGTAAAATATGCGTAGCTTATGATGGCATGGATCGGTTTTTTCCGAAAGGTAAAATTGTAAAAACAGGTAATCCAGTTCGCCAGGATCTGTTAAAAATTGAAGGAAAGAGAGAAGAGGGGTTGGAGAAGTACAACCTTGATCAAAATAAAAAAACAGTATTGATTTTAGGAGGAAGTTTAGGCGCACGAAGAATCAATCAATTGATCGAAAAAGAACTTGATTTCTTTGCTGAACAAGAGGTTCAAGTGATGTGGCAATGTGGTAAATTATATTATTCAGAATATAAAAAATACAATGGTCAAAATGGAGTGCAAGTTCATCAGTTTCTGGATGCGATGGATTTTGCTTATGCAGCGGCCGATATCATTATTTCGAGAGCAGGAGCAAGTTCAGTTTCCGAATTATGTATTGTAGCAAAACCAGTGCTGTTCATCCCTTCACCCAATGTGGCCGAAGACCATCAAACCAAAAATGCAAAGGCAATTGTAGAAAAAGGTGGAGCTAAAATGTTAAAAGAAACAGCGTTGGACTCGTCATTTCAGAGTGTATTTTCTGAAATGCTGTCTTCAGAGAACATACAAAAAGAACTTTCTGATAGTATTAAAAAATTGGCATTACCCAACGCAACATCAGATATTGTAGATGAAATAGAAAGATTAATAAAAAGTAATTAGAGCGCAAGGAGATTAAATGAGCAAAGGATTAGAGAACATAAAGAACATTTATTTTATCGGCATAGGGGGTATCGGTATGAGTGCGCTTGCTCGATATTTTAAGTTTTTGGGTAAAAATGTTGCTGGATACGACAAAACGCCTAGTCAAATCACTTCGGATTTAAGCGAAATGGGTATTGCTATTCATTTTGATGATAATGTAGATGCAATACCAAAAATATTCTTGAATAAAGAAGAAACACTGGTAGTGTATACTCCTGCTATTCCCAAAGATCATAAAGAATTTGTATATGTGCAGGAACATGGATTCGAATTAAAGAAAAGAGCAGAGGTTCTAGGAATTATTACCAAAAACACATACACATTGGCTGTTGCTGGTACACATGGTAAAACAACCACAACAGCTATTTTAGGGCATTTACTTAAAGAAAGTGGAGCCGAAGTGACTGCCTTTTTGGGAGGAATAAGTGAAAACTATAACTCTAATCTGATCCTCGAAGGAAACAAAGTAGTAGTGGTAGAAGCTGATGAATTTGATAGATCCTTTTTACAATTATATCCCGATATAATAGCAATAACCTCTATGGACGCTGATCATTTGGATATATACGAAGAGGCCAATGCATTAGAAGAATCATTTGTAGAATTTTCATCCAGAGCAAAAGACCACCTTTTGGTATGCAATGGGCTTCCAATTTCGGGAATCACATTTGGGATAGATGATGACTCTGATTACTGTGCCCAAAATATAAAAATAGATAATGGGACTTATATTTTTAATTTAAAAACACCTCACAAACTCATAAGGGATTTGCATTTAAACCTGCCAGGTAGACATAACTTGTTAAATGCTATAACAGCCTTTGCTATTGCAATGTTATTTGGCTCCCCAACCGCGTTGCTGGCAAAGGCTTTATTAACTTTTAAAGGTGTGCAGCGAAGGTTTAGCTACCAGATCAAAACGAATGATTTGGTATATGTAGATGATTATGCGCATCACCCAACAGAGATTAATGCTTTGCATCAGGCAGTAAGAGAAATGCATCCGGGCAAAAAGGTATTGGCTGTTTTTCAACCACATTTATATAGCAGGACTCGAGATTTTGTAACAGATTTTGCTACAAGTCTTAGTCAATTTGATCAATTACTGTTATTAGATATATATCCAGCTAGAGAATTACCAATTGAAGGTGTAACCTCAAAGTGGTTGTTAGAAATGATTTCTAATGAAGATAAAAAATTAGTATCAAAAGATAATTTGGTTAATGAAATAATGAAACGTAATCCCGAGGTAGTAGTAACGATAGGAGCAGGAGATATAGGAGAAGAAGTGAGTAGTATTAAAGAAGCATTGCTAGTATGAAAAGTAGAATTTTGACATACTTAAAATTTAGTAGCCTCGCCATATTGGTGATCTTGCTTTTTGCTTTTACGAGCAAACGAAATAAGGAAAGAAAGATTAACGAAGTACTAATAGAATTTGTTGAAGAACAGGATCCATATGTTAATGAAGTAACGGTTAATAAATTGTTAATACAAAATGAAGGAAGGGTGACGAACGTGGGTAAAGAAATTTTAGTTTTGAATACAGTAGAGCAAAAGCTGGATTCACACAAGATGATCGAGTATTCTGATGTGTATCTTACTGTAAATGGGGAGCTTAGGGCTAGAATTAAACAACGCACCCCAATTGCAAGAGTGAACGCAGTTACTCCTTTTTATGTAGACATTACGGGAAATACGATGCCTTTATCTGGTAGTTATTCGGCGCATGTACCTTTAGTGCATAATGTATCAGAGAGAGAAATTTCAGAAGTTTTTCCATTGCTGAAGAAAATTCAGGATGATGAATTTTTAAAAAAGCATGTGGTTGGCGTTTATCTGAACATAAAGGGAGAATATGAGTTGGAGCTTAGGGTATACTCTTTTAGGGTAGTTATTGGGAAAGTAGAAAGTTTAAACAGTAAGATCAAAAATTTTAAAGCATTTTATCAAAAGGCACTTAAAGATAAGAGCCTGGACAAGTACAAGAAAGTTAGTCTACAATTTAGTAATCAAGTGGTGTGCACAATAAAATAATACCATTATGGAAAGAGAAAGAAATGAAATAGCGGTAGGATTAGACATAGGAACAACTAAGATTGTTGCTATGGTCGGGAAGTATAATGAATACGGAAAGATGGAAGTCCTGGGAGTTGGTAAATCCAAAAGTTTGGGTGTGCACCGTGGTGTAGTGAATAACATTACCCAAACCATACAGTCAATACAACAAGCCGTACAAGAGGCAGAGAGTGTTTCAGGAATGAAAATTGCCGATGTTACGGTAGGTATAGCAGGGCAACATATACGTAGTTTACAACATAGCGATTATATCACCAGACCTAATGCAGATGCCGTTATTGATGAAGATGATATCGATAAGTTGTGCAATCAGGTACATAAGTTGGTGATGCTTCCCGGGGAGGAGATTCTACATGTACTTCCGCAGGAATATAAGGTAGACGGTCAAGCCGAAATAAAAGAACCTGTGGGAATGTATGGAGGCAGATTGGAAGCTAATTTTCATGTAGTGGTTGGTCAGGTAACATCGATTAGAAATATCGGAAGATGTGTAAAAAGCTCGGGCTTGGCATTATCCGATGTGACATTAGAACCACTTGCTTCTGCCAATGCAGTATTGAGTCAGGAAGAAAAAGAAGCTGGGGTTGCCCTTATCGATATAGGGGGTGGAACAACGGATCTGGCAATTTTTAAAGACGGGATTATTCGGCATACCGCAGTGATTCCTTTCGGAGGAAATGTAATTACCGAAGATATAAAAGAGGGATGTTCAATCATCGAGAAGCAAGCCGAATTATTGAAAATAAAGTTTGGATCAGCTTGGCCTGGAGAAAATAAGGATAATGAGATTGTTTCTATTCCAGGTTTGCGAGGAAGAGAACCTAAGGAAATTACCCTTAAAAATCTGTCTAAGATCATTCATGCACGTGTGGTCGAAATTGTAGAGCAAGTATTTTTAGAAATAAAAAACTATGGGCACGAATCTCCAAAGAAAAAATTGATCGCTGGGATCGTATTAACCGGGGGAGGTTCACAGCTCAACCACCTTAAACAATTGGTAGAGTATATCACTGGGATGGATACTAGGATAGGATATCCTAACGAGCATTTGGCAGGTAATAGTGATGCAGAAACTACTAGTCCAATGTATGCAACAGCGGTAGGACTGGTTATGGATAGTCTTGTGCATATCAAAAAACAGAAAAAGATTACAAAAAAAGAAGCATTGGCAAATACCGAAGCAACACAACAAGTAGAGGCAACCGATACTAATGCAGTTGAAGAAGAAAATCCTAGGGTTGATATGAAACCCAGAAAGAATATTCTTGAGAAATGGACAGAAAAGTTCAAGGAATTCTTGGATAACGCAGAATAGTTAAGAAGGAAAATGTTCAATTTATTGAACAGTAGAAAAATATAAGAAAAGTAGGAGAACCAGAAAATTAGCAATTATGAGTAATAACGAAGAATTCGAAAACATTTCGTTTGATTTACCCAAAAATCAATCTAATGTGATCAAAGTGATCGGAGTAGGAGGTGGAGGTAGTAATGCCATCAACCACATGTTTCTGCAAGGAATTAAAGGAGTTGATTTTGTGATCTGTAATACAGATGCACAGGCATTAGAGAATAGCTCGATTCCTAATAAAATCCAGTTAGGAGTTTCCCTGACCGAAGGATTAGGAGCAGGTGCAAATCCTGAAGTAGGAGAGCAATCGGCAGTCGAGAGTTATGAGGAAATAAAGACCATGTTGGATACCAATACCAAGATGATTTTTATTACGGCAGGTATGGGTGGTGGTACCGGTACCGGCGCAGCACCAATTATCGCAAAAATGGCGAAAGAATTGGATATCCTTACTGTCGGTATTGTTACAATTCCTTTCCAGTTTGAAGGACGCATGCGTAACGAGCAAGCACAATTGGGGGTAGAACGTCTTCGTGCACACGTGGATTCGTTGATCGTGATCAATAATAATAAACTACGCGAAGTATATGGTAACCTTGGGTTCAAAGCTGGTTTCTCCAAAGCCGATGAGGTTCTTGCCACTGCTTCTCGAGGGATAGCCGAAGTTATTACACATCACTATACACAAAATATTGACTTACGCGATGCTAAAACAGTACTTAGTAATAGTGGTACGGCAATTATGGGGTCTGCTAATGCCTCTGGTAATAAACGTGCTCACGATGCTATTGTAAAAGCATTAGATTCTCCGTTATTGAATGATAATAAGATTACCGGAGCCAAAAATGTGCTATTGTTAATTGTATCGGGTAGAGAAGAGATTACAATCGATGAGATTGGTGAGATCAATGATCATATCCAGCAAGAGGCAGGTCATGGCGCCAACATCATTATGGGGGTTGGTGAAGACGAATCTCTGGAAGATGCAATCTCTGTTACCGTTATTGCAACCGGATTTGATGTAGAACAGCAAGATGAAATTGTAAATACTGAAACCAAGAAGATTATTCATACTTTGGAAGATGAGCAGCGTGCCGCTACTCAGGATTTAACACCAAAATCTACAGGTAAGGTTACGCCTATATTGGCTCCACTACCAAAGAAAGAGGAAATTGAAGAACCTTCAATTATAAAGCATGAGTTGGTCGAAGATGAAGAAGAGATTGACAATCCATTGATTCCTACTACAGATCTTTTAAAAAACATTAATGTAGACTATGAAATAGTGGATGCTTTTTCTGCAGAAAATGATTTCGTGATCATTAATGCCCAAGATATCATTAAAGAAATAGAAGTTAATGATGCCAAAGAAGTGGATGCAGAGGAGGAAAAAGAGGATCAGTTTTCTTTAGCTTTTGATATGCCTGTTGATGGAAATACAGAAGAGAAAACCAAGGAGGTTGCTGCTACTGAAAATATAGAAGAGGAAGAACAACCTATCGTTTTTGATCTTAGTGATGATATTCTGGATATGGAGGTAAATGAACCTATAGAGGTAGTTCCTACTAGTGAAACTGTATCGGGCGGTGTGCGTAAATATAGTCTGGAAGATTATATGGAAGAAGAAAAACGATTGACTGAAGCGCAGCCAGAAGTGATGGAAGAGGATGAAGAGGTAATTTTTGAAAAGAAAACCGTTGCGCCAGCTACGGAAGCAGAGCCTAAGGAAGATGTAGATCCAATCAATCAACCTATTTCTGAAACGCTTAAGGCAAGAGCTGCAGAACGTCGCGAAAAAATGAAAGAATTTAATTATAAATTTAGAAACAGTTCTAATAAGATTGATGATATCGAAAAAGAACCGGCGTATAAACGAGCCGGAATCGATGTAGATGCAAAACCAGAAGACGAAGGATTGTCTAGAACATCATTAGGAACCGATGGTAATGACGATATACAATTAAGAAAAAATAATTCTTTCCTGCACGATAATGTGGACTAAGAATTTTACGTAATAAAATTACCAGATAACCGATAATCTAACCTTAGATTATCGGTTTATTTTTTATCTTCGCAATCCAATAGATTAAAATCAAAAATAATGGGCTTACAACAGGAAGTAATGACGGCTATGAAAGAGGCTATGAAGGCCAAAGATACCAATGCGTTAACCTCATTACGAGCAATTAAATCGGCTATTTTATTGGCTCAGACCGAAAGTGGAGCAAAAGAAGAGCTTACCGAGGATCAAGAGTTAAAGCTATTGCAAAAATTGGTAAAACAACGTAAAGATAGTGCGGCTATTTTTGCAGAACAAGGAAGAGAAGATCTGGCACAGCCAGAATTAGATCAGTCCAAGGTAATCGAGAAGTTTTTACCCGAACAGCTTACCGAAGAAGAAATCGAAAAGGTGGTGGTAATGGCTATTGATGATATTGGTGCATCTGGTATGAAAGATATGGGTAAAGTTATGGGAATCGTTTCCAAAGAACTTGCTGGACAGGCAGATGGCAAAACCATTTCAGCCATTGTAAAAAGTAAATTATCGTAATAGACTAACATATTGGCCGTGTGGCGCAACTGAATAGCGCATCAGATTTCGGCTCTGAGGGTTGGGGGTTTGAATCCCTCCACGGTCACATCAAGCACAAAACCTGCAATGAAATTGCAGGTTTTTGTTATTTGGAAAAGATCGAAGCCAAAAGCTTCGAAATCTTTGGAGAATAACAAAAACTGTAAAGCGATAGCTTTGCTAGTTTTGTATTTGCAGTAGTGAGTTTAATGGGATCAACGCGAGTTAATCCCTCCACGGTCACAAAAGAGGACAAGTAACTTTTTAGTTGTCCTCTTTTTTTAATATAGTTATTGATAATCAGTGTTTTAAAACAAGTTTGTTAGGATTCAATAAATACAAAGTTATATTTCAATTCAGGTAGGAAATGTAATAAATAATGGACTTTAAGTGTTTTAAGGGGTTCGAATCCTTTTAGAGGCCTTATCGTAGAAAAAAGTTAAGTATGGTTTTTGCAGAGAAGTTCTAGAAAAATATGGTAAAAGAATCTTGCAGATAGTGAAATTGAAAGTACTAGAGATATTTTAAATATCCTATAGGATGTTCAGGTAAATTATTCGATGTGATAAATAAAAATGTTTGTTCACTCTTTTAAATAGATATAATTATTAGAGGGAGGAGAGCTTAAGCCTACGACCTTCGCATTTTGAGGGTGAACGCTACACTGTTTAGGTATATGATTATCAGGATCTTGATTGCTTTAAAAATCAAAATATACCTAAAACATAAAAAATAAGAGACCAGAAACAGGTTATCTTAATTATAAAGGTATATCTAAATTTTTATACTTTTAATTGGATGTCTTGATGCTGTTAAATAATGGTACTATTCAAAATAGTATTTGAAAAATACTATAAATCATTCATATTAAAACATAGAAGTAAATAAGAAAAAACTGAAATCGAAAAGATTAGTAAACCTAAGAATGATTTTTGAGAAAATTCATTTAAAAGTTTTAAATTTATTTAAAAAGAAATCTTGATGAAAATATTCGTTGGACTAATATTATTATTCAGTACGATTAGTTGTACTCAAGAAGATAATAAAGATTTGGAATATGTAATTAATAAATTCTATGAAAATGCCAATCAAATTAGAAATGTCGAGTACAAAATGCACAGAATCGATACTTTCCCAAATGGAGGATTGGTTTGGGATAATAGAGGATATGTATATGCAGAAAAGCAAGTTAAAGACACAATTTTTGGAATATCATTTTATTCCAAACGATTTGATATTAGTAAAGAATATATTTATAAAAACTCTATAGGTTACGAATTTGATGAAGAAAAAAAAGAGTTTAAAAACGAAAAAGGAGCTATTGGATTTTTAGGAAAACCAGGAGGTCAAATGATTTCTCTCAATATTTTTAATCTAGACTCTATTTATTCAAATGTTGAATTGTTTGTTAATGAAAACAATTATGTTTTAAAGTATGAGTTTGAAGACGACACTGTTTATAATGTGATCCAAAAAACAAAAACAATATACCTAAGAAAAAAAGATTTTTTTCCAGTTAAAATTATTGGAAGATCAAAAGTATTAGATAATAGTGCTTCATCATACTTCACTTTTTCAAACATTAAAGTGAATACAGGAAATGAAAACAAAATCGACAGCTTAATTGAAAGTAAAATAGGTACATATAGTAAGAAAAGTAAAAAAGTTAGAAAACTTAATAGTATAATTGGAAAACCAATCTCGGCGATTTCACTCCCAAATCTAGAAAATGATAATCTAATCAGTCTGGAAATAAATAAACCTATTTTATTAGATTTTTGGGAAACTTGGTGTGGTCCGTGTATTGCTTCATTCCCCAAAATAGAAGAACTGGCTATAAAATATTCAAACGACATACAAATTGTTGGAATTGTAAGCCAGGATAGGGAAAATGCACTCAAACTTGTCAAGAAAAAAAATATTACTTTTTTGAATTTATTAGGAAACGATAATGTTCTGAAACAATATAATGTTAATAGCTTCCCAAGGTATATTTTGATTGATAAAAGCGGAATCATCCAAAAAGAATATTTTGGTTTTTCCAAGCAAATAGAAAAAGATATTAATAAACCCGTTGTGCATTTTGATTAACTAAAAAAAGAGTTGTGCATACTGCTGTTAAGCAGTAAATTGTAATAACGACAAA
>CANMDH010000001.1 GCA_947496555.1 uncultured Aquimarina sp. | reverse complement strand
CCTGATGGTTGGTCTTCCAGACTTGTGTGCGTTTCATATCTAAAAATACAAACAACACAAATCGTATCAAAAAAAAAAGCTGCCTTTTTAGACAGCCTCTTTTTGAGTTTGTAAGAAAAAAGAAAATTAACTTCTTTTTTCTTTAATTCTTGCTTTCTTACCGGTAAGTCCTCTGAAGTAGAATATACGTGCTCTACGAACTTTACCTCTTTTGTTAACTTCAATTTTTTGAAGCGCGGGTAAGTTAACAGGGAAAATACGTTCTACACCAATAGTTCCAGACATCTTTCTGATCGTAAAAGTTTCAGTTGCACCAGAACCTCTTCTTTGGATTACTACTCCTCTAAAGAACTGTGTACGTGTTTTGTTTCCTTCTTTAATTTCGTAATAAACAGTGATAGTGTCACCTGCAGAGAATTCAGGAGTTTCTTTTTTTGTTACAAATTCGTCTTGTACGAATTTTACTAAATCTTCCATTTTGATATAGTTTCTTTGGTTTTGTTGAGGTAACATTCACGATTTTCGCCAGAGGTTATTTCAATCAGGGTGCAAAAATAAGTATTATTTGATTACATGCAAGCGTTTTATGGTTGAATTTTGAAATATCATACCTAGTCCTTCAAAAGGTCGGGTCTTCTTTCTTTGGTTCTTTGATAGGCTTGCTCTTCTCTCCAGGTCTCAATTTTTGGGAAATTACCAGATGTTAGTACTTCAGGAACTTTCCAACCATTATAATCTGCCGGCCTGGTATATATCGGAGGCGCCAATAGATCATCCTGAAACGAGTCTGTTAATGCAGAGGTTTCGTTACCTAACACTCCAGGTATTAATCGTATAATTGCATCACAAAGAATTAAAGCTCCTAGTTCGCCTCCGGATAGGACATAGTCTCCAACAGAGATTTCTTTGGTTACAAAATGGTCTCTTACCCGCTGGTCGACACCTTTATAATGACCACATAGAATTATTAGATTCCCTTTTAGGGAGAGTTGATTTGCTATACTTTGGGTTAACGTCTCCCCATCTGGAGTCATGTATATAATCTCGTCATAATCTCTTTCTGATTTTAGCTTAGAAATGCACTTGTCTATAGGTTCTATCATCATGACCATACCAGCACCACCTCCAAATTGATAATCATCGACTTGTTTGTAGTTATCGGTGGTATAATCTCGTAAATTGTGTAAATGTACTTCTACTAACCCTTTTTCAATAGATCGCTTCATAATAGAAGCATCAAAAGGGCTTTTTAGGATATCGGGTACAACGGTAATAATGTCTATTCGCATCTCTTATAAAATTCACTAGAGTGCAAAGATGCAAAAGAATATAGTAAAAATCTAAAAAAGAGACTTACTTGGCTCCGGCCTTGCGCTGTTTGTTAATTTCGTCCTGTAGTTTACGCATCACTTTTTGTTCACGTTCTAGGGATCTTCTTCTGTGATCTTCAAACTCTTCTTCAGTTTCTGTTAAAGCCTTTTTTGCTTGAATAGTAACAGCATTACTGTTTTTAAACTTGTAGATAAAAAACCCTAGCAAGGCTAAAAGAACTCCAACGATAACCCACATGATGGTTTTGTAGCTCGATTTGGTGACCGAAGCTCCGAAAAAGCCCATGCTATCCTTTTGTTGCGTAACCGAAGCAAGATCTTCATTTGTTTTAGCTAGAGATGCTTCTAAACCTGTTATGGTAGTTTTTTGATCAGCTATTTGCTGATTGGTGGTATTTAATTTTCCTTCTAAGGTTTTTAAAGTATCAGTAACATTTGCTTTAAGTTTGTTTATCCATACTTGTTTTATAACCTTATATTCCTGATATCTTCCTGATTTTTTAATTACGATATCAAATTGCCCTTCGATATTCTGTTGTTTTAAAGCTTGCTCAACAGTTACATTTCCTTGCTGTGCATTTAGCGCAGAAGAAAAAGAAAATAGTATGGTTAATACTAATAGATACTGTAATAATTTCATTTGTTCTGATTCTTAATTTAAATTATGTGCTCCGAGTAATCACCTGCATTGTAGATAGGTGAAAAATAATTAATTATATCTAAGTTATTAAGGAGGATATCCCTTCTTTTAGTTTCCTGTTAATTTCTTCTGTAACGACAATAAATGTACGATATTGTGGATAATTAAAAAGTTTTTTTTATAAGAATTTAATTGAGTTTAAAATTATCATTAATTTATTGAAAACTAATATGTTATTTTTGTGGTTTGTTCAATAAAAAAAGCCGTTAAGGATAACGGCTTTGTTGGGATCACTATCTTTTTTGCTTTTAGTAGTAAGTAAAACGTCTTACTTTGGCAATATACTTTGATAATCGAATAACCTGGTGACTGTATCCATACTCATTATCATACCACACATATAGAATGGCATTGTGTCCTTCTGGATCAACAATGGTCGCATTGCTATCATATATTGATGGAGCAGAAGAGCCCACTATATCACTTGATACAAGTTCGTTATTAAGTGAATATTTTATTTGTTCTACCAAGTTGCCTTCTAAAGCGTATTTTTTGATTATCGTATTCATGCTTTCTTTAGAAGTTTTCTTTTCGAGATTAAGATTTAGAATCGCCAAAGATCCATTAGGAACAGGAACTCGAATCGCATTTGAGGTAAGTTTTCCTTCAAGATTAGGTAAAGCTTTGGCAACTGCCTTACCGGCGCCAGTTTCTGTGATCACCATATTAAGAGCGGCGGCACGGCCTCTGCGATATTTTTTGTGCATATTGTCAACCAAATTTTGATCGTTTGTATAAGCATGTATCGTTTCTAAATGCCCGTTAACAACGCCAAAACTATCTTCGACCGCCTGTAGAATAGGAGTAATAGCATTAGTTGTACAAGAAGCTGCAGAAAAGATGTCTACCTTATCTGGATCATATTCTTTATGATTTACTCCATGTACGATGTTAGGAACACCTTTTCCTGGAGCAGTAAGTAGGACCTTGTCAATTCCTTTGGCTTTTAGGTGTCTACTCAAGGCTTCTTTATCCCTGAAAGCACCAGTGTTGTCTATAACAAGAGCATCTTGAATACCATAGACAGTGTAATCGATATCTTCAGGGTTGTTAGCACTAATAATATTTACAGTGGTACCATTAATAATTAGGGCACTATTTGCGATATCAGTTTCTACTGTGCCGGCAAAATCTCCGTGAACAGAATCGTTTCTTAATAATGAAGCTCTTTTTTCTAAAACTTCTTCTGTTACTGCACCACGAGTAACAATCGCTCTAAGGCGCAATTGACTACCCTTTCCTGTAATGGTCATTAACTCTCTTGCTACCAAGCGGCCAATTCGTCCAAATCCATAAAGCACAACATTTTTAGGAGAAATGGGCTTGACCTTTTTTGCGTCTTTAAGCTTATCCTGAACAAATCTATTGATAGAGCTATACTCGTCGTTTGATAAGTGGTATTCGTAAGTAAGTTTACCAATATCCAATTTTGAAGGAGGTAAGTCCATTAATTTGATTGCCTGTGCAATTTCTGCGGAATCAAAAATTGATATCGGCTTTTGCACAAATTCTCCAGCATATTCATGTAGATTGATAATTTCGCTAACGTTTTTATCAATTAACTGATTTCTGAAAAGTACCAATTCAATAGAGTTGTCGTACCATAAATCGCTAACAGTTTTGATAAATGCTACCGTAGCGCGACGTCTGTCTGCCTGAAAGGCAAGTTCTTTTTCATAAACTTCGTTAGAGCTCATAATTTGTTGTGTTTTTTAACAATCTTGAAATTTCGTGCAAAAGTATATATTTCAAACGTTTTCGTAAAACCTTTTTTAATAAAAAAATCCCATTACTTTTTTGAGTTAATGGGATTCATTGTTTTATATGGGTTTTTGTTTAATTTATTGAAAGACAAATTCTCTTTTATCACCATCTCTATCGATTAAGCTTATGGTAATATCTTCATTGGGATATTTGCTTTCTATAATCTTTTTGACTTCCAGGACGTTTTTAACTTTTTTACCATCAATCTCACTAATAATTAAACCTTCAAGGTTATACCTTTTCATTCTAGAACTCAATGCTTTATTAATTACTACACCGTGGTCAAGGTTAAATTTCTTCAAATAGTCTTTTGGTGGGTTAATAACCTCGACACCTACATCGTTAATATTATAGCGTTGAATTTCATATTTTGACAGTTTTACCGGTAAAACAAGTTCTTGTTTCTTTCTTAGAACCTTAACGTTAATAATGTCATTAGGTCTCTTGCTGTTTACATAGCCGGTTAAATCGGCAAATCTTCTTATTGGTAATCCGTCAATTTCTTTTATGACATCACCTTTTTTCAATCCTGCTTTTTTGGCACCGCTATTTTCTGCCACAGAAGCCACAAAAACTCCTTGAGAGGTAGAAATATCATATGCCTCAACAGCTTTTGGATTTATAGTCCCTCCAGTAATTCCAATAATTCCTCTCTGAACGTCGCCAAACTCAATAATGTCATCAATAATTTTTTTAGCATTGTTTGAAGGTACAGCAAACGCATATCCCACATAGCTTCCGGTTTGCGATGTGATAGCGGTGTTTATTCCGATTAACTCTCCTTTGATGTTGACTAGAGCGCCACCACTATTTCCTGGGTTTATCGCCGCATCGGTTTGTATAAAAGATTGTGCATTATCATCATATTCATTTAAATCTCTGGATTTTGCACTAATGATTCCGGCAGTCACTGTAGAGGTTAAATTAAAAGGGTTTCCTACCGCCAGTACCCATTCTCCGATTTTTGCAGAATTCGAATCTCCAAATGGAATATAAGATAGTTTTTGATCTGCTTCAATTTTTATTAAGGCAATATCGGCTTGCGGTGAGGTGCCTACCACCGTGGCCTTGTATGATTTGTTATTGTTTAAGGTTACTTCCAAATCTGAAGCACCGTCTATTACATGATTATTGGTAACAATGTAGCCATCTTCAGTGATAATAACACCAGATCCGGCCCCTTGTATTCGGCGTTCCTCGGCGCCTCCATTCCTAAAAAAATCCATCAGATTCCTAGGAGTGCGGCTAATTCCATACTGTTTAACGTGCACTACGGCATTTACAGTTTTTTCTGCAGCTATTGTAAAATCAATATTTGCGGCAGATGCTGTGTAATTAGGGTTTGGAGTAGTATAATTTACGGGAATTGTGTCTGATTTGTTTTCAGTGCTGTGAACCACAACGGTTTCTGGTTCTAAAAATAATTTATATGCACCAATAGTCATAATCCCAGCGAGGATAGCTACAACCAATAAACTTAAAAATCTTTTCATCATCTTTTCTTTTTTTGTTTAATTCAATTAGTTCTATATATATAGACTGTACATAACTTCTAAAATTACAATTATAGTATACTTTTTTTAAGATATTTAACTCACAATTAACAACACTTTTGTGTTTACATTCTTTGTACCTTTGTCTTTATAATTTATGACAATAATGACGCTTACTTTTTATAAATACCAGGGTACTGGAAATGATTTTGTGATCATTGATAATAGAGAATCTATTGTGTCCAAAAATGATACCAAATTATTTGCCAGACTTTGTGATAGAAAATTTGGAATCGGTGCGGATGGATTGATGTTGTTAGAACTTCCTGGAAATCAAGAAGATGATTTTACTATGGTGTATTTTAATGCCGATGGAAACGAAAGCTCTATGTGTGGTAACGGAGGAAGATGTTTGGTTGCTTTTGCTGCTTTTCTTGGAATTATAAAGAACAAGACAACTTTTACGGCTATAGATGGTAAGCATTATGCCGAAATAAAAGACGGATTGGTACATTTGCAAATGCAAGACGTTTCTAATATTGAAAAATACGACTCTCATCTTTTTTTGGATACGGGATCTCCGCATCACGTCACTATGGTAGATGGGTTGTCGGATTTTGATGTGAAGAACATAGGTAGGGATATAAGAAACGGAGCTCCCTATTTTGATGCCGGTAGTAATGTCAATTTTGTTGAAAAAAGAAATGGAAATTCATTTGCGGTTCGTACTTATGAAAGAGGAGTAGAAGATGAAACATTGTCATGTGGTACAGGTGTAACAGCTGTGGCACTTTCTATGCATGCAACCAAATTAACTAATAAGGAAGAGGTAAGCGTGCAAACACAAGGAGGAGAGCTTAGGGTTACTTTTACTAAAAATCATAATGGGTATGAAAATATCTTTTTAATTGGGCCTGCAAAACAGGTGTTTAAAGGTGAGATCGTATGTTAACGCTAAAAGGAAAAAAGATCTTTCTAAGAGCTCTCGAACCAGAAGATCTGGATTTTGTTTATATTATCGAAAATGATGAACAGATATGGGAAATGAGTTCAACACAAACGCCTTATTCCCGGTTTTTGATTAAACAGTATCTAGAAAATGCGCATCAGGATATTTATGAAATAAGGCAATTACGATTGGTAATTTGTACGTATGAT
Organism: uncultured Aquimarina sp.; assembly: GCA_947496555.1. Classification (GTDB taxonomy): domain Bacteria; phylum Bacteroidota; class Bacteroidia; order Flavobacteriales; family Flavobacteriaceae; genus Aquimarina. The sequence goes on along the minus strand of CANMDH010000001.1, from coordinate 297,175 downwards.
GAGGCATCGATAGGACTTATTGATTTATTTGATTATAATCCAACGCATAATAGGGCAGGAGTAGGGATTCTAATTACAGAAAAAGAGCATAGAGGCAAAGGCTATGGGGCAGAAGCTCTGGAGCTCATTACAAAATATGGATTCACTCATCTTCGTTTACATCAGCTATATGCCAATATATCCGAAGATAATACCACAAGTATTAAGCTCTTCGAAAACTGTGGGTTTAGTAAGGTGGGGGTGAAAAAAGAATGGAATTTAATAAACAACTCGTACAAAGACGAGCTTTTATATCAACGATTATATGTACATTAAGAAAATATTATTAGCAATTGTTTTATTGGGTTTAATAGTAGGAGGGATTTTTGCGTATTACGTTTATCAGGCTATTTTTTCTCCAAATACAAGTTTTGAAACTGAAACAGCAATAGTTTATGTGCCTACAGGAGGTACTTACACAGAGCTTATTGAAGAAATCAGTCCGCTGGTGAAGGATATTTATACTTTTGATAGAATAGCCCGAAGAAAAGGGTATATAGACAATATAAAAGCGGGTCGTTTTATCTTGAAAAGAGGGCTTAATAATAACGATATTGTTGGCGTTTTACGAAGTAAAAATACTCCTATTAATATTAGCTTCAATAACCAAGAAAGGCTTGAAAATCTTGCAGGAAGAATTGCTGTCCAGATTGAAGCCGATAGTATTTCACTAATTAATGCATTTAGGGATTCTATCTTTATAAACGAAAAAAAGTTCTCTTCAGAAAATGCGCTGTCTATGTATATTCCTAACAAATATGAGTTTTTCTGGAATACCTCTGCAGAGCAGTTTAGAGATCGAATGTACAAGGAATATAATCGCTTCTGGAATGAGAAACGTATTGCAAAAGCCAAAGAAATTGAGCTCACACCTCATCAAGTTACTACCATTGCATCAATAGTTCAAAAAGAGACGGCAAAAGTTGATGAACGCCCAAGAGTAGCAGGAGTTTATATGAATAGGTATAAGAATGGTTGGAAGTTGGATGCGGATCCAACGGTAATCTATGCGATCAAAAGGCATCGCAATGATTGGGATACAATTATCAAACGTGTTTTGTATAAAGATTTAGAATTAGATAGCCCATATAATACATATAAGTATGCTGAATTACCTCCTGGTCCTATTGCGATGCCAGATATTTCTTCAATAGATGCAGTTCTTAACTATGAAAATCATGATTATTATTTCTTTGTAGCAAATGTAGAGAATATGGGGTATCATAAATTTGCTAAAACACTTGCGCAGCATAATCGCAACAAAAAACAGTACGTAAATTGGATCAATAAACAGGGAATTAAAAGGTGAATTTTACAATAGTTTTTTGTAGGAAAAAAAGGAAGCTCTTCTGCTTCGTTAATTAAGAAATCGTATAAACTTATCAACAAAATTATCTTTTTTTTGTGAATTTCTTCTTAAAAGAGCAATCAGTTTTGATCGGTCAAAGTGCTTGGTTTGACGTTTAAGTGTTATTTTATTAGATTTTTTGATGATTTTAGGGGTTTTTTCCCCTGCTTTTTTGGTGTAAATAGCTGTTTTTCAATGTTATAATTATTTTAACATATTTCAAAGAATTATATAAAAAAATATTGTATATTTGCACGGCAAAAATTTAAGTAGAGGGGACCATTTTTTTGATGGCTACTTAGAAATTTTTTATATGATAAAGAAGATAATAAGTTTATCTATTTTACTTACAATTGGGGGGTTGCTTTTGCTGAGTTTTACAACAAAAGAAAAAGCAGATTTTAGTTCTTACAGTACTGAGGGGCTTGACCTTTATTATGTAGCTCCTAATTTTAATGAAATAGAAGAGGAAAACACTTATATTTCTCCAGAACTTGGAAAATCGTACTTAGGGTTTAAAGAGGCTGTGGCTTTTAAAGAGTCAAGAGGAGATTATGGTGTGGTAAATCAGTTTGGGTATATGGGAAAATACCAATTCGGGAGAGGTACTTTAGATTTAATAGGTGTAAAGAATATAAGTAGAAACGACTTTCTAGGTAATCCCGCTCTTCAAGAAAAAGCTTTTTACGCATATCTTTCGAGAAATAAGTGGGTTTTGCGCAGGGATATTAAATGGTTTGTTGGCAGAACCATGAATGGTGTTGAGGTTACAGAGTCTGGGATTCTTGCGGCGGCACATTTAGGAGGACCTAATTCTGTAAAAAGATATTTGCGAAGTGGTGGTGTTGATGGCTTTGCTGATGCATTTGGAACAACGATACGTTATTATATGAAGAGGTTTGGGGGGTATGATACTTCTTTTGTGGTTCCTAATAGAAAAGCAAAAGTAGAACGTTAAAGAGTTTCTGCTAATCTCTTTGAATAATATATATTGTTGGTCTTTTGTGAAGATCAATTTCTTCCTTCTTCCATTCTTCAATGGTTTTTGTAGCGATAAACTCTGTAGTTAATGTGATATCACAGGCAATACATAAACGTGTGTTGGTATGCAAAATTGACGTTAAATCTGCAAACATTTTATCATTTCTATAGGGAGTTTCAATAAAAATTTGTGCCTGATTTTTCTCCAAAGAGGTTTTCTCTAAGTGTTTGATAGTAGACTTTCTTTCGTTTTTATCAATAGGAAGGTATCCATTAAAAGTAAAGTTTTGACCATTCATGCCGCTACTCATCATAGCCAATAGAATAGAGGAGGGGCCTACCAAAGGTGTTACAGGTATTCCCTTTTCGTGAGCAATTCGTATTACTTCAGCGCCTGGGTCCGCAATTCCTGGGCAACCAGCATCAGATAATAAACCTATAGACTCTCCATTCAGACATGGGGTCAAATAACCTGGTATTTCTGATACGTCTGTGTATTTGTTTACCGTATGGATAACAAGAGAGCGTTGCGATTTACTGGGACTTACTTTTTTTATGAATCTACGCGCAGGCTTCTCATTTTCTACAATATAATGATTAACCTGTTCTAATACCTTTTTTATGGATATTGGTAGCACCTCAAGAGGTACATCATCTCCTAATCGAGTAGGTATTAAATATAATTTTCCTTTGGGATCTAGGGGTTTAAGTTCCATAGGGAGGTAGTTTGATGCTTATTTGATTAAATTTTTTAGGTTATTAGTATGTGTGTATAAGCCTTAAACACAAATCTAAATATACAAAAACTTTATATCTGAAAAAGTTAATATAACTTCTCTAACTTGTTAACGATATTATCACATGCTTTATTGAGCATTTGATAAACATCTTCAAAACCTTGTTCTCCACCATAGTAGGGATCTGGAACATTCAAGTTTTTGTTGGGGTAGAGTTCGTTTAAAATTAATTTCACCTTGTCTTTGTCTTGACCACTATTAGCTAGTTTTATAATATTTTGGTAATTTGAGTTATCCATAACATAGATATAGTCAAAAACCTTAAAATGATCATTAGTGAACTGTGCGGCTCGTTGGTTTGTGATATCAATATTATATTTTTTTCCGATATCAATGGATCTTTGATCGGGCTTACTACCTATATGATAACTGCTTGTTCCACAAGAATCCACTGTAAATTTACTAGTGTCTAATTTTGATTTTAGGATACCTTCTGCCAAGGGTGATCTACAGATATTACCCAGGCATACCATTAAAATTTTGATTTTCATTTTGGTGAAATATTACTACAAAGTAAGTTTCTTTCCTAAATCTTCTACGTATTTTCTGAATTGCTTGTCTGTTGATGATAAATTGTCTACAGTTTTACAAGCATGAAGAACGGTAGCATGATCTCTTTTTCCGATTTGCGTACCTATACTTGCCAAAGATGCTTTTGTAAGTTTTTTAGCAAAGAACATGGCAAGTTGACGAGCTTGTACAATATGACGTTTTCGTGTTTTGGATTGTAGTGTTTCTACATCCATCTGGAAATAGTCACTTACTACTTTTTGGATATAATCAATAGAAACTTCTCGTTTTGTGTTCTTTACGTAGTTATCAACGATTGCTTTTGCAAGATCTATTGTGATGTCTTTTTTGTTGAACGAAGAATGTGCTATTAACGAAATAATGGCTCCTTCAAGTTCGCGAATATTGGTTTTGATGTTATTTGCCAGAAATTCAACGATCTCCTCGGGCATTTCAACACCATCACGATATAGTTTGTTTCTTATTATAGAAACACGTGTTTCAAAATCTGGTTGATGCAATTCTGCAGATAATCCCCATTTAAAACGAGAAAGTAATCTTTGCTCAATATCTTGCATATCGACAGGAGCTTTATCACTTGTTAGGATAACTTGTTTTCCGTTTTGGTGTAAATGGTTAAATATATGGAAGAATACGTCTTGGGTTCCCGCTTTACCGGATAATAATTGTATGTCATCAACGATGAGTACATCTATAATTTGGTAAAAATGGATAAAATCGTTTCTATTATTCTTCTTTACAGACTCGATATACTGTTGCGTGAACTTTTCGGCAGAAATATATAAAACTGTTTTTTCTGGATAGTTGTCTTTAATGTTTACTCCAATTGCATGTGCCAAATGTGTTTTTCCAAGACCAACGCCACCAAAAATAAGTAATGGGTTAAACGAAGTTCCTCCTGGTTTATTGGCAACAGCCATTCCTGCAGAGCGTGCTAATCTATTAGAATCCCCTTCCAAGAAGTTTTCAAAATTATAACTTGGATTAAGTTGAGATTCTATTTTAACATTTCTGATTCCGGGAATAACAAATGGGTTTTTTAACTCTGGGTTTTTACTTTTGATAGGAACATCTACCTCTTGAGAGTTAACTGCTGTACGGTTTGCACTAGGAATTTTTTCTGTGAATGGCTTTTTGTTGCCATACGTGTTTTCCATTTTAATAACATAAACCAGCTTTGCACTTTCTCCCAATTCACGTGTAAGAGATACTTTCAATAAGTTTACGTAATGCTCTTCTAGCCATTCATAAAAGAACTTACTTGGTACCTGAATACTAAGAGCGCCATCCGTAAGTTTTACGGCCTTGATTGGTTCAAACCAAGTTTTAAAAGCTTGTGGTGTGATATTGTCTTCTATAAAAGATAAACAATTATCCCAAACTGATTGCGCAGTTACATTCATTCGAGTGGTTAGATTTACTATTTTTCTGTTAAGTTACTAAAAGAAATTGTTGAAAAACTCCTTACTGTTTTTGCATGACAAATATGTGAACAAAAAATGTAAAAAAAAAACGATTTGGGGGTTGAATATTAATTATTTTTTTTGCATAATTTGATAGTACTACTTTTAAAAATGTTAAAAATCTTCATTTATATACATGTTAATCAACTCAGAAACCAAACTAAAAGTACGATATTCCGAAACTGACCAAATGGGTATAGTCCATCACGGAAATTACGCTCAATACTTAGAGTTAGCAAGAATTGACTGGTTATCCCGACTTGGGATTTCCTATAGATCAATGGAAGAAAATGGTATTATGCTTCCTGTGTTTACTTTAGACCTTAAATTTAAGAAATCTGCTTTCTTCGACGATGAATTGACTGTTAAAACTTCGCTGAAGAAAATTCCTACAGTGCGAATTGTTTTCGACTACGAAATTTTCAATCAACATCAAGAATTATTAACAATAGCTTCTACAACCCTTGTCTTTGTTGATAGTAACACAAGAAAACCGATTCTCTGTCCTTCTTATTTAACGGAAAAAATAAAAAACCATTAACTTTCTAATCTGTCAATTTTTATTTCATACAACGGGGAAAAAACCTCTTTTATTTTGTCTGCCGCTTTTTTTCTTACCAAAATATAAATTTTACAGTTTAATTCGAGTTCTTGTTTTGTAATGCTTAAGTTATTTTCTTTGATAATACGCATTACCTTATTCATGTCCTTATATTCAAAGGTGATGCAGTAATTAATATTAATGGTTCTTTCTACGATTTGAGAGGCTTCAAGCGCCAATTGTGCTGCAGTTCTGTAGGCATTAATCAATCCACCTACTCCTAATTTAACTCCCCCAAAGTAACGCACAACGACAATTAGAATATTAGTTACTTCAAAAGACTGTATTTGCCCATAAATTGGTTGCCCGGCAGAGTTTGATGGCTCTCCATCATCATTTGTACGATATCGTATATTTTCTGTTCCTATTTGCCAGGCGTAGCACCAATGTCTGGCAGAATGGTGTTGTTTTTTTAAAGATTCGATGATTTTTTTAATTTCTTCTTCAGAAGAGGTTGGAAAAGTATATCCAAAGAATTTACTGTTACGATCTTTAAATAGAACTTCTTCTCCTGGACTACTAATGGTTTTGTATGTGTCTTTTATTTCCAAATAAATGTTGTTTATATAGAAAAGGCTACCAAAATTATACTGAGTACAGCTAAAACAATACCTATCCAATTTTTCAAGTTTAATTTTTCTTTGAAAAACAAGATGCCTGCAAGAGTAGAAACTAAAAGGATAGCTACATTGTTAATAGTGAACACTGTTGAGCTATCCATGTTTTCATGTCGTAACGCTTTTATCAAAAAATAAATTGAAAAATAGTTAGGAACACCTAAGCCAATACCCGCAATAATATTTTTTAAAGAGATCTTTAAGGTTCCTGTAATTCTTTTATAAAGTAACGTAAAAATACCTACTATAGCGGCAAAACCAAAAATGGTAGCAGAAAAAATGGGTACGTCGTTTTTGGATACATGATGGGTTTCAAAAAACTTGAGGCTGGTATCAATGATTCCACTTCCAATAAATACTAATAACGGGAAAATTAAGGTCTTTTTTATGATCGAAGTACCCTGGCCTGTTTTCATAGAGGTGAGATAAACCGCTACAAGGGCAATCAAAATTCCGGTCATTTTTAAGATGCCTGTACTCTCTTTATAAATAATAATTCCAAATATAATGGGTATTGCCAAGCTCATTTTGGTAGCAACGGCCGCAACAGATAAGCCATTTCTTTGTGTGGTGATGGCCATTAGGTTAAATACAGTTATAAAAATAACTCCCAAAGCAATTGCTCCATAGAACCAACCTTGCTTCGAAAGAGCTGTAATTTCTATAGGTTCTGTGTATGCAATAATTCCTGAGATACAGGCTACCACATAGTTTATAATGATTGCCTGTAAGGTGTCTACATTGTATTTAGAGAAAAGCTTGAAGATTATAAAAATCAAACTTGATGCTAAGACGCTTAGGATTAGATAGATCAAAATAAATCAGATTTTATAGTAAATAAGTTAGTGATATCTTCAGTTTTTGGATTGTTGTTCCATGTGTGAATCCCAAGTTTTGCCGCTGAATCCGTGTTTTCTTTAGTGTCGTCGATAAAAATGGTGTGGTTAGTGGTTATTTTATGTTGTTCTAAAACAAATTCAAAAATATCGCTATTTGGTTTTCTTAAATGGATCTCGTGTGAAAGATAAAACGAATCAAAACATGATTTGAATGTTTCGTAAAATGAAATATTTTCTTTAACCCAATTGATATGCAATTCGTTGGTATTGCTTAAAAGGATGAGTTTGTAATCTTGTTTTAAAGCCAAATCTTGAAGGAAATCTAATCGATATTTGGGAAAATCAAGTAAAATAGCATTCCACGCTTCAATAAGATTTTGTGTTGAAGCATTTGGAAACATTTTTTGATAGTTTTCAAGAAATTCGGTTGTAGATATTTTTCCAATCTCATAAAGGTTATTTATTTCCTGTATTCTTGAGGGAATTGGAAAATCACCCAGCTTAGAAAGCTCCTTAAGTGTAGCCGTTTTGTCTAGGTTAAGGAAGACATCACCAAAGTCAAAAATTATATTTTTAATCATTTCGATACACCTTTAATGTGTCATTGATAATTTTTTTCTCAGCTACCAAGTTTCCAATAAAAACAGGGGCTTTGATTCCGGTTTCAAAAGTAGTGTTTCCTTCAAAAACACGGGCTTCGTCCCAAAGGTTTTTGTCGATAAATGACTGGATTGTGAATGTGCCTCCTTCAATAATGACGGATTGAATGTTATAGCGATAAAGAATATCACAAATTTGCTGTACTTCTTCAGTTTTTGAATCCATCACTTCATAAATGAGATTGTCGCTATTTTCTTTTTTGAACTTTTCTGAGGTAATAATAATTGTTTGCGTTGTTTTGTCCAAAACAAACGATTCTTTTGAAATTTTCCCTGACCTGTCAATAACTATCCTAGTTGGGTGCTCTCCACACCAATCTCTGGTAGTAAGTTTCGGATTATCTTTAATTACGGTTTGATTGCCCACCAAAATTGCTTGTTCTTCTGCACGCCATTTATGAACTAACTGTCTAGAATATTTATTTGTAATCCAGACAGGTTCTCTTTCATTGTTGTAGTTAGGGGCAATAAAGCGATCTTTGGTTTCGGCCCATTTTAGGATAATGTATGGGCGCTTTTTGGTATGGAACGTAAAAAACCTTTTATTTAATTCATGACATTCCTTTTCAAGTACACCAACTATAACATCGCAACCCGCATTCATTGATTTTTGGATTCCGGCTCCCGATACCTGGGCAAAGGGGTCAATCGTGCCAATAACCACTTTCTTAATTCCTTTTTCTATGATAAGATCACTACAAGGAGGAGTTTTTCCATAATGACTGCAGGGTTCAAGGCTCACATAAATGGTAGCATCTTTTAGCAAGGATTGGTTCTTTACAGATTGTATCGCATTTACTTCGGCATGTGGTCCACCAGCCTTAAAATGCCAACCTTCGCCAATGATCTTATCATTGTAAACAATAATACTGCCTACCATGGGATTTGGATACGTTGTTCCTAAGCCGTTTTTGGCTAGTTGAATACATCGTTGTATGTATTTATCATGTAGATTCACTTTATTTCACACTCACTTTTTGCTGTTTATCAACTTTGTAAGGGTAAGAAAAACTACCTAAGTGGTACCGTATTACACCTTGATATTTTACATCAAGTGAATCGGTTTGGATCGCCTTGAGTACACTTCCTAGAAGACTGCTTTTGTTCTCTTCGTATATTTTTGAAAGGGAAAACGAGCCTTCAAGTGGAATGGCAAATTCATTTTGTGCAGGAACATCAAACTCTTGAGACAAAATAGTTCCTACTTTAACGTTATCAACAAAAACATGAATGCTGTCAATAGATAGTGTCCCTTTTAAATGATTTGGGTTGTTGAAAATTGCATCTGCTTTTAACGTTACTTTACGCAAACCTATATTCTTAACCTCCAGGTTGTCAATGTATTTGAATTTTGGTTTTTCTGAAAAAGTGCATGCTGTAAGAAGCATAAATATTGTTGATAATAATAGAAATTTCTTCATTGATTCCTTGTTAGATTTAGCGTATATTTCAATATCATTACAGAGATTTATTTTCTATTCAAATTCTATAAGAAACCAATCGACAAAGCAATTATAGAATCAAAGGCAAAAGTAGTATTTAAAATATAATGGGAGCAATAAAAATCCGAACAATAAAACGCAAAGACAATGAAGTAATTGCCCAAGTTATAAGAGATGTTTTGTTAGAAATGGGTGTCCCCAAAATTGGTACTGCTTACGAAGATACTTCACTGGATATGATGTTTGAGGCCTATGATCATCCAAGACACTCTTATTTTGTAGTTGAAGAAAAGGGAGAAATCATTGGAGGAGGTGGTATAGCTCCGCTAGAGAATGGGGATACAGATACGTGTGAACTCCAAAAAATGTATTTCTTACCTGTAGCCAGGGGTAAAGGTGTTGGACATGAAATGATTAATTTATGTTTGGATTTTGCTAAAAAACAAGGATATTCCAAATGTTATTTAGAAACGATGCCTTATATGAAAGCAGCAAGAAAATTATATAAAAAAGTTGGTTTCACAGAGTTAGAGGGGCCTAGAGGGGATACAGGTCATTATAGTTGCCAAGCCTGGATGATAAAAGATTTGGATTAAAAACAAGAACATTGAAAGTAAAAGATATTAGAACAGATTTCGCCAATTCTTTATCAGAAATTTATGAACCCGAAGAGTTCCTGCCGTTTTTTTATATGCTATCTGAAAAAATTTTAAATCTTAGTAGGGTAGATGTTGCAATGAATCTTGAAAAAGAGTTGCCCGTTAAAGAAATTGATCAATTTGAAAAGGCAAAAAGAAGGCTTATGGATCAAGAGCCCATTCAATATATTTTGGGACATACTTATTTTTATGGTTTATCATTTATAGTTAATAAGCACGTACTTATCCCAAGACCAGAAACCGAAGAGTTGGTGGATTGGATTCTTAAAGATCAGAAGAACAAAAACAATAGTGTAAACATTCTTGATGTAGGCACCGGCAGCGGTTGTATTGCAATTTCCCTGGCCAAGAATTTACCTAATGCGCAGGTTTATGCTATGGATATTTCAGAAAAAGCAATTGAAGTAGCAAAAGAAAATGCAAAACAAAACGGAGTGTCGGTAAAATTTATTCAAGAAGATATACTAGGAGCTGAAGATTTGTTTCAAGATTTTGATGTTATCGTTTCTAATCCGCCTTATGTAAGAGCATTAGAAAAAAAGGAGATCAAGCCAAATGTATTGCATAATGAGCCTCATCAGGCTTTGTTTGTTTCGGATTTTGATCCTCTAATTTTTTATAATAAGATTACCAAATTGTCTAAGAGGAGATTAACACCAGGGGGATGCTTGTATTTTGAAATTAATCAGTACTTAGGATCAGAAACCGTTGATATGATTAAATCTTTAGGGTATGGTTCTGTAGTATTGCGTAGAGATTTATATGGTAACGAGCGAATGATACGTGCTCGTTTTAACAAAAATATATAAGATATGAATAAACTAGATTCAATTTGTGTGTTTTGTGGAAGTAGTGAAGGAAATGATACCCATGTAATTGCAGAAGCCTTTTTACTAGGAGAAAAACTTGCACAAAAGGATATAGCATTAGTATACGGAGCCGCCAAAATAGGCGTTATGGGACAGGTCGCCATGGGAGCAATGAAACACAAAGGGAAAGTAATAGGCGTAATACCAGAATTTCTCAAACTTAAAGAAGTAGTTCACCAAGGATTAAGCGAATTGATTACTACCAATAACATGCATGAACGAAAGATGAAAATGCATGAACTTAGCGATGGGTTTATTACCCTTCCAGGCGGATTTGGAACCTTAGAAGAACTCTTTGAAATTATTACTTGGTCTCAATTAGGATTACATCAAAAACCAATTGCATTGTTAAACATAGGAGGGTTTTATGATGACCTTTTGGGGCTACTTGAAAATATGGTGCGAAGAGGTTTTTTAAAGATGGAGAATTATGAGTTATTATTAGTAGATGACGATATTGATCGACTTATAGAAAAAATGAGAGCTTTTAAACCTGTACAGGTGCCAAAATGGTTGAAGTTAGATAGAACCTAAAATGTTTCACAGATAGCAATATCATAAAGTTATATCAATTGCTACTTGAAGCATTCTTTCATAAATTTAGAGTTGATTTTAAAAAACGCAGAAATTTATACCAGGTACTCGGGTAGGAAAATAGGAATCAAAAAATGAATACAGAACAACAAATTAATCAATTAAGAGAGGAATTACGTCAACATAACTACAATTACTATATTCTAGACGCTCCTACTATTAGTGATTATGAGTTTGATATGAAACTCAAAGAACTTCAAAAATTAGAAGAAAAGCATCCAGAGTTTTATGATCCTAATTCACCTACGTTAAGAGTAGGAGGCGAGGTGACCAAGAGTTTCGAAACGGTAGTTCATGAACATCGGATGTATTCTTTGGACAATTCATATTCTAGAGAAGACTTGCTTGATTGGGAAAAACGCATTAAAAAACTGGTGGATGGAGAGGTTAATTATACTTGTGAACTTAAGTATGACGGAGCATCAATTAGTCTTACTTATGAAAATGGTGAATTAATTAGAGCAGTAACACGCGGAGACGGAATTCAAGGAGATAATGTAACCACAAATGTAAAAACCATTAAATCTGTTCCTTTAAAGTTGAAAGGAAACTTCCCTGCAAAATTTGATATTCGGGGAGAGATCGTTTTACCATATGATGGTTTTGCGAAAATGAATCAAGAGCGTTTAGCTGCAGGAGAAGAACCCTATGCAAATCCACGAAACACGGCTTCAGGTAGTTTAAAACTTCAGGATAGTAGTGAAACTGCAAAACGCCCATTGGATTGTTTGTTGTATAGTATCAAAGGAGATCGATTGGGAATAGTTACCCAGTTTGAAAATCTTGAAAAAGCTCGACAATGGGGATTTAAGGTTCCTGTTGAATCAAAATTGGTTGGATCTATAGACGAAGTTCTTGAATTTGTCGCATATTGGGATCATCATCGTCACGATCTGCCTTATGAGACAGATGGGGTTGTGATTAAGGTAAATGATCTTCTGCAACAAGATGAACTTGGGTATACGGCAAAAGCACCAAGATGGGCAATGGCGTATAAATTTAAGGCAGAACAAGCAACTACGGTTTTAAAAGAAATCACTTACCAGGTAGGAAGAACAGGCGCAATCACACCCGTAGCTAATCTTGAACCTGTATCATTAGCAGGTACAACTGTAAAAAGAGCTTCGCTACATAATGCAGATCAAATAGAGAAATTGGATATACGCGTTGGTGATACCGTTTTTGTAGAAAAAGGAGGAGAAATAATACCTAAGATCATAGGAGTTGATTTTCAGAAAAGAGATCAAAATTCGATACCTACTCAGTACATAAATCAATGCCCAGAATGTGGAACAGAGTTAATTCGAAAAGAAGGAGAAGCACAACATTATTGTCCGAATTACCAAGGGTGTAATCCGCAGATAGTGGGACGTATTCAGCACTATATCTCTAGAAAAGCTATGGATATTGAAGGTCTTGGAGGAGAAACCGTTGCATTATTAGTAAACGAAGGTTTGATAACAAACTATGCAGACTTATACGAGTTGAAAAAAGAACAGGTCATTCCTTTAGAAAGAATGGCCGAAAAAAGTGCCGATAACCTTATTGTAGGAATAGAGAATTCTAAAGAAATTCCTTTTGAACGTGCGTTGTTTGCTCTAGGGATTAGATATGTGGGTGAAACTGTAGCTAAAAAATTGGCAAAACACTATAAGTCGATTGATGCTATTATTGTTGCGACTGAAGAAGAACTCGTAAATGTAGATGAGATCGGTATTAAAATTGCTCAGAGCGTTGTCGAGTTTTTTGTTTCCGAAGAAAATAAAACTATTGTCGATAGATTGAAAAACTATGGAGTTCAGCTAGAGATTTCTGCAGAGAAATTGGCAAATCAAACGGAAACTCTTAAGGGACAAACCTTTGTGGTTTCGGGCGTTTTTGAAAAAGTATCGCGCAACGAACTAAAAAAATTAATAGAGGATAATGGAGGTAAAGTATCTAGCTCTATTTCTGCTAAAACCTCTTATGTTGTAGCCGGCCAAAATATGGGGCCAAGTAAATTAGAAAAAGCGAATAAATTAGAGATTCCGATTATAAGTGAGAATGAGTTTCTTGATAAAATTTAATGAAAATAAGAACACTTATTAAAATATTATTGATAATTGCAGGAGGACTTTGTATTCTAAGTACTGCTATGCAATGGGCAGAACTAGAATTATACGTAAAGTCGACCACAGTACCTTTGTTTTTTATGTTGTATTGGTTTAATGTAAAAAAAGCGGAAGGCTTATTTCTTGTAATACTATTACTTTGCTTTCTTGGAGATATTTTTTTGCTCACAGACGTAAACAATAGTTTTATGTATGTTCTTTTAAGCTATGCCATTTGCTATTTAATACTGTTTTATTATTTATACAAAAATTATACTCCCATAGATTACAGTAATACAGATATTATGTATTTAGTTGTTTTTTTTGTAGCGTGGACTTATATAGTTTACGAAATTTATAATGCTGTTGAAGGAGCTATGGGTGATATTCGTCCATACGGGGTTAGTTATTTGATAATACTGTATTTGCTTTTTATGGGAGCGGTCTTTCAATATGTAAACGTTAGATCATCTCAATCCCTTTGGTTTTTGATTGCTGTTTTAAATTTTGTAATTAGTGACTCTTGTTTTGCTTTAAACAGGTTTTACATTGCTTCAATTGAATTCGAAATCATAAATTCGATCTATCAATTATTGGCTGTTTTTTTTCTGATACAGTTCAAAATTTCTAGCCCAACTTCATTAAAATTAAAGAATATATAATTTCCGATTTTTATTGTAGGTTTTAGTTGTTTTTAAAATTTAGTATATTGTGGAAGGGAAATTACACAATTGTTAATCAGGGGAGTACTCAAAATTAATTAGTATTAATCTTTGAGTGCAAATAAAATTTAATGAATGGAGGAAAATTACTAAAATTTCTTATTTCTTTTTTGGTTATTGGTCAGGTATTGGGGTTTGTGTTAAAGAATGTTTTTTTAACTACCTATTCCGGTTTAATACTTACAGTACTTTTAATTCTATGGTACTTAATAAGTACAAAAAGAATAAAGGCATTTCATCTAACTGTTCTTTTCATTCTTCTTTTTGGAGAATTATTCGAATTTTTTAATACCGAAAATGTTATAAAATCTCAGATTATTATACAGATCGGTATATTCGTTTTGGTATTTTATTTTCTGTATTATAACCATAAATCGTTTGTTTATAATAGTAGGGATATTTTTACATTAGTGTTAGGAACGCTGTTGTATACAGTTATATTTTTTCTGGCATATAGGGTGCTTAAAGAAGGAATGGAAGATTTGCATTTACTTGGTTTTCTTCATTTGTTGTTGCTATATATTTTGTTGGTGGTGGGGGGAATGCATTATGTAAATATTCGATCTGAAAAATCGTTGTGGTTTTTCTTGTCAATGTTGAATTTTGCTTTTGGAGACTATATGTGGTTAATTGATACGTTTTATTTGGAGTCATACGAGTTAAAGATCCTTATGCTTGTTTGTGAGCCTTTGGCAATGATTTTTTTGGTTAATTATATGGTTGCAAAGTCTTTAAAACTCAAGTCGGATGAGTTTGAGGGATTTTGAGTTTTAAGAATAACGGGACAAGGTTGAAGACAGAAAAAATAGCATACAGTTTGTTTTATGTTTTTAGTGCATTGACGCTGTCAATGGCAATTTTTGCGAGAGAAATGGTTGTGTTTTTAAAACCATTTGTGGTTATTTCTTTGTGTTTTTTATATGTTGTAAAAGCCAAAAAAATCAATTACCTGGTTTTATTGACGATGCTATTGATTATGATATCCGAAATTCTAACTATGAAAGATTTCTCGAAGCATTTTGTAGGGATTACAATTTTTCTGTCGATACATTACATTTTGGATATAGTCCTGTTGTTTAAGAGTTTGCAAAAGATTAGAATAAGGCTAAAAAAGATTTTTACTGCTCAATTGATAATTACCATGATATTGATTATCTATGTTGTGCTTTCAGTTGCAGAATTGATTATGCCTATTCCGTCTGTTGGTGAGAATAAGGTATTTTTGAACGTGTTAATTATATGTTTTGTTCTGTTTATTGGTTGTTGTTATTATATATATTTGAATAGCAGAACAATTGTGAGCTATTCTTTGATGGTTACAGCTTCTTGCTTTCTTATTTCCAATATCCTTACGGCTCTTGATAAATTGTATGTCTCTGTAGAAGTTTTTACTATTATGAGCAATCTTTTGCAAATATCTGGAGAGTTTTTCTTAATAAAATTCTTTATAGAACAACATAAGTTAATGCCAAATGGAGAAGATTATTTTTAAAGTATCAATCAATTTTAAGGTCAGATGTGTATCTTGTTTAATCTTTTATGCAACTATTAAGATTTTTTGAAAAACGTAAGTATTACATATTGGCTTTTTTATATTGCTTTTTCAATAGTCATATTTGTTGCTATTTTTTTCGATAAATGGCTCTTGATTTATACTAAACCTTTGGCTACAATATCGTTGATGATTTTGTATCTCAAATCTGTCAAAAAGGTAAGCCTTTTATTTCCTGTAAGTATGATCGTGATTATTGCGACAGATATCTTCACTTATATTGATTTTCAAAAATACTTTGACATAATAGCGATATTAATAACGGTGTTTTACATAGTATGCGTCTTGTTATTGAAAAAGTTTATTTCCAAAGAAGATTTGAAAGTCAGGAAAATAGTATCACCGCCTGTGATAATAAGTGTTATTCTTATTTTTTATCTGATATATTCGAT
Organism: uncultured Aquimarina sp.; assembly: GCA_947496555.1. Taxonomy (GTDB): domain Bacteria; phylum Bacteroidota; class Bacteroidia; order Flavobacteriales; family Flavobacteriaceae; genus Aquimarina. The sequence continues at coordinate 280,980 of CANMDH010000001.1, read as the reverse complement.
TATACAATTAACCATGCCAATTATTAATAATTCTATCGCATTTGCTATACTCATTATAATAAGTATGCTTATGTTTTCGGCTTTTAGTTTTATTATTTATGTAACTGATAGATATGAAAAATCGCTTTATTTGTTTATTGCCGCAAGTTGTACACTGTTTGTAGATGCTTTATTAGCTGTAAATGAGCTGTATTTTTATTCCAGGGTTTTTACAGTGCTTATTAATATTGCCGAAATATCAGGGATTTACTTTTTTGCGAGCTTTTTTATAGAAACAAAACTTAAGGATCCAGCATCCAAGGAAGAAAGTTTTTTTTAAATACAAGGGTATTTTATTTCATAGAATTGCGTTTATTTACTAGACAAAATAATTCTTGTTGCCAATTTGAAACAGAAGAATATTACATATTTATTTTTTTACATTTCCTTTTTTGTAGTCATATTAGTTGCAGCTTTTTTCGATAAATCATGGCTTGTTTATTTTAAACCACTGATTCCTATCTCTTTAATTGTGTTGTATATAGGGTCGGTAAAGAATATCAATTTTGTATTTCCATTATGCATGCTTGCATTAATCGGAGCTAATATTTTTGTGTCTATGGATTTTGTGGAGTATTATAATTTCATTGCATTTTTTATAAGTATTCATTATTTGTTATGCGCTCTTTTGTCTAGGAAGTTTATTTCTGAACATGATATAAGATTTAGCAAGTTAACCTCACTACCAATATTAATAAGTATTGTGTTGATTGTGTATTTAACGTTTGCAATTGCAGAATTGGCTTTGCCAAGAATTAGAGATTCTATAGCTCTTGTGGCAATAGTGTTAACTACCATGGTATTATTTGTTGTAATAAGCTTTTTTGTTTATTTGGCTAATAGATATGAAAAAGTAATTTTTCTGTTTATTGCGGCTTGTTGCGCTTTATTTGTAAATGGACTTTTGGGGATAAATGAATTATATTACTATAATCGAGTATTTACTGTGCTAATTAATATAGCCGAGGCAATGGGTGTCTACTTTTTTACTCGCTTTTTCATAGAGACAAAACCTATAAACAACAAATTTTTAAAAGAAAAATATTTTTAAAATTTATTAGTTTTAAATAAGTAATCCTGATTTTCAGCGTTTTTCTTTTTCTTGAAGTTATTGAAGTGGTTTTAAAATGTAAAATAGCTACATTTGTGGCTTCGTAATCTTTTTTTAAATGATTTTAAAGGGTCTTAAAAGGAATGCCATAAAAAAAAGCACTGAAGCTTTTCTTGAAAAAAGAAATGCTTCTTCACAGAGTATTTCTGGTCTTAAAACTCTTGCAGTACTTATTGATGCTTCGTATTCGGTCAATATTTTGTCATTGGTCAAATTAGCAAATGAGTTAGGAGTTACACCCAATAACTTAAAAGTAATGGGATACAAAGAAGATAAAGAGGTAGAGGATAGTAAAGATGCCGACTACTATAATGATAAGAGCTTTGGAGTAAACGGAACAATTAAAAGTCAATCTTTACAAGAATTTATAGATCAAGACTACGATGTGTTAATAGGATTTTATCAAGATAATAAAATAGAGTTGAATTATGTGGCGGCAGCCTCAAATGCTAAGCTAAAAGTTGGTTTTGCAGAAGTTGATAACCGAATCAATGATTTAATTATTGGGGCGACCGTAAATAATCCAAATCTCTTCATAAAAGAGCTTAAGAAATATTTAAAAATTTTACAGGTTATATAGCATGAGTGGTTTTCTCAGAGGGACAGGAGTAGCTTTGGCCACTCCTTTTAATAAAGATGGTTCGATAGATTATCCAGGAGTTACATCGTTAGTCGAGTTTTGTATCAAAGGAGGTGTAGAGTATCTTGTGGTTTTAGGTACAACGGCAGAGTCGGTTACCTTATCAAAAGAAGAAAAACACACGCTGGTAAACCACATAGTGAAAGTAAATAATGGCAGACTTCCTTTAGTAATTGGTATTGGGGGAAATAATACAGCTTCAATTCTTAAGGAAATTAAAGAAACCGATTTATCATATTTTGATGCGATACTTTCTGTTGTCCCAATGTACAATAGACCCAGTCAAGAAGGAATTTATCACCATTATAAGGAAATAAACGATGTTGTTCCTATTCCTATCTTGTTATACAATGTGCCTTCAAGAACAGGGACAAATATGACTGCAGAAACAACCCTGCGTCTTGCTCAGCTTGATAATGTTGTAGGGGTCAAAGAGGCAGTAGGAGATTTTACACAAGTATTAAAAATCATTAGTGAAAGACCTAAAGATTTTCTTGTAATTTCTGGTGATGACTCGCTTGCATTACCGGCAGTTGCGGCAGGAGGAGATGGGGTAATAAGTGTGGTTGGTCAAGGTTTCCCTCAAGAATTTTCGAAAATGATAAGATTAGGTTTAGCCGGTGAAACGAAAAAGGCATTTTCAATATTATATAAACTTTTACCCGTGCTGGATTACGCTTTTGAAGAAGGAAACCCTGCAGGAATAAAGAATATTTTAAAAGCGAAAGGAATTTGTGAAGATCACGTTCGTTTGCCATTAATCCCTGTTTCAAAAGAACTTTCAAAGAAAATACAGGATTTTATAAAAGGAATCTAACTATTTATAATAATGGCTAAAACAATAAAAGATCCAGGGGTTGGAAGGAGTTCATATAAACACGCAAAACGTTTTATTAACTCAGATGGATCTTTTAATATAAAACATATCAATAGGTCAGGTTCACTGTCAGAGAGTTATGAGTATCTTATAAATATTAGTTGGACAAAGTTTTTTTTATGGGTGCTATTAGGGTATACCTTAATCAATACATTGTTTGCTATTGTTTATACAATGTTGGGGATTTCGGATATTGTTGAACCAACCGGAAATATTTTTAAAGATTTTTTAAATGCATTCTTTTTTTCGGCTCAAACAATCACTACAGTAGGATATGGAGCAATGGCTCCAAAAGGACTTCTTTTTGGAGTTATATCTTCCTTCGAAGCTTTAATTGGGTTATTGTGTTTCTCTTTTATTACTGGATTATTGTACGGAAGATTCTCAAGGCCCAGAGCAAATATTAGATTTAGTAAAAGTATTATCCTGAGAGAGCATAAAGGAATTGATAGTATTATGTTCAGGTTAATGAGCAGGAGCGCCAATATAATGATACGTCCTCGTATAGAAGTTACTTTGACATTGTCTCAGGAGGACAAATCAGGAAAATATGTAAATAGTTTTTATAATTTGAAGTTAGAACGAAGCGCTATTACCTATCTTCCTACCACTTGGACCATTGTGCATCCTATAGATGATTCAAGCCCGTTGAAAGAGTTTAAGAAAGAAGAGTTCACCAAGCTGAACGGAGAAATTTTATTGCTGGTAAGCTATTATGACGAATCTTTTGCTCAAGAAGTGCACCAGGTGCACTCATATATTCTGAAAAGCCTAAAATATAACCAAAAGTTTATTCCGGCATTTTATTATGACGATGATGGATACACAATTCTTGATCATCACAAACTGGATAAAACTTCCTCTGGTACAATAGCTGATTCTGAAGTAAATTCATGAATCTGTATTACTACCTTGAGATTCTGCAACAAAGGTCTAAATATTCAGTTATTAATTGATGAACTAAAGTTTTTGTAATACAGCAGAAATATATATTTTTGCCAGATGTTTTTTTATCTATGAAGAGATTATTCTATTTACCTGTTTTTTTATTATTACTCGTAGGATCTTGTAGTGAGTATCAAAAAGTCTTAAAGAGTGAAGATGTTGCGGTCAAGTATAAAACTGCGGAGAATTTGTATAAAGAAGGAAAATATAAAAAGGCATTAACTCTTTTTGAACAAATTGTACCTCAGTATCGTGGAAAACCACAGGCAGAACGAATAATGTATTACTATGCCGATACATATTATCAATTAGAGGATTATTATCTGGCGGGTTATCAATTTGAAAGATTTGCAAAATCATACCCTAAAAGTGATAAGAGCGAAGAAGCAGCTTATAAAGGAGCAAAAAGTTATTCCTTCTTGTCACCAAGATTCAGCCTTGATCAGGAGGAAACTACAAAAGCAATAGAAAAACTTCAGCAATATATAAATGTATATCCTGAAAGCGAGAACCTTAAAGAGGCCAATCAATTAGTGGCAGAACTTAGAGTGAAGAAAGAGAAAAAAGCGTATGAAATTGCTAAGCAATATCACCATAGAGAAGATTATAAAGTGGCTATTGCAGCATTTGATAATTACCTCGTAGATTATCCAGGTTCGGTTTTTAGAGAAAATGTATTATATTATAAATTAGAATCTGAGTATCTTTTGGCTGTTGGTAGTTACGAGAGCTTAGTAAAAGGGCGTCTTGAAGTGGCGCAGGGATATTATAATAATTACAAGAAATATTATAAAACCGAGGGAGAATACCTTCAGAGAGCAGAAGAAATAGGAGCCGACATACAGGCAAGACTAGAACAATACAAATAAAAAAAAAGTAGAAGATGGATTTGAAAAAAAGCAATGCGCCGGTAAACACAACTACTATTGATAAGAATCTTATCGACCAGAATACAGGTAACATTTATGAGGCCATTTCGATTATATCAAAGAGAGCTACTCAGATCAATACAGATATCAAGAAAGAACTTCTTGAAAAACTAGATGAGTTTGCTACTTATAATGATAGCTTGGAGGAAATTTTTGAAAACAAAGAGCAGATAGAAGTTTCTAAGTTTTATGAGAGATTGCCAAAACCACATGCTTTAGCTGTTCAGGAATGGTTAGAAGATAAAATCTACCACAGAAACACGAAGGCAGATACAGAATCTCTATAAATTTATGTCCATATTAAGCGGTAAAAAGGTTCTAATCGGTGTCACCGCTGGTATTGCTGCATACAAAGCAGCAGCTCTTGTACGGCTATTTATAAAAGCTCGGGCAGAGGTAAATGTAGTGATGACTCCTGCCGCAAAAGATTTTGTTACACCGCTTACATTATCTACATTATCCAAAAACCCTGTACATTCTTCTTTTTTTGATGAAGAAGATGAAAATGCGGTATGGAACAACCATGTAGATTTAGGGCTATGGGCAGATCTTATGGTGATTGCTCCGGCTACGGCTAATACCTTATCCAAAATGTCTACAGGTGCTAGTGATAATTTGTTACTAGCAACTTATTTGTCGGCAAAATGTCCGGTGTATTTTGCTCCCGCTATGGATTTGGATATGTACAATCACCCTTCTACGCATAATACGTTCAAAAAATTACAAGAGTTTGGTAATATTATTATTCCCGCAGAATCAGGAGAATTGGCTAGTGGACTTGTTGGACAAGGAAGAATGGCTGAGCCAGAGAATATTATCGATTTTATAGAAAAAGATATTTTAGGAAAGCTTCCGCTCAAGGGACAAAAAGTATTAATTACTGCAGGCCCAACATACGAAGCAATAGATCCTGTTAGATTTGTTGGAAACCATTCTAGTGGTAGGATGGGAATCGAAATAGCTAAAGCAGCTGCGAATCTTGGCGCAAGCGTTCAACTAGTTTTGGGCCCTTCATCATTAAAAGTAGATCATGGCCTTATACAAGTTATCAATGTTGTAAGTGCAGAGGAAATGTATCAGGCCGTTGTGTCTAATTATAAGGATTGTGATATAGCGATCGCTTCGGCAGCAGTAGCCGATTATAAGCCAAAACATGTCTCTAATCAAAAGATCAAGAAAGCAGATGCCAATTTTTCTATTGAACTGGAACGAACCCAAGACATTCTTAAATGGATGGGAGAAGAGAAGAAGGATCAGTTTTTGGTAGGTTTTGCTTTGGAAACCCAAAATGAAGAAGAAAATGCAAAGAAAAAATTGAAAGGTAAGAATCTCGATCTGATTGTTCTCAATTCTCTAAATGATAAAGGAGCTGGCTTTAAAGGGCAGACTAATAAAGTGACTCTAATTAATCATAAATTAGAAACTAAAGCGTTTGATCTAAAAACGAAGGCAGAAGTAGCCAAGGATATATTCAACGAAATTAACCTGCTTAGACATGAATAAACTCTTATTATTTTTCGTATTAATATTAGGCTTTAATGTATATGCACAAGAATTTAATGCCAAAGTAGTGGTGAATGCAGAGCAGACTGGAAATCCTAACTTACAGGTGTTTAAAACATTGGAACGTTCACTTACAGAGTTTATAAATAATACAAAATGGACATCTACTGATTACCGTACAGAAGAAAGAATCGATTGTAGTTTTTTTGTTACTATTGTTAGTTATGATAATGATGCCTTTAATGCCACACTTCAAGTTCAGGCATCCCGCCCGATATATGGATCTAACTATGCGACTTCGATTTTTAATGTAAACGATAGACAGTTTAATTTTAATTATCTGGAGTTTCAACCTTTAAACTATAATCCCAATAATTTTGAATCCAACCTGATCTCGGTAACGTCATTTTATTTGTATATGATTCTTGGGGTAGATGCCGATACTTTTGAATTAAATGGTGGAACAAAATATTACGAGGAAGCCAAAAATATTGTAGGGAATGCTCAAAGTAGTGGGGCACTAGGTTGGAACCCCCAGGACGGAAACCAATCAAGATTTAGGTTGAACGATGATTTACTCTCAGGCACTTTTGATGGTTATAGATCTGCAATGTATGCCTATCATAGACAAGGGTTGGATGTTATGTATAATAATGTAAAAAAAGGGAAACAGACTATTACCTCTGCTATGGAGTCTCTTGAAAAGATGCATGCAGTACGTCCTAATTCGTATATAATGAGAGTATTTTTTGATGCCAAAGCAGATGAGATTTCCAGTATTCTTTCTGGAGGCCCTTCGGTTAATATTGCAGAAACGGTTCAAATTCTTAATAAAATTGCTCCAACATATACAGATAACTGGAAAGATATTAAGTTTTAAAAAATGATATAAACTGTGAAAACACTTTTAAAACTATATAGTATATTTACCTCTTCATAAACAATAAAACTTTTTGGTCCTTTGCTTAGAGGTCTTTCTATAAAAAATTTTGCACTAATAGAGCAACTGCAGGTGTCCTTTGATACTGGTTTAATTACCATAACAGGAGAGACCGGAGCAGGAAAATCTCTATTTCTTGGTGCCTTGGGTTTACTGCTTGGCAAAAGAGCGGACCTAAGTAGTGTTAAAGATAACTCTCAAAAATGTATTATAGAAGGGACTTTTGGTATCAAACAGTACGATCTCGTCTCTTTTTTTGATAATGAAGAGCTGGATTATGAAGACGAAACAATTATACGAAGAGAAATTTTACCTTCAGGCAAATCTAGAGCTTTTATTAATGATACACCAGTTACTTTGCAATCCCTATCAAATCTGGGAATTAGATTAATTGACATTCATAGTCAGCATCAAACATTACGGGTCACTACAAATGATTTTCAATTTGAAGTTTTGGACGCCTTAGCTAATGTAGTTCGAGAGATTGAATCTTATAAAAGAGGACTGAAACTTCTAAAAGAGAAAGAAAAAGAAGTAAGTACTCTTGTCGCTAATCAGGAAAGTTTTACCAAAGAATACGATTACAATTCTTTTCTATTGAAAGAATTAGAAGATGCTAAACTTAAACCCGACGAATTAAGTGAGTTAGAAGAACGTTATGAGCGTCTTAATAACATTGAAGAAATCCAGGAGCGGCTGTCAGGATCAATTTCTATAGTTTCTGGTGAAGAAATAGGGGTGTCTGATCAACTGAATACGATTAAGAATAATCTTTCTAAGATAGAATCGTATTCAGGAACTTTAAAAGAACTTTCAGAAAGGGTCCAAAGTATTTATATTGAACTTGATGATATTCAAACTTCTCTGGTTGATGAATTAGATAAACTAGAAGCCGATCCTAAACAATTAGAAGAAGCAAGTCTACGATTACAATTGTTGCATAATCTTCAGGTTAAACATAGTGCCACTACCATTGAAGAGCTTATTGCCTTAAAAGAAGAACTTCAAGAAAAGGTTTCAAAAACAGAATCCCTTTCAGAAGATATAGAAAAAATAAAACGGGAAATTATCACTATTCAATCTCAATTGAATGAGGTTGCGGTGAGAATTCATGAAAAAAGAAAGAAAGCCTTACCAAAATTAGTTTCTGAGCTTGAAGATATTCTTAAAGCCCTTGGTATGCCTAATGCCAGTTTTAAAACATCGGTTACTTTAGGAGAAGGATACCTGTCTAACGGAAAAGAAACGCTTGAATTCTTATTTTCTGCTAATAAAGGAGGAACCTATGGAGAACTTAAAAAAATAGCATCCGGCGGGGAGTTATCAAGAATTATGATTGCTATCAAGGCTATTTTATCCAGGTATGCGCAGTTGCCAACCATCATTTTTGATGAAATAGATACAGGGGTATCTGGTGAAATCGCTCATAAAATGGCAGATTTAATGATGGGTATGAGTAAAAATTTGCAGGTTTTTAGTATCACACATCTTCCGCAGATTGCTGCAAATGGTCAAAGTCATTACAAGGTATATAAAGAGGATATCAATAATATAACAGTTACCCAGCTTAGGTTATTGAATGAAGAGGAACGAGTTAGAGAAATTGCCGAAATGATAGGAGGAAAGGATATTTCAGACTCGGCATTGACACATGCAAGATCCTTGCTTCAGATTCATTAGTTGATTAAATGTTTTAATACAACAAGAGCGCTTTTTGATAATAATCTTGAGATAATATCATGTGATCATGGATGATAATCTACTACAATATATTAGGCGATACATCGATATCTCTGATGCCGAATTTTCATTGTTTCGTTCTTATTTAACTCCATTAATGCTTAAGAAAAAAGAAACGTTACTAAAAAATGGAGAAGTTTGCCGAGCTAGGTATTTTATTACTTCGGGTTGTTTACGATTATATTATATTGACCAAAAAGGTAACGAACAGATTATGCATTTTGGGATAGAAAATTGGTGGATCACAAATTACGACAGTTTATTAAATAATATTCCTTCGCATTTGATCATAGAGGCCGTCGAAAAGACACAAGTTTTAGAACTTAAAGAGACATCGCTTCAGGAATTATACCAGAGAATTCCAAAAACTGAACGTTTTTTTCGAATTATTATGGAGCGAACCTATATAGCAACTCAAAGAAGAATTGAGTTTATGTATAGTCTTTCGAGCGAAGAAATTTTAAAGAGCTTTATTGACGCCAACCCAGAGTTTGTTCAAAGGGTGCCACAGTATATGCTAGCATCCTATTTAGGGATTACTCCAGAGTATTTAAGTTTCTTAAGAAAAAATCCATAAATCGTATTTCTTAAGATATCTTATTTTTTTTCAAATCGTCTCCCGGTACTTTTGTTTATGATATAAAAAACATAAAGTATTATGGAACGAATTACCTATAACGAATTACCCAAAGGATTCTTTGATCCTTTAATGGAGATTGAAGAAAATTTAAAAAAATCGCCATTGGATTTTAAACTTTTGGAACTTATTAAATTAAGGATTTCACAAATTAATGGATGTGCATATTGCTTGGATATGCATTATAAAGAGCTTAAACATCATGGGGAAAGTGACGTGAAATTATCTCTTTTGCCTGCCTGGGAAGAAACTGATTTTTTTACAGAAAAAGAAAAAACAGCTTTGTTATTTGCAGAATCACTTACAAAGATTAATCACCGCTCATTAAACACTCTGATTTTTGATGAATTAGAAAAGCATTTTGATAAAAATGAAATATCGTATTTGAGTTTAACTATTACTCAGATTAATACATGGAATAGATTAATGAAAATATTTGGTTTTAAAGCTGGGAATTATGAAGTTGTTAAGTAAATACGGTATTACCGATGCAATGGTATTGGATTATTTTTTGAGATTTTCAATTGCCATAGGGTTTTTATCTGCTGTTTTGGATCGATTTGGATTTTGGCCTCAAGAAATATCATCATGGGGCAATTGGAGTAGTTTTGTAGATTATACTGGGGTTCTAAACCCCTGGTTTCCTGAAATCTTTATACCTGCAGTTGCTATTTTGGCTACCACTGCAGAAGTTGTTTTTTCACTATGCCTGATTGTAGGTTATAAAAAGGTTGTGGTGGCGAAAGCAAGTGGTGTGTTGTTGCTAATTTTTGCCCTTGCAATGATACTCACTACCGGAATTAAAAGTGTTCTGGATTATTCTGTTCTAATAGCTTCGGCAGCAGCATTTTCTTTAAGTGTATTACACAAAAAAATAGAAGCAGAAGACTAAGTAGTATTTAGAGGTCTTCCGTTAAGACTTATTGTAAAAGCAGCTTGTGTCGTTTTTTTGTAATTTAGGCTAAAATTCATTTTGTTTCACTCTGGTTTAAGGCGTTTTGTTATCTTTACCGCTTGTATAACTATACTTTAATTTACAACTAAATGTCACACAATTTATTAAAAGGTAAAAGAGGGATTATTTTTGGAGCGCTAGATGATAGTTCTATCGCCTGGAAAACTGCCGAACGTGTATTTGAAGAAGGAGGAAGTTTTGTGCTTACCAACGCTCCTGTTGCCATGAGAATGGGCGCAATTAACACCTTGGCAGAAAAAACAAATTCCCAGGTTATACCTGCAGATGCCACTTCAGTTGAAGATTTGGAAAATCTTGTAGAGAAATCAATGGAAATTTTGGGAGGTAAAATAGATTTTGTTTTACACTCGATAGGAATGTCTGTAAATGTTAGAAAAGGACGTCACTATACAGATCTTAATTATAGCTTTAGTGAAAAAGGCTGGGATGTATCCGCGCTTTCTTTTCATAAAACGATGCAAACATTATACAAGAAAGATGCTATGAACGAATGGGGAAGTATTGTTGCACTTACCTATATGGCTGCACAACGCGTATTTCCTGATTATAATGACATGGCTGATAATAAAGCATATTTAGAGTCTATAGGACGTAGTTTTGGCTATTTCTTTGGTAGAGATAAAAAAGTAAGAGTAAATACCATCTCACAATCTCCTACGCCAACTACCGCAGGGAAAGGTGTAAAAGGTTTTGATGGATTTATAGAGTATGCCGATAAGATGTCTCCATTAGGTAATGCTACAGCAGACGAATGTGCCGATTACACAGTAACGTTGTTTTCTGATCTTACCAAAAAAGTGACGCTACAAAACTTATATCATGATGGTGGTTTCTCTAATATGGGAGTAAGTCAGTTAGTTATGGACAAGTTTATAGATGAAGAATAAAATCGTTTGAAACGATTCAATATTATATCTTGAAAAATCCCATTCTTAGTTAGAAATGGGATTTTTCTTTTTTTATTTTTGCGATATGAAACCACGCTTTTCTTTTATTGTACCTGTATATAACAGACCTAATGAAATTGATGAACTGTTACAGAGTATGTTAGCTATGGACTATGCCGCAGATTACGAAATTGTGATCATCGAGGACGGTTCATCTGATACGTCAGAACGGGTAATAAAGGGTTTTAAAGATAAATTATTGATCAGTTATTATCAAAAACGTAATACCGGGCCTGGAGATTCTCGCAATTACGGTATGCGAAAGGCAAAGGGTAATTACTTCATTATTTTGGATAGTGATGTGATATTACCATCAGATTACCTTAAAAAAGTAGATACGTTCTTAACTAAAAAATTTGTGCACTGTTATGGAGGGCCTGATGCTGCTCATGAGAGTTTTTCTAACCTGCAGAAAGCTATAAGTTATAGTATGACATCCTATCTCACTACAGGGGGGATACGTGGTCGTAAAAATACAATCGGCAAGTTTCAACCGCGAAGTTTTAATATGGGATTGTCTAAAGAAGCTTTTGAGGCTTCAGGTGGATTTGGGGATATTCACCCAGGAGAAGATCCAGATCTTACTATTAGGTTATGGAGACTAGGATACGATACGGCATTGATTTCTGATGCTGTAGTATTTCATAAAAGAAGAATTTCATGGAAAAAGTTCTATATACAAGTCAATAAATTTGGCCTGGTAAGGCCTATTTTAAATCGATGGCATCCAGAGACAGCCAAGGTAACTTACTGGTTTCCCACCTTGTTTCTGGGATATACCATTTTTGCAATTGCTACGGCGTTTTTTGGATACTGGTATTTTGTTGCAATTTTGGGATTGTATTTCTCATTAATATTCTTGGGGGCAACGTTTACCTATAAAAATATTTCTATAGGAATACAGTCTATTCTGGCGGTTATGATACAATTTTATGGGTATGGAAAAGGATTCCTAAAATCTTATTATTATATTCATCTACTGAAAAAAGTCCCCGAAAAACAATTTGAGACATTGTTTTTCTCAAAGTAAGCTATTATGTCAAGTAGAAAAAAGAAAAATTTTTCGTTCAAAAAAAGCAATGTAAAGACCTTTTTGTTTTTTCTAATATTTACTTCTGTTTTGTGGTTGCTAATCCAATTTTCAAAAAATTACACGCAAGAAGTCGAGGTAGGTATTAGGTATGTTAATCTTCCGGTGGATAAGATCTTTAATGAAGAAAGTGATCAGGCTTTAAGGATGACTCTTAATGGAAATGGTTTTAGACTAATGAATCATAATTGGAAAAAACCGATTTTAGAATTTAATGTCGACGACGCAGTTTCAAACAAAGACGATTACTATTATTTTCAAATCGATAAAGAGTCGAAGATATTACGAGATAAACTTGATTTTAAAGGCCGCATACTGACTGTGCAAAAAGATAGCTTGCGATTAAAACTTGATTTAAATTTAGAAAAAAAAATTCCTGTAATAGCAATACATGATATCAAGTATGCTGTGGGGTATGGAAGCGATAAAGGATTGGTGGTGACTCCAGATTCAATACTGGTTGGGGGGCCTTCCAGAATAATTGATACTATCCAGAGTATTAGTACAGAGTCTTTGATCATTGAAGGAGTTAATCAGGATCATCGTTCAGAATTGAATATTGATATTGCAGCATTGCCTTCAAGTATTTCGGTAATACCCGCAACGGTTGAAGCCAATGTTCTAGTTAGTAAGTTTACTGAAGGAAATCAAAAAATTCCAATTACTCTAAATAATGTTCCTGAAGGAGTCGAAATTAAGATTTTTCCTAAAGAGATTTCTGTAGTATACAGAGTGGGACTTGATAAATACAATGAGATAAGTGAAAGAGATTTTATTGTGGTGGCCGATTATGCCAAGGCTTCCGAAGAAAGCTCATTTTTAACATTAGAACTTGTTAGTCGGCCAGAATCTATTCATGATGTACGATTGCGGGAGAAACAAGTTCAGTTTGTGGTTTTAAAGTAGAATTCATTATGAAAATTGTCGGTCTGACTGGAGGTATAGGTAGTGGAAAATCTACGGTTGCAAAAATGTTTAATAAACTTGGGGTTCCTGTATACATAGCCGATGAAGAGGCCAAAAAATTAATGAACACAGATGACCAGGTAAAAAACCAGATTGTCGAATTACTAGGTGAAAATTCTTATGTAAATGGGAAACTTAACAGGGCATACATAGCTGATATTGTTTTTAATGATAAATCAAAACTAGAGCGTCTAAATGGAATTGTTCATCCTGCAGTAGGAAAACATTTTAATCGATGGAAAGATGAACAAGCAGGTAATTATGTAATAAAGGAAGCTGCTATTTTCTTTGAAAATGAAGCATATAAACAATGTGATTATACGATATTAGTGCTGGCGCCACTAGAAATAAGGATAGAAAGGGTTCTGAAAAGAGATGAAATAACAAGAGAACAAGCGCTTTCTAGAGCAAATAATCAATGGGAAGATTCGAGAAAAATCCCATTGGCCGATTTTATAATACACAATATAAATTTAAAAGAAACTGAAAATCAAGTCAGTATAATTCACTCAAAAATATCTTCCTGATACCTTTGTAATCCTAATCTTTCATTTTGTTAACATTTGGTTAAACCGTAAAGTAGCTAAATGTTAAAGTCTTACTTTTGATTTATGAATAAAAGGTTATTCGTATTGCTGATAATCCTTATGAGTTTGTCATTAATCGGGATTATTTTCGTTCAGGGATATTGGATTAACAACACAGTTGAAAATAATAAAGAACAGTTTTCTTTTAATGCAAAGCAAATATTAATATCTGTATCCAATGGGATTCAGTATAGAGAATTTGAGGAAATGTTTTTTCCTTTACAGGAAATACTTGATAGCATTGGAGAAGATCCAGATAATAGAACTATACGACAGTTATTAGATATTAGTATTGATAATACTACTAAGTCTTTTGCTTATGCTAATGGTATTCTGGATGAGGACTATAAATTGTTTTCATCTTTTGTAAACTTTAATATTGATACGGTTAGATTAAAGAATATTTTAAATCGTACTGTAGATAATACAATACAGGATACGCAAGCAGGAATTGTAAAACAGAGTTCTAAGTCAAAGCTGGAACGAATTAGAGGATTAACCGATCTTCAAAGAAAGGATTATGAAATTGTAATAGGAGAAATAGCAAGCTTTATTCCTATACATAGAAGGGTTAAAAAAAAGGAGATTGAGTATCTTCTTAAAAAAGAACTTGAAGAAAGAGATATAAAAGTAGATTTTGAATACGCTATTTATAGCAATGCTTTAGCAACAAAAGTACGTTCTGATGATTTTAGTTTGGATTACCCAACAACATATGCGATACCTCTTTTTGTAGATGATGAAGGCGCGAGCGAGTATCAGTTGTATGTTAATTTTACTGGGAAAAAGCGATATGTGCTCTCTACTATAAAAGGGATGGCAATATTGTCAATAATTTTCACATTAATTATTGTTATCGCTTATTCTAGTGCTTTGTCGCAGCTTTTGCAACAACGACAAATATCACAAATTAAAACTGATTTTATTAACAATATGACTCATGAGTTGAAAACTCCTATAGCAACGATCAACCTGGCTTTGGACTCTATTAAGAATCCAAAGATAGGAGGAGATCCCGAAAAAGTCCAGCGCTATATGGATATGATCCGAGAGGAGAATAAGAGAATGCACGCTCAGGTAGAAAATGTGTTGAGAATATCTCAATTAGAAAAAAATGAACTCAACATTAAAAAAGAGAAACAAGAACTTCATGATATTATTGAAGATGCGGTTACACATGTTTCTCTAATTGTAGAGAATAGAGAAGGGTATATTAAAACACATTTAGGTGCTCTTAAAACGACTGTTTTGGCAAATGATAGTCATATGACGAACGTAGTGGTTAATATTCTGGATAATGCCGTTAAATATTCAGAGCAAGAGCCTAAAATTGATATATATACTGAAAATGTAAAGAATAGTATAATTCTCAAGATTCGTGACCAAGGAATAGGAATGAGTAAAGTGGCGCAAAAAAAAATCTTCGAAAAATTCTTTAGAGAACACACAGGAGATTTACATAATGTAAAAGGTCATGGATTAGGTTTAACTTATGTAAAAAGAATCATAGATGATCATCATGGTCAGATATGGGTGGAGAGTGAAAGGGGAAAAGGCTCCACATTTATAATTAAATTACCGTTAATATCATAAAATATGGAAACAGAAAACAAAAAGATTTTGCTTGTAGAAGATGATCCAAACTTTGGAACAGTATTAAAGGATTATCTGGTAATGAATGATTATGATGTTGTGCATGCTAAGAATGGTATGGAGGGCTTCGAAAAATTCAAGAAAGATGATTATGATATGTGTATTCTCGATGTAATGATGCCTTATAAGGATGGTTTTACATTGGCCAAAGAAATTAGGGATAAGAATGAAGAAATTCCGATCATCTTTTTGACTGCCAAAGCAATGAAAGAAGATGTGTTGAAGGGATACAAAGTAGGTGCAGATGATTATCTTAATAAGCCTTTTGATAGTGAGGTCTTATTAATGAAGATACAAGCAATCATGCAACGTAAGAGCACAGAGTCTGTTGCAGATAGTAAGCAATTCGAATTTAAGATTGGAGGTTTTCATCTTAATTCTAAGCTTCGCTTTTTGACTTTCAATGAAGAAGACCCTATTAAACTTTCTCCCAAAGAAAATGAATTACTTCGTTTGTTAGCATTGCATCTTAACGATCTTATGCCTAGAGAGCTAGCATTGACTAAGATATGGAGAGATGATAACTATTTTACGTCTCGTAGTATGGATGTGTATATTGCCAAATTAAGAAAGTATTTAAAGAAGGACGAGAATGTTGAAATACTTAATATACATGGAGAAGGTTTTAGGCTAGTAGTAAGAAACGAAGAGTCATAACAAAATATAACGGTAACTATGCTATTAAAAAATCACCTTGCATTTTTTCAGGGTGATTTTTTATTGATATAATGTACGATTGCCTGCACGTCTTTTTGGTAATCAAACCATTCGATTTCAGGATCTTTTCTAAACCAGGTGAGTTGTCTTTTTGCAAAACGTCTTGTGTTTTTTTTGATTTCAGAAATGGCAAAATCTAAATCCCAACTACCATCCAAGTAATTAAAAAGCTCTTTATAACCCACTGTATTGAGAGCATTTAATGATTTGAACTCATATAAACTTTTGACCTCGTCTATCAATCCTTCTTCAACCATTTGATCTACCCGTAAATTGATTCTATTGTAGATCATTTCTCTATCTGCGGTTAATCCAATTTTTATAATATTAAACGGTCTCTTTTTTTTTGGGGTAGTGAGAAAAGAAGAGTACGGTTTGCCACTACTTAGGGATACTTCCAAAGCACGCATTACCCTATGCGTATTTTGCAAGTCAACCTTGTTATAATATTCCAAATCCAAATTCTTTAATTGGTTTTGTAAATGTTCCATCCCGAAATTTTTATACGCTTCTTGAAGTCTTTTTCTTATTTCAGGATCGATTTCGGGAAAGTTATCTAGTCCCTTGGTTACAGCATTAACATATAATCCAGAACCACCTACCAATATTGCATATTTATTATTAGTAAATAGGGAGTCAAGTTTTTCTAGAGTATCTTTTTCAAAGTCTCCAACCGTATATATATCGTTAATACTCTTGTGTTGAATAAAATGATGAGGGGCTTGCGATAATTCTTCTAGCGAAGGAGCAGCAGTACCTATGCTCATTTCTTTATAGAATTGTCTACTATCTGCCGAAACAATTGCGCAATCAAAATGTTTTGCCAATGATATGCTGAGACTAGTTTTACCAATGGCTGTAGGCCCTATAATTACAATCAACGTGTTATTCATTGTGCAAATCTTCTCCGCATTTATGACAGAATTTAGAACTATCATGGTGATCTGAAGCATTGCAGTTAGAACATACCTGAGTATTAAGATGGACCTTTCTTGATTTGCGATCTGCAGCATATTCTGCAGATACAATCCCAGTAGGAACGGCAATGATACCATAACCAACGATCATGATTATCGCGGCTATAAATTGCCCTAACGGAGTAGTTGGTGCTATGTCACCGTATCCAACAGTGGTCATGGTCACAATGCACCAGTACACACTAATTGGAATACTTTTAAAACCACTTTCTTCACCTTCTATCAAATACATTACTGTACCCATAATAATACAGAGTACCAATACGGCGAATAAAAACACCAGTATTTTTGCCCCACTATCCCTAAGTGCTCTTGCCAATCTATTGGATTCGCCAATATACCTTGAGATTTTTAGTATTCTAAAAACCCGAAGTAGTCTAAGTGCTCTAACGGCCAATAAAGCACTGGTTCCTGTGATGAAAAATGATAAATATAAGGGCAACGTGGATAAAAGATCAATAATGCCATAAAAGCTAAATATATATCGCGAGGGTCTTTTTATTGAAATAATACGTGCAACATATTCGAAAGTAAAAAATATGGTGATGATCCATTCTCCGTAATATAATACCGTATAGATGTCGCTGGGTAAACCTTTTACACTTTCTAACATTACAAAAATGATACTTAGTACAATAAGAATCAAAAGTGTTATATCAAAGAATTTTCCAAGAGGTGTATCTGCTTCGTAGATAAGATCATGTAATCTATCTTTCCAGGTTTTATGGTATGAATCTTTGCTCAAGTGATATGATTTTGATAAAAATACTAAAAACTAAATTACTTTTTTAACCGTAATAAGTGTATTATTTTCAATTTCCACGATTAAATTAAAAAACTCTTTTAATGATGGATAGTAATGGGTTGGATAGTAAGCAGAACCAAAAATAATTCTATGACTGATGATTAGTTGTTTTCCATTAACTTTAAAGTTTGTGATTACATCCCCAAGGTCATTAGGAATGCTGTATCTTGAGTTTTTCGGAAGATCAATAAACTCATAATCTTCGGGGAGCTTAATAGAAACATAATAATTATATGAATCCGTATAACCAAAATCTACCGGATAAGTTCTTTCATTTAATTTGAAAGGGTTTTCCTTAAAAAAAGGTCTTAAAAATGGTTTGATATAGGTAATATCTTCAATCTTTTCTGTTTTTCTAACAAAGTTGAACTCTTCTTCATAGGGTTTTTCCAAATTAGAAATATTATTTATAGATACATTTGTGACTTCAATTTCATGATTAAGTTTCTTTATTTGATCTATGTATTTTTCAATATCTACCTGATCTAGCTTTTTTCTTTTAGAATAACCATGATACCCAGAAAAGATATGTTTGGCTTTGCCTACTAATTGTAGTTCAGAATTAAACTCAAGAGATTCTCGATAGAAATTGGAGGTACGTCGTTTGGGCTTTATATCTACCCATGAACTTCCATTCTTAAAATCTAACAATCTCCCGTACTGATTAAGACATCTAAAGGGAACTTCCCCAAATGCCAAACTGTTTTCTGTGCCATCCAATAAATAAGTTCCATTATCGATGGATAGCTGTGTAATAAGATAATTAAAATCTGAAATTACCGGATATAATTTTGTTGCATACCCTTTGTCCCTTGTAGATAGTAAAACTGGTTTTACTTTGAAGCCTTGTTGTTTAAGAATATTGTGGACTAATATATTAATGCCAGATACGTTGCCAGTTTTATTTTCAATCACTTTTCTTACTTTACTTTGATCACTATCCTTAAAAATTTCATACTTGCCATTCCATTTATAGTTGGATGTAATAAACTTATAGATCATTTTTGCTTTTGATAGCGTAGTTGGCATTTCCTGTATCGAATCCGGTAAAATATCTTTGGTAATACTTGTTTTCTTTAACTGAAACCCTATATTTTGTTCTTTTTCAAGTTTAATATCAACATTTTTCCAGGTTTCAGTATATTTTTTATTGACTCCATCAAAGCCCCTATATTCTTTTAATTCATAATCGATTCTAGAGAAATAATTCTTTTTTGCAGTCATATATTTTTCTTCTTGAAAAGCAGGGATATATTTTGCAACATACACAACATGAGAGCACTCAGAATGTCCTCCTCCAGATACCTCTAAACATCTCTTTATGATTTTTTCTTCACGTTTTTCTATCTTTATGTCGCCCACAATTTTGGCGTTATATAAATAATTTCCAGGTAGATCTGCTACAAACTCACTATATAATTTGGGGATATCATCCTGAAAATCCCATCCATTGAATTTGTAGATAAAAGGGGATTCTAATTGATACTTATATGTTATTACTGATCCGGGTTTTACCTTTGGGAAGGTGAATTTTACCAGTGTATAATTCTCATCATATTCTTCTTTGTAAATATCTTGTTCTTGTAGTTTAATTTTTACTATTTCACCGTTTTCCAGGTTATGCGTATAAGCCGATAAGTTTCTAAATAGTTCTTTATATTTTTTGTTTTTATACAATAAAACTTCTATTGTTGCTTTTTCAAAACCTTGTTTGTTGAATATTTTTATTTTGGCTTCGTAATCGGTAAGTAAGTTATAATTCCCTCCGTTTTCAACTCTACTGTACCCTTTTTCATAAATAAAAATGGCATTTGCAGTACTATCCTTATCATAAAAGTTATTCTGAAGATCTGCCAAGCTTACAACCATATTTGTACTGTTATAGGTTTTTTGGGCAGATGTTAATGATGAAGTTAGAAATAAGGTTAAAATGAGTAAGTTTTTAAGCATTTTTTTCTAATTTGATAATCTTTAATTTTTTGTGGGTGCGAACATAACTTTGAATGATGTGTTGAGCATCTCGATTATGATGCATGGGAGTTATAATAGACCTCAAAATTTCAATATTATTTATTTGATGATTGAGGTTAAAATATCCAATACCTTTAAATCTTCCTTCTTCGACCAAAATAATACTTTGTTCGTCTACATCACGGCCATGATCTATAATAATCATGTCCTGATTATCAAAAGAATTGTTGTGGATCAGTTCCAGAACTCGGGTATTATATTCTTCGGGAGATTCAACAGAAATACAAGCCCCAGAACACTGTTTTATAGTATAATTAAAACAGTTTCCATTACTTTTGTCGAGTCCCATTAATTTTTGACAAAGATTGTATTCTTCTGTCCATCTATGCAAGTAGTTTTTGGCCTGCTGTTTATTTGAGAACGTAGTGATGCTTCTTTTTCTATTATCGGCTTTTTCTGCTCTTAGGTTTATAAATCCATCCTCATCAATGAATTGATACAAGGCCTGATCAAACTTAACTCTTTTTAAAGCTCTATTATATTTCGGTTTGTTACGTTTTATCTCTTCGCTTTCTTTCAAAAGGGCTAACAGTTCACTACCTGTAATTTCATATGTTACGCTAGAGACTTCTATTTGTATCCGGCGTGATTTTCTGTTATCACTTGTAAAGTGTTGATTAAGGCGTTTTTTAATGTTTTTACTCTTTCCGATATATATAATAATTCCATCTTCTCGATGTATATAATATACTCCTGTTGCGGTAGGAGCCTGCTTTATTATTCTAAGTAACTTATCATCGATTTGGCGTTTTGTATCAGCGCGTACTGTAGTAGTTATGATGTTTTTTTCAGAATCTTTGGTCAGTAAAAGTTTAAATAATTTTACAGTTGCCAAGGCATCGCCATTGGCACGATGTCGATCAGAAAGTGGGATGCCAAGACTACGAACCAATTTCCCTAAACTATAGGATTGTTGATCTGGGATTAATCTTTTGGAGAGCTCTACTGTGCATAATGAGTATCTTTCATAATCAAAACCTAATCTGGAAAACTCGGTTTGTAAAATTCGATAATCAAAACTTGCATTATGGGCCACCACCACACAATCTGTAGTGATTTCTACAATTCTTTTGGCCACTTCATAAAACTTAGGAGCGTTGCGTAACATCTCGTTATTGATTCCGGTAAGATTAGCAACAAATGGCTGTATGGGTCTTTCTGGATTTACGAGGCTGATAAATTGATCTATTACTTCATGACCATCAAACTTATATATAGCAATTTCGGTAATACCTTCTTCATTATATTTTCCGCCAGTAGTTTCTATGTCTAAAATTGCATACATAATTAGTCTGTAGTGGGTAGTCTTTAGAAGTTAGTAAATACTATTCATAATTTATTCATTTATTACTTAATAACTATTAGTGTTAATTTCAAATATAGTAGTTAAATATTTATACTTATTTGATACTACTACCCTCTAACTACTAAAAACTAACAACTAGCTATAATTTCTCGCCCCAAAGATAGAACTTCCAATTCTAACCATGGTACTGCCGCAATCAATTGCAGTTTTATAATCACCACTCATTCCAATTGAAAGTATTTCTAGTTCTGGATATTTGGGTTTTAATTCTTTAAAAAATATACTAATAATTTCAAATTCGTTTCTAATTTGCCGTTGATCATTAGTAAAAGTAGCCATTCCCATAAGACCTTTGATGCGAACATTGGTAAGTTGCTTAACTTCATCAGAATTTAATATGGCAATTGCGTTCTCTTTATCTAAACCAAATTTACTTTCTTCTCGAGCAATTTTGATCTGGAGCAAACAATTAATAGTTCGACCATGTTTTTTTGCCTGTTTATCAATTTCTTTAAGTAGTTTGATGCTATCTACAGCATGAATAAGATCGACAAACGGAGCCATGTATTTTACTTTATTGCTTTGCACATGACCGATCATATGCCAACTAATATCTTTTGGCATTTGCTCCCACTTTTCGGTCATTTCTTGTATTTTGTTTTCGCCAAACACCCGTTGTCCGGCAGTATAGGCTAGCATTAATTCTGAAACGGGCTTGGTTTTGGATACTGCAACAAGAGTAACATCTTTTGGAAGTGAGGCCTTTACATCCCTAAGATTTCTTTCGATAGTATTATTCATAGGGTGCAAAGATATCTAAAAATTCGTTTTTTGGTTTCCATTATAGACGCGAGCAAGAAAACATTTTTCATCTTAAAATTCATAGATAGTAACACCACTTCTCAGTTTTGGTTCTATATAAGTACTTTTTGGTGGCATTTTTAATCCTTGATCGGCTATTTTTTTCATTTGCTCAACCGAAGCAGGAAACAATCCAAAACCAACTTTATATTCGTTATTGTCTATTTTACTTTTTACAGAAATAATATCATTTTTACCATGCGAATACTCTATCCTGTTGTCAGTGCGTAGGTTTTGTATTCCTAGAATTGGATTTAGGACCGTCTTATATAAAATTTGAGCATCTAATTCCTCCAGGGCATCGGTAAACTCATAGATTGTTTTTCTAAGGTATAGTGAGTAGAATTCTCCATCCAAATACATACTAAAATGATGAGGTTTTGTAGGTTTATAGACTTCTATACCTCTATTTTCAATCCGGAACCATTCATCCAGTTGTATCAGAAATTCTTCTTTAGAGAGTCCGTTGAGATCTTTGATTAATCGATTGAATTCGTAGATTCTTAAATCGGATTCTGGAATTAAATAACTCATAAAAAAATTATAAGCTTCATCTCCCTTATGGTTAGGGTTATTTTCTTTTAGATCTTTAGCTAACAAATACGAAGAAGCAGAACGATGATGTCCATCGGCGATATAAATGGTTTTCATGCCAGCAAAAGCTTCCTGGATATCGTCTATTAATTTTTGATCATTTACCGGCCATAGATAATGAGTGTCCCGATAGGTCGTTGTAAATTCGAATTCGGCCCTATTTTTTATTGTTTTGGTAATGACTTTTGCTATACTTTCATTATCTGGATAGGTTAGCAATACCGGTTCTGCATTAAACCCTACAGTTTTAAGATATTCTTTAAACGTATTCTCTCTGTTTTGAATGGTATGTTCGTGTATCTTAATTACATTGTTTTCATAATCTTCTGTGCTCGCTGCAGCTACAATTCCACAAAAGGATTCTTGCTCGCGATTCACAATTTTGTATATATAGTAGCACGGAGTTTCATCTTGGATAAAAACTTCGTCTTCTTTAAACTCCAGGTAACGATTACGAACAAGTTTATAGCGTTCTTCACCCGATATTTCTTTTTGATATTTATATCCTGGGTTTACGATATGAAGGAAAGAGTAGGGGTTGTAATCCATCCGCGAATCGCGTTCGTTGGGAGTGTAGCTCTGGTAGGATCTTGCCGCTACCAGGCTAACTTTATCTCTTGCGGGTCGAACCGCTCTGAACGGATAAATTTTTGCCATGGGATTAGTTGTTTTTAATAAATGTGGTAGGATCTAGATATCCAGAAGTGTTTTTGGCATATCCACCACCAATATCCATAAAGATATCATCTCTGATTTCCAGATGCAAATGTGCCCAATACATACCACCTGCATTACCAATAGTTCCTATTAAAGTACCTTTGTGAATAAAGTCTCCTTTTTGGACTTCTATAGTTTCACAATGTGCATAAACCGATTCGTAATACTTGTCGTTATATTGATGAATAACTCTGATCACATTGCCCCATCCGCCTCCAATATTTTCGGAAAAAGAAACATACCCATTACCGATGGCATATATTGGATCCCCTAGATCCGAATTGCCACCTCCAGTTCCATTCCAGTCGTCACCTAAATGGAGGTTTTCTCCAAATTTTTGAGCATTGTAATATCCTTTTGCATTTGGGATACCAACAGGATAATCGAAACTATCTGCAATGAAATCGATATTATTTTTAAATAAAGAATCGTATTTCTGATATTTATTTTGGGCTACTGAAACGTCCTTCTTTAGAATATTACTGGCTTGAGATGGGATTAGTACTTTAGTCTGTTCGATACATGAAAGGCAGATAAAGAAAATTAGTATTGCATGAATAGATTTCAACATCTTTTAGTTAACTTCTGCTAAGCAAATTGCCTGGCCACGTTCTCTGCTTTTCTACTTTCAGAATAATCATAGAAGCCTTCACTGCTTTTTACTCCTAACTTACCAGCCATTACCATATTAACTAATAATGGACATGGGGCATATTTGGGATTTTTGAAACCTTCATACATTACATTCAGTATTGATAGACAAACATCCAGACCTATAAAATCTGCTAGTTGTAACGGCCCCATAGGGTGTGCCATACCCAACTTCATTACTGTGTCAATTTCAGTTACACCGGCTACTCCATTGTACAAAGTTTCTATAGATTCATTGATCATAGGCATCAAGATTCTGTTTGCAACAAAGCCGGGATAATCATTCACTTCTACAGGAATTTTGCCTAACGTTTTAGATATTTCCATGATGGTACTGGTAACTTCATCAGAAGTATTGTATCCTCTAATGATTTCAACAAGTTTCATGATGGGTACAGGATTCATAAAGTGCATTCCGATCACCATTTCGGGTCTATCGGTTACAGCTGCTATTTGTGTAATTGATATGGATGAAGTATTTGTTGCCAGGATAGTGTCTTCGGGACAGGCTTCGTTCAACTCTTCAAAGATTTTAAGTTTCAAATTTACATTTTCAGTAGCGGCTTCTACCACAAGCCCTGCATATTCAACTCCATCTTTGATATTAGTAAAAGTAGAGATGTTTCCAAGGGTCTCTTCTTTATCAACTTCAGATATTTTCTCTTTGGCGATCATTCTGTCTAGGTTCTTGGTGATGGTCGCCAGCCCTTTATCTAAAGCTTGTTGAGAAATATCTATTAGCTGAACCTTAAAGCCTTTTTGTGCAAAAGTATGTGCAATACCATTGCCCATGGTTCCTGCACCTATTACTGCTATGTTTTTCATGTATTGTTTATTTATGTGTCTATGTGTGTTTAATTTCTAGTGCTTGAAACAGTCTATTATTCTTAGAGCGACTTCAAGCGCTTTTTTTCCTTGCTCTAGCGAAACAATGGGAGTAGTGTCTTTTTTTATAGCCTCGGCAAAGGTGTCTAACTCATCTAGGATTGCATTATTCGATGGAACATTAGGGTTGTCAAAATAGATTTGTTTTTTTACACCTTCGGCATTTTGCAGTATCATGGCAAAATCATCTGGATTCTCTGGTGCATCTTTCATCTTTACAACCTCACATTTTTTTTCAAAGAAATCTACAGAGATATAGGCATCACGCTGAAAGAAACGAGATTTCCTCATGTTTTTTAAAGATATTCGGCTTGCCGTAAGATTAGCAACACATCCATTTTCAAACTCGATTCGTGCATTGGCAATATCTGGTGTTTCACTAATCACAGATACGCCACTGGCACTAATATGCTTTACTTCAGAATGGACCACACTTAAAATAGCATCGATATCATGAATCATGAGATCAAGAACTACAGGAACATCTGTTCCTCGAGGGTTAAATTCGGCAAGTCTGTGTGCCTCGATAAACATTGGGTTATCTATCTTGTTTGCCACTGCCGTATATGCCGGGTTGAAACGCTCTACATGACCAACCTGGCCTTTTACATTGTTCTCTTTTGCTAGTTTAATAAGTGCTTCCGCTTCGGCCACCGTATTGGTTATGGGTTTTTCAATAAAAACATGTTTCCCTGCTTCAATAGCTCGTTTGGCTACATCAAAATGTGCAAACGTTGGAGTTACGATATCTACCACATCTACAGCGTCGATTAACTCTTCAATAGAATTGAAAAGTTGGTAACCAAATTCATCAACAATAGATTTTGCCTGGGTTGAGCTGGCATCATAAAAACCTACAAGTTCGTAATTGTCTGATTGTTCGAGGAGGCGTAAATGGATTTTACCAAGGTGTCCCGCACCAAGTACTCCGGCTTTGAGCATAATTTAAGATTTTACACAAAAATAGTATTATTTATAAATTAAGTGATACTCCATTTTGAAAATCCTAACATTAAATTTTTATTTGTTTCAAAAAGGCAAGTAGAACTTATCCCCTTATAGAGTGGGATCTTAGATGAATTTTGGTTTTGATTATTAAAACAGAATGTATTTTTCATTTCGAGGCGTAAAAATATAATAGTGAGTTATCTATGTTTTTTTGAAAGATTTTCGAGTTAAAAAATTTATTTGGATGAAATGTTTATGTAATTTTAGCCGGCTAAATAACCCTTAGAATAGTGAAAGATACCCTTAGACATGCCGGAAAGAGAAAACAACTAGTAGACGTTTTAATTCAAAAAGGAATTAAGAACAAGGCAGTCTTATCTGCCATCGCGAAAATACCAAGACATTTGTTTATGGATTCCGGTTTTGAGGATCATGCCTACCAGGATAAGGCATTTCCTATCGCAGCTGATCAAACTATTTCTCAACCCTATACGGTGGCTTTTCAAAGTGAATTATTACAGATTAAAAATGGTGATAAAGTACTAGAAATAGGTACTGGGTCGGGGTATCAAACTGCGGTTTTGTGTGAGTTAGGAGCCAAGGTGTATAGTATTGAGCGCCAAAAAGAGTTGTTTAAGAAAACCAAATTATTTTTATCAAAGCTGGGGTATCGCCCAAAACATCTTTCGTTCGGAGACGGATACAAAGGGCTGGAAGAACATGCACCATATGATTCTGTTATCGTTACAGCTGGTGCTCCTTTTGTTCCGAAACCTTTGTTAAGTCAATTAAAAATTAACGGGAGATTGGTGATACCAGTAGGAGAGAAGGTACAAATTATGACACTTTTTGTTCGTAAAAGTGAAACACAGTTCGAAAGACATGAGTTTGGTGAATTTAGGTTTGTACCTTTATTAGAGGATAAGAATTAGATTATTTAAAATTCTTCTTAATACGATCTAGTGCTCTTTTGTTATCCCTGTCTTTGATAGTTTCTCGTTTGTCATACATCTTTTTACCACGAGCGAGAACGATATCTAATTTGGCTAAGCCACGGTCATTGATAAATAATCGAGTAGGAATGATAGTTAAACCGGTATTTCTTACTTCTTTTTCAAGTTTTTTTAATTCTTTCTTGTTTAAGAGAAGCTTCCGTTCGCTTTTTGGGTTATGATTAAAATACGTGGCGTGCGAATATTCTTCGATATGCATATTGATTACAAACAGCTCGCCATTATTAAATTCACAGAAGCTTTCGGCTATCGATGCTTTTCCCTCGCGAATAGCCTTAATCTCAGTACCTGCTAATTTAATTCCGGCAGTGTATTTATCCAGAAATTCGTACTCGAACTTCGCTTTACGATTTAATATGTTGATCTTATTCTGGTTCATTCGAATTTATAAATGCCTACAAAAATACAAAGCTTTCTCGAAAGAAAGCTCATATCAAAAATGAATATTTTTAAATTGCTCTAGGGTTCTTGAAATTGTATTGTTGCAATTTTACCCTCGGCACTAAGTTGTAACTCCATAACCAGACTTATTTTGTCAAATTCTGCCGTATAACTATTGATTCCTTCTGCTGTTTCGATAAAGGTTAAACTCTTTAGTTTCCCGAATTGCTCAAAGCATCCATTTACAAAACGTGTTACTCCTTCTATGGTCATGGCTTCCTGCATTTCTGAAGTATATAAATCAAAAACTGCAGCTACATTTTGTGCATTAAAACTTTCCTGAAAATCCTTCATAACCGTTTTGTAAGCCTCTGTATCCTGAGCAAAAATTGCAGGAGTCGAGAAGCAAACCAAAAGTAGAAATACATATTTCATGGCATTTTTATTTTGGGATTTTGTACTTGCAAAGTAATTATTTTTTTAATTTTTAGAAAATAAAGATAGTAAGTAGCTGTAATTAGTATCGTCTAATTAAGGGTTGTAATCCGGGTTTAACAAAATTGTTGCAGTTATTAATATTGTAAAATGTAATTTAGTTTTATGAATAGTAATTTTATAAAAAAGTATTCTTTTCTGTTTCTGATACCTGTTTTTTCTTCTTTAGGGTGGTTATCTATACAGTTTTCTGCTCAGGAGATCGTGGATAAAACCATCCAAAAAGCTGGAGGATCGAGATATGACAATGCAATTATTCATTTTACTTTTAGAGGGAAAAGATACCGAAGTAAAAGAAACGAAGGGGTTTATCAATTGGAAAGATTTGTAGATGATCCCAGCGGAGTTATTCACGATATAGTAAATAATTCTGGACTTGAGCGAACTATAGAGAATTGTCAGGTGAAAATTGCTGATTCTTTGATTACAAAAATTAGCGAAGGAGTAAATTCAGTTCATTATTTTGCAAATTTACCTTACGGACTTAATGCACCAGCCGTGAATAAAGAATTGGTAGGAGAGAGTACCATTAATGGTAGTCAATATTATAAGATCAAAGTAACCTTTGATCAAGAAGGAGGGGGAACCGATTTTGAAGATGAGTTTTTATATTGGATTCATAAGCAAAATTTCACTATAGATTATCTCGCTTATAAATATGCTGTAAATGGGGGAGGTATACGATTTAGAGAGGCCTATAACCCTAGGGTGGTAAACGGAATTCGTTTTATAGATTATAACAATTACAAAACCGATAATTTAAAAACACCTCTCAAAAATCTTGATATGCTGTTTGAAAAGAGAAAGCTGAAATTACTTTCAAAAATTGAACTCAAAGATATTTATGTATATGTAGAAAGAGATTGTTGTTAATCAATGGTAAGTACGTGATCTACGATAGTGCCATTTTTTATGGTGACAATAAATAGCTTTCCATAGATTGTTTCATCTATAACAGCGTATTTTTCTTTTCCGATGATTTTATT
Organism: uncultured Aquimarina sp.; assembly: GCA_947496555.1. Classification (GTDB taxonomy): domain Bacteria; phylum Bacteroidota; class Bacteroidia; order Flavobacteriales; family Flavobacteriaceae; genus Aquimarina. Next base: position 252,033 of record CANMDH010000001.1, on the reverse strand, counting down.
TACAAAAAATGGCGTTGTATTACTATGTCCTACGATTACAGAGGTTTTTCCTTTGGTTTTTTTCTGAAAATCCTGGTTGTTAAGATCTCGTGGGTCATAAGATTGAATTTCCAAATTTTTAATTTCGGCAATAGGTTTAGCCGTATTTTGTGTTCTACTATAGTCGGTACTAAAAACTAAATCTATGTTGGTGTCGGCCAATATTTTTGCCCATTTTTTTGCTCGTGATTTGCCTTCTTCAGTAAGTTCTGGATCTCGTTTTTTGGGATCGCTAGTATCTTTTTCGGCATGCCTGATGAAGAAATAAGTTGTGATTTGTTGTTTTTCAATTTCTGCTTGAGAAAAACTGGATATTGAAAACAAAAAAATAAGTAGTATAGAAAAGGCTTTCATAAGAATTTTAGTATAAATATAAAAAGATGATTAAACCAGTTGTGTGATTATTCTAGCATGCCAGTTTTCCAGATAACGAGGACCATAGAAAGAATAGCAATAATAAAAAAACCTATATAAATATAGTAACTTCTCTTTTTGGAAGAGGAGTCTATGTTGCCAGAAGATTTCATATGGCCTGGTTTTAAGTGGTTGTCGTTTTATATTAGACTGTAGAAAAATCAAAATGTTACACTTTTTGTGGTTTTAAGTGAGAAATTCTTTCTTCAAAATTTTTGGCTGGTACTGATTGCACTATGTTTAGAAATAAATCCATAAGTCGTTTGTCGTGGTTCCATCGTTTTTGCTTCAATAAATTGAAATGAACAAAGGTACTCCACATTATAGCTTTAAGTTCTGTTTTGTTGTGATTCCACATTCTAATTTCGACGTGCAATTGATTTTCTGTACAATGTATTAATTGTGAATCAATAACGACATCTTCCATAAGTAAGGCGGGTTTTAAATATGCAATTTGATTTGAACCTACTACCCAGCTAATGCCTTTTGTTTTGGCTAGCTCAAAAATGTCTATGTCATAGTGCTTGTCTATTTGATCTTCTCGGGCATTGATCATATAATTGATATACGCGGCATTATTTAAGTGATTGAAAGGGTCACAATCTTGAAATCTTATTTTCGCTTTGCTTTCTAATACTTTTGGAAGTTCCATATCTTATTTGTTTTTAGTATTATACCGATTGGTATATTTTAGTTTAAAAAAATATTATTGTTTCAACTGTGTTTGAATCATACGGTCAATTTGATCCATGGTATCTATTAAATAACTATTATCCTCCATGGTATGTGTCATAAAAATGGCTCCCGTAATCATAGAGTATAGTCTTTTGGCATATTTCATAGAGTCAATATCCAATTTTATTTCGCCAGACTCTTTTCCTGCATCAATAAGCCTGGATAAGTTATTCTGAATTTTATTAATAGAAAACTGAACGTATTGAAATAGTACATCGTTTTGATGTTTTGAGTCTATAGACATATTGATAACCGGACAGCCACCAATTTCCTGTGTATAGTTGTAATAATTTTTATAAAAGTCTGTAACCAAAAATAATTGCTCAATAGGAGAGTCGCTAAGGGATTGATGATCTGCAATACGCTTAAGCATATTTTTTTCGGTCATTCTAAAAGCAGCTATAGCTAGTTCTTCTTTATTCTTAAAGTTACCGTATATAGCACCCTTGGTAAGACCAGTAGCTTTAGTAATGTCACTTAAACTAGTGGCTGCATATCCATTCTTATTAAAGATGGGAGCCACCGTTTGAACGATGAATTCTGCTGTTTGTTCTGCCTTTGTTAGCATTTTTATATAAAAAATTTGTTCAAAGATATTAAAAATATACCAATCGGTATATTTTTGTGCAAAAAAAAGAATTAATTACCATTAGCACTTTTGTAAATCATGTTATCCATGTCTGCATTGGTAATACTTCTGGGTAGGTTGCATGCATCTTCTATGTTTGTTTCTTGATATTTTAGTAAAATATCAAATTTTTCAAGGGCTTTAGATGCTTCATTACACCCAATATTTTTGTTTCTTATGTTATTTGTTCTGATTCTCTTTGGTGCGTTACTTCTGTTTTCAAAATCCTTGAATTGACATTTAATAATTCTATTATCCTTAAAATAAAATCGCTCCTCGAGTGTGAGCGTAACATTTACAATTTTTCGCTTCCCGTATTTATTCCTTTCATAGTCTTTGTACCAAATGTTATGAATTGCATACTGAAAGAATAATTGATCGTCCCAAACATAAAATTCATCTCTATACTTTACATGCCCTTTTTCGTATGAATGAACAATATGCTTCAATTCGTTCCCATTATAATAGAATGTAAGTGAGCCTTTTTCAGAAGTTTCTTCGCAAGAATAATCAGTATGATACTGTCTTAGAGCATTGGTGTCTAGCAATTCTCTGATCAACTGATATTTATTACTAATATCAGAAATAGAACCAATTCGGTTTTGACCCAAACAGATGCTAGAGGTAAGAAAAAGTAATAATAAGGTTGGTTTCATTGCAGGCGCAATGTACTTAAAAGCTGTTTTTTTTCTAGATTTAGTTATTAACCATTGTAGGAATAAGTTTGTTAATAACTACGGTAAAACCGTAAACCGTAATAGTTTGCCAAGTAAGTTGTGTTTTAATTAGGGATAAAAAAAGCGAGTAATTTTAACTAAAACTTCGATTATTACTCGCTTTTTTGTGGTTTTATATAATTATTCTGATACTAAGTCGGCTTGATTTCTAAACACTAAATTGTCGTCAAATTCGTCAAGTAGGATGCTGCTTTCTGTTGAAATTTTTCCTGCAAGAATCTCTTTTGACAACTTATTTAACACTTCCTTCTGAATAGTCCGTTTCACTGGTCTTGCACCAAATTCTGGCTGAAAACCTCTTTCAGAAAGAAACGATATAGCTTCCTCTGTGGCATCCAGTGTAATATTTTGTTGTGACAACATCTCAGAAACGTTCTTTAATTGAAGTCTTACAATTTCTTGAATATTCGCTTTTGTAAGAGGTGAGAACATGACGATGTCATCAATTCTATTTAGAAACTCCGGCCGTACAGATTGCTTTAATAATCCAAGAACTTCAACTTTTGCAGCTTCCATGGCAGTATCCATGTCCTTAATGGCTTCGAGCTTATCTTGAATGATATGACTACCCATATTACTTGTCATAATAATAATGGTGTTTCTAAAATCTGCAGTCCTACCTTTATTATCGGTTAATCGTCCTTCGTCTAGAACCTGTAATAAAATATTAAAAGTATCTGGATGCGCTTTTTCAATTTCATCAAGCAATACCACAGAATATGGTTTTCTACGAACAGCTTCAGTTAATTGTCCGCCCTCATCATATCCTACATATCCCGGAGGTGCTCCTACCAATCTACTTACGGCATGGCGCTCTTGATATTCACTCATATCTATACGAGTCATGGCAGCTTCGTTATCAAAAAGGTATTCGGCCAGTGCTTTTGCCAGCTCTGTTTTACCGATACCCGTTGTTCCCAGGAACAGAAAAGACCCTATAGGTTTTTTCTGATCTTGCAATCCAGCTCGACTTCTTCGTACGGCATCACTTACTGCTTGTATAGCCTCAATTTGTCCAACAACTCGTTTTTGAAGTTCTTTCTCTAGTACTAATAATTTTTCGCGTTCACTTTGCAGCATTTTTGTTACTGGTATTCCTGTCCATTTTGCAACTACTTCGGCGATATCATCGTTGGTTACTTCTTCTTGTATCAACGAGGAGCTACTTTGTTGCTCTTCTAGCTGTTTCTGCAAACTTTCCAGCTTTTCCTGTGCTTCTTTAATCTTTCCGTACCTGATTTCTGCAACTTTTCCATAGTCACCGTTTCGCTCTGCACGTTCTGCTTCAAGCTTAAATTCTTCTATGTTTTGCTTTGTATTTTGAATTGCATCAACAACTTCTTTTTCGCTTTGCCATTTAGAGAAGATCTCATTACGTTCTTCTTTAATATTGGCAAGATCGGCATTCAATGCTTTTAATTTGGTTTCGTCATTTTCCCGTTTTATAGCTTCAATTTCAATTTCGAGTTGCATGATCTTACGGTCTAAAACATCAAGTTCTTCTGGTTTAGAATTGATCTCCATGCGAAGTTTTGATGCGGCTTCATCAATTAGATCAATAGCTTTATCGGGTAAAAATCTATTGGTGATATATCGTTGAGAAAGTTCTACCGCAGCAATAATTGCTTCATCTTTGATACGAACCTTATGATGTGCTTCGTATTTTTCTTTGATACCACGAAGGATTGAGATGGCACTTTCTGTATCGGGTTCATCTACCGTAATTTTCTGGAATCGTCTTTCTAGTGCCTTGTCTTTTTCAAAGTATTTTTGGTATTCGTCAAGAGTTGTCGCTCCAATAGCACGCAATTCACCTCTTGCCAAAGCGGGTTTTAAAATATTTGCGGCATCCATAGCTCCCTGACCACCTCCTGCACCCACCAGAGTGTGAATTTCATCTATAAAAAGTACAATATCTCCGTCACTTGTAGTTACTTCTTTTACAACTGCTTTAAGGCGTTCTTCGAATTCTCCCTTAAATTTTGCGCCGGCGATCAAGGCTCCCATGTCTAATGAGAAGATTTGTTTGTTCCTAAGATTTTCTGGAATATCACCTGAAATGATTCGATGGGCGAGTCCTTCGGCAATAGCAGTTTTACCAACTCCTGGTTCACCAACCAGCATGGGATTGTTTTTGGTTCTACGTGAAAGAATCTGTAAAACTCTTCTGATTTCTTCATCACGTCCGATAACCGGATCTAGCTTCCCGTTTTCTGCCATTTCATTGAGGTTTTTGGCATATTTGCTAAGAGCTTGATAGGTTTCTTCGGCGCTTTGTGAAGTTACGCGTTCACCTTTTCTGATCTCATTGATCGCTTCTGTTAAATATTTTTCGGTTACCCCTTGATCTTTTAATATCTGAGCAATTTTACTTTTAGATTTAAAAATGGCGATAACCAAATGCTCTATAGAAACATATTCATCGTTCATCTTTTTTGCAATGATACTAGCTTCATTAAGAGACTTGCCGGCTTCACGCGATAATTGTATTTCTCCTCCACTAACTTTTGGAAAGCTTTCTAGTGTACTATCCAAAAGTTGTTGCAAAAGTTTAATATTTACATTCAGTTTTTTTAATAAAAAAGGAAGAACATTTTCATCTACATTAAAAATAGCTTTAAAAATATGTTCGTTTTCTATTTGTTGGTGTCCAAAACCTTGAGCAAGCTGCTGTGCTTGCTGTATGGCTTCTTGTGATTTTATAGTAAAATTATTAAAGTTCATTAGTCTTTATATTTTGAGTTCAACGGAAGAGAATCAAATAACATTCCTACATAACAAATAAGCCAAAATGTCTTGTGAGTGCTTATTTTTGCTGACTTTTTGACATATTGTAAAGTTACGAATTTAAGAACGACCAATATATGATTAAGGTCAATTTTAAAATGATTTGATTAAGTTTGTAAGAAATAAATTGTAAAAGAAAGATGGGATTATTTGGTAAATTATTTGGATCTGAAGAAAAAGAACCAAAAGAGGAGAAACAAGCATTACCATGGCAAGAGATTACTGCCTTAGAACAAGTGGATCAAATTGAAGAGGCTTCTAAAACAAAAACTCAAGCTATATTTAAACATTCTACCCGGTGTGGGATTAGCAGAATGGTGATACGTAATTTTGAAAGTAGTTTTGACGTAGAGGGAAATCAAATTGACCTTTATTATCTCGACCTTTTAAATTACAGAGATGTTTCTTCAGAGATCGCAACCAGGTTTCAGGTGTTCCATGAATCTCCACAGTTTATTGTGATTCGTAATGGTGAAACTGTTCATCACTCTTCTCACAGTATGATTACTCCACAGGTATTGCATCAGTTTATTTAGCACATACTTTTTTAATTTAATAAGACGAAGGATTAATAGCCTAATTCAATTTTCATGAATTAGGCATAAAACTTAATGGGCTAAAACGTATACGATAAAGTTGCATAATAATTCCTTGGTCTTGCATAAATACCATTTTCATAACCAATTGCGGTATTTGAATCACCTCCTATTAGATATAATTCATCTGTAATATTTTCTGCGCCAATTATAAATTCCCAATGTTTTTTTGCATTGAATTTTATGGAGGCATTTATAGCTGTATGACCGTCATCAAAAACAAAATCGCTATTCTCTGCTTCAAAATCTACTCTTGATTTGTAATGACCATCTATTCTAGGTGTGAAACTACCAAACGAAACAGGGATTTTGTATGATCCGCCAAAAGTTAGTGTGTGTTCTGGTGTTAGAATAAAGTTGTCATCTTCAGTGACGGTAACCCCTTCAATTAGATCCTTATATGCTGCATCGATATATCCATATCCTACGTTAAGAAGCATAGAAGAGTTGGGAAGCCAGATTATTTCGGTTTCAAGCCCCTTAATTTCTGCATCTCCAGCATTTGTCTGGAAAGTGGCAATTGATCCCGGAGGATTTGCAGCAATTTGGAGGTCCTTATAGTCTGTATAGAAAAATGCTGTGTTAAATCTAAGTTTATTGATTTTTACTTTTGCTCCTAGTTCATAAGAAGTAACAGTTTCGGGATCAAATTGTGGTAAATCACCGTCACCGTCTCCATCAAAATCATTAGAGGGGTCATCATAAAATGAAGTATTGGTTACTCTCCATTCAAAACCACCGGATTTAAATCCGGTAGAAACGGTACCATAAATATTTAGGGCGTCAGAAACTTTATAAGCGGTATTAAATCGCCATGTAACCTGATCAAAGGTGTTCTCTTGCCAGATTTTATCTAGCAAGCGTTGACCATTTGTTGTGGCATCTCGAATAGGATCTGGTTCTACAGGAGTATCTTCAATACTTATAGAAGGATCTCTAAAGGCATTGGGTTGTGCTTTTTTGGTTTCACTGGTGTACCGTAATCCCGCAGTTAAGGATAGTTTATTAGTAACCTTGTATGTTGCTTCCCCATAAATGGCATAGTTGCTGTTTTCAACCAAACCTCCCAGAAACACCGGGTATGCAAAATCCTGTAAAGCGCCGGTAAAAGAAAGTTTATTGTCTACATTTTCAATGAAGTAAAACAAACCTGTTACAAAATCAAGTTTATCAGTGGATCGGCTAAAACGAAAATCTGCACTAAATTGATCTTGATCGTAAACATCTCTGTTTTCAAAGATATTAAGTGGAGAGCCATCGGTCTGTCTTGCAAATTCTGCATCCAATTCTCTGTATGCTAAAATTAACTTGACGTCTGAGTTATCCCCTGTTTGATATTTTAGATTCATTGATGATCCCCAGGTATCAATATCGTTTTGAGAAAGTGAGGTTTCACCAGTTTTGAATGGACCAAAATTCCACCGTTCGTCATAAATGTCTGTTCCTGCAGTAGTATCACCCGGGACATAACCAGAAGCTGTGGAAGTGGGTGCACTTGCTGCATTAGTATTCCATAATTGAGGTAATAACCTATCATCGTGAAAGAATAAATTTTGCTCGGGAGAAGAATCCTCTCTTTCTGTCGCAAAATCTACAATGAATTTTGCTGAAAACTTACTATCAGGTTTTTGATAATTTAATTTCAGCCTGGCGCCATGAGAATTGTCATTTCCCAGATAAGAATCATCAACAAAAACCCGCTCGACGTACCCCTCTCTGTTTCTTCTTGTTAGATTAAGCGTAAACCCAAGCGTTTCAGATATGGGACCACTTATTTTAAAAGTGGCATCATTTCTTGAATAGCTTCCTCCGGTGAAGCTAGCTTTACCTTTTAATTGATCACCTGGATCAGTCGATGTTAAAGAAATAGCACCACCTATAGAATTTCTTCCAAAAAGGGTTCCTTGAGGACCTCGAATTACTTCAACGCTTTTTAAATCGGCCAGGTCTAAAACCGCACCAACAGTTCTTCCTAAGTATACTTCATCAACATAAATACCAACTCCCGGATCTGCCACAGGAACATAATCATTCTGGCCGATCCCCCTTATATAGACAACGGCCGCCGAGCTTGAGCCGGATACGGTTCCGGTAGTGCTAAAGGTTAGATTGGGAGCGATATCCGCGATTCCGGCAATATTAGTCACTCCCATTTCTTCCAAAACAACTCCTTGAACCGCGGTAATAGAAATAGGGGTGTCTTGCACATTTTCTACTCTTTTTCTAGCTGTTACGACGATATCTTTTAGGGAAAATCCTTCCTCGATAAGGAGAACTTTTAATGGTTTTGAAGGTAGAGAAATGGTTACTTCTTTGGTTGTGAATCCAAGATAAGAAATAACTAAAATGGCATTGGGATTGGAGATGTTTATAGAAAAATTACCATCAAAGTCTGTTATGACCCCGTTAGAGGTTCCTTTTTCTAAAACACTAGCACCAGGTAAGGGGTCTCCTTTTTCATTTAGTACTTTTCCTATAATCTCTGTTTCTTGTGCTTCTATTAGTGCTGCTGCATCATTTTTTTGATCGGAAGAAATGGTTAAATTCTTTTTCAGTAAAATTTTATGATTAGAGACTTCAAAAGTAGTTTGAGAATTATAGAAAAGTATATTCAAAATTTCTTCTACTTTCTTCTCTTTTAATTTTATTGTTACTTTTCGTTCCAGGTCAACGGCCTTAGTGTTGAAAATAAACTTGAATTTAGTTTCAGATTCTATTTTATCTATTACTTCTAGTACAGTTACATTTTCCATTTGTAATGACAATTTCGTATTCTGAGAATAGCCATTTGCCTGTATTGTAAATGCAGTTAGGAGAGTAAAAAATAGAGATATTTTCATTTTTAGTGTAAGCCCTGGTTTTCTTTGAGCTTTACACCCAAAGTTTGATGTTTTTTTCATAATTTTAAGTGTTGATAAGTGGTTGATGCCTTTGTGTGATATCGCTTGTTCCAATCGGGAAATGTTCCAGCATTTTCCGATTTTTTTGTCATTTATTGTTTATAAATTATTCTATAATTATCTTATTATCTATAATCTTATATTCTATTTGGTATACTTTATTGAAATAATAAAAGACTTCGTTGATGGTTTCTTTATCTATTTCAAAACTTGCATTAAAGGTCTCTTTTGCTAGGTCTTGGTTATTGTTAATAATAGAAATGTTATAGTGTCGCTCTAGTTTTTTAATAATATTGTCAAAGGTTTGGTTTCTGAAAATTAAATTCCCCTTGATCCAAGAAGTATACATAGATGTATTTACTTTCTGAGTGGCAATGGTCTTTTCTGAAGTATTAAATACACCTTTGAAACCTGGTTCGAGAATAATGTTTTGGTTTTGTTTGGATTTATTTTCTAATGAATTTAAACTCAATGAGCCTTCGACCAGTACTACTTCTGTATCGGTGTCTTCTGGATATGTGGAAACATTAAATTGAGTTCCTAATACTTTTATGTTTAATGATCTGGATTCTATCAGAAAAGGATGCTTTTTATCTTTTGCAACATCAAAAAAAGCCTCTCCCTGAAGAAATACTTTTCTAACTTCTCCTTCTATAAATTTGACAGGATATTTAATAGAACTTCCAGAGTTTAAGTAGACATGGGTACCATCACTAAGAAGAATATCAAATCTTTTTCCATAAGGAATAGATAATGTATTGTATACCAACTTTTCAGTTCCTATATCTCTATTATAAACCAATTGATTCCCTTGTTGATACATGATCTTATTTCCAAGAGAATCGGTAATCATTGCATTTCCAACTTCAGAAATTATTTGAGTATCTCCATTCTCTAATTGAAGTGTAATAGTTTCATAGTTTGGGATTAGTAATTCTTCATTATTACTATTAAAAATATTTTGCTTTACCAGATACCCAATCCCCAAAAAGAGCACTAGAATTGCTGCATATTTGAATATTGCTTTTAATTTATAGTTATAAAAAGGTTTCTTTTCTTTTCTGATTTTGGCCAACATCAACTCCTTCATTTTGTTCGTATTGGGATCATTTAATCCCAGTGTGATAGCATATTGTACTTTCACATAGTCTTTAAAAATAGACTCGTTATGGGGTTCTTTAAGCCATGCATCTAATATTTCCAGTTCAGCTTTTGTGGCGGATCTGTTAAAGAACTTAAGAAGGATTTTTTCTATTTCAGGAGAAATCATATTAATTGTTAACTTTATATTAGCAATACAAAGCAAAATGTGAATACCCTAACTTTTTTGTTGTTTTTTTATAAAAATTATATTTTTTTAATACTAATTCAGATATATTGAGCAGTTAAGTGAGTTATATAAATGATCATATATTCATAAAGGCTCTTAAGAAAGGAGAGGAAAAGGCATACATGTTTTTGTTAGAAAAATATCACAGGAGACTACATGCTTATGCCTTCTCATTAATAGGCGATCATGTAGCATCGCAGGACGTAGTACAAAATGTTTTTTTTAAAGTTTGGCGATTTAGAGAGAGCCTTGATAGCAACCGTTCTATAAAAAGCTTTTTATTTAAATCTGTTTATAATGAGTTTTTGAATACTCTTCAAAAAAATAAATCAACCATGTCGCTTCAATATAAATATGTCGAATCTTTATATGAAGTTGTCCAAAATAGTAATGATGCTGCTTTTGAGGTAATGATTGAAGTTGTAAATCAAGAAATACAAAACTTACCTCCAAAATGTAAAAGGGTTTTTGAGCTTAGTAAAAAAGAAGGACTTACAAATGCCGAAATATCTGAATTTTTAGGAATTTCGATAAAAACGGTAGAAGCCCAAATAACCAAGTCTTTTACATTATTACGTAAAAGACTTGGTGATACTTATAAAACTATTTTGTTTTTTGTATTATCTGATAACAGGTAATTATTTAAAACGATAATTAGCAATGATACCTTTGATCTTATTTTTTAAATCCTCTCCAGAGTCATATACCATTTGTTCGTTGGTAGGAAAAGGTACGGCCTGTAAACCTAGATAACGAACCAAATCATCTTCCAAAGCACGCTTATCACCATTGTAATTTGCATATACATGCTCAAATACATATTCACTAGCGATTGGAAAAGCCTCCAAAAGCTGCTTTGTTCTTAGATTTTTATACTGTACATTACCCACTACATTGGTTGCTTTAAACTGAGTGAACTCATAATACTCGCAACGTACCTTTACTGTTTTATCTACCTTGATTTTGTTTCCTTCCTCATCTTTTACCACATTTCCATCGTCATCTAAGAGGTATTCCCACCCGTCTTTAACCAATTTTTCTCTTTCTAATTGACGTTCTCTTACTTTTTCGGGAGAAATGTTGATCTCTCTCAAAGTGACTTCCATAGCATAATCGTACTTGGTTGTTTTTTGAGGCTTGCTATGATATACTGTCCATAAATCATCCAATCCGTACGTGCCAAAATTTAATAGGTCAGCTTCCAGACGTTTTGGGATTACAACATTGGTTTTATTCTTCATGGTAACTCTAACAAAATCAGTTCCCTTAAGGTGTGCTTCTTCGATCAAAGCTCTTGTGTTTTTATAATTAGGAGTAATTTTGTCTAAGTATACCAGGTTATCATAAACTTCTCTATAATCTGTCTTTCTTTGAGCTGAAGACATCAAAGATTTTGCACTGTCATATAAATATTTAGAAAGCTTGTCTTTTGTAGTTAAGATTCGCTGATCATAGTTATCCAATAAGAAATTGGCATTACGACCCTGTTCTACCAAATAAAGAGGCAACAACGGTTTAATACGCTCTTGTCTGTTTTTCATAGAAACATATGTCTTGTAAATACGCTCTAAATTAGCAGGATTACCATCCCTTTCCAGGTAATTAACGGCTTCGATATCTCGATTAACCACTTTTGCATATGCCTCTTCCAGCATAAGGATGTAGGGTTGTTTTCCTTTTTTGTCTTTGTTTGTTCTAAGCTTATTTAAAGCTATGTTTATTGCCTGGTCATAGTTACCAGTATTTAGAGCCTTTTCGGTTTTCTTCACACTACTACAGGAAGAAAAGATGGCTAATGCAATACATAATAGTAGTAGTTTTTTCATAATGATATTATTTTGATTTGGGTAATAAAATCAACTTTGATGCCAAAAGATAATAAAAAACCTCGAAATCAAATTTTTCGAGGTCTTTTATGAGTTTAAAAATACTTTATTTTTTGAACACCGGAAGCAATTTGGTAGAAACTTCTCCAAAGCCAATTCGTACACCATTCTTTTCGCAATATCCTCTCATGATTACGGTATCATTGTCCTCGATAAATTTACGGCTACCACCAGAATTTAATTGTACTGGTTTTTCTCCGCGCCAACTTAATTCGAGCATAGATCCATAGGATTCTGGTGTAGGTCCGGATAGTGTACCACTACCCATCATATCTCCAGAGTTTACAGGACAACCATTTACTGTATGATGAGTTAGTTGTTGTGCCATGTTCCAATACATGTGTTTGAAATTACTTTCACACACGACGGTTTCTTTTTCTTTTTCAGGCTGTATTGCGACTTCCAGATTGATATCAAAACTCTTTTCTCCTTTGTATTGAAGATATGGCAATGGTTTTTTTAATGGTTTGGGACCTTGAGTTCTATACGGTTCCAAAGCATCCAGAGTCACAATCCATGGTGATATAGACGAGGCAAAGTTTTTACCTAAAAATGGACCAAGAGGTACGTATTCCCATTTTTGAATATCTCTTGCACTCCAATCATTAAAAAGCACCAGCCCAAAAATATAATCTTCGGCTTCTTCAATAGGAATTGGCTCTCCTAATTGATTGGCATCAGTAGTAATAAATGCCATTTCAAGTTCAAAATCTATTAATCTCGATGGCCCAAAGATAGGCTCTGTAGCACCATTGGTCAATTTTTGCCCTTGTGGTCTGTGTATTGGGATACCGGATGGAATAATAGAACTACTGCGACCATGATATCCTACCGGAAGATGCAACCAGTTGGGCATCAAAGCATTGTCTTTTCCTCTAAACATGGTTCCTACATTGGTTGCATGTTCTATGCTACTATAAAAATCGGTGTAGTCGCCAACACGTACCGGAAGCTGCATTTCAATTTCGTCTAGAGAGAAAAGTACTTCTTTACGATGTTTCTTATTGTTTTTTAATGCGTCATTTTCTGCATCAAAAATATCCGCAATTCTGTTACGTACCAGTCGCCAGGTTTTTTTTCCATCAGAAATAAAATCATTCAAAGAATCCTGCAAGAAAATATCGTCGGTCAAAGGAATTCCTTCAAAATACCCAAGTTGATGTAGTGCACCCAGATCAATGGCGGTATCTCCAATTCGGGTTCCAATTGTAATGATGTCATCACGAGTTAAAAATACTCCAAACGGAATATTCTGAATAGGGAAATCTGTTTTTGAAGGAGTTTCAATCCATGTCTTTCTATCTGGATAATTTGCGGTTATAGGCATTGTAATTTTTTTAATACGTTGTTGGTAATTCTATGATCAAATATATAATTTTCGAGCGGTTAAAAGTTTTTAATTTTGTGAAAAATGTATAAAAAAATGGTAATATGTGGTATTCCATTTATTTCCATATGGTTTTTGGCTTATAATTGATTATTTCTGAATTAAAAGACCTATTTGGTATAGGTTTGTGACAAATTAAGAAATAGATAATAAATGTGAACAAGTTGTTCATATTTATTAAGGTTTGTTTAAGCGAATGTAACGAAAGGATTCCCTATTTTTGCACTTTTATTAACAAACTAGGAATACATGCAACGCGACGAACAAATTTTTGATTTAATTCAAGACGAACGAGAACGTCAGATCAATGGATTAGAATTAATTGCTTCAGAGAACTTTGTAAGTGAACAAGTAATGGAAGCAGCAGGATCAGTATTAACCAATAAATATGCTGAAGGGTACCCCGGGAAAAGATATTATGGGGGGTGCGAGGTAGTAGATGTCGTAGAACAGATTGCTATTGATCGAGCCAAAGAATTGTTTGGAGCAGAATATGCCAATGTACAACCACATTCTGGATCACAGGCCAATACGGCGGTATATCATGCATGTTTGAAACCAGGAGATAAAATTTTAGGTTTTGACCTGTCTCACGGTGGGCATTTAACGCATGGATCTCCGGTAAATTTTTCAGGTAAATTATACAATCCTGTTTTTTATGGAGTAGAGAAGGAGACTGGGAGATTGAACTACGATAAAATACAAGAGATCGCCACAGCAGAAAAGCCAAAATTGATTATTGCGGGAGCTTCTGCCTATTCTAGAGATATTGATTATAAAAGATTTAGAGAAATAGCTGATAGTGTAGGTGCAATTCTTATGGCAGATATAGCGCATCCAGCAGGTTTAATTGCAAAAGGCGTGATTTCTGATCCGGTACCACATTGCCATGTGGTAACTACAACAACACATAAAACACTACGTGGACCAAGAGGTGGATTGATCCTTATGGGTAAAGATTTTGAAAATCCTTTCGGTATTACGCTGAAAAGTGGAAAGAAACGCATGATGTCTTCTTTATTTGATAGTGCTGTTTTTCCAGGGAATCAAGGTGGACCTTTAGAACACATAATCGCTGCCAAAGCAATTGCATTCGGAGAAGCATTGACAGATGAATTTTTACATTACATCATTCAGGTAAAGAAAAACGCAGCTGTAATGGCTGAAGCTTTTGTACAAAAAGGATACGAAGTAATTTCTCAAGGCACCGATAATCATATGATGCTAATCGATTTACGTAACAAAGGTGTTACTGGTAAGCAAGCCGAAGAAGCATTGGGGGTAGCAGAGATCACTGTAAACAAAAATATGGTACCTTTTGATGATAAGTCGCCATTTGTGACTTCCGGAATTCGTATTGGAGTCGCTGCGGTAACCACACGTGGATTAAAAGAAAAGGATATGGGTGTTATTGTTGAATTAATCGACAAAGTGATCAATAATGTAGAAGATGAAGAGGCATTACATGGTATTGCCGATGAGGTAAACGCAATGATGGCCGATAAACCTCTATTTATAAGCTAAGATTAAGTGTTAATATACTTAGAAACCAGTATGATACTTTTGCATTATGCTGGTTTTTTTTTATACTTCTAAAATTAAGAATGCCCCCAATTATTAGGGTCGTCACTATCGTTGGGTGAGAGGCCAATAATATCCCCATCGGTATTTACACCAAGACCCACTACGGTACGATTAACATAGTTAAAATAGCTTACTACCTGGTTGATCTCCAGAATTTCACCATCAGATAATTTCTGCTCTCTTAAGGCGTGAATATCAGTTTCGGTAATGGTATGATGAGCAAGAGTTAGTTTCTTAGCATATTCTAAACCAGCTAGGTATTGATATTTAAAATGTTGTTGTACTTCGTCATTCAACAAACAGGTAATAATTTCCTGATATCTGGAATCGTCATTTAATAATCGTTTTAATCCTGCCGCATGATGATCTACACAATAATTACAGCGGTTTAGGTTGCTTACATAAACTCCAAGAGTTTCAAGATACCATTTGGGCAAGGTATTGTTAGAATTATGCAACACATTTTTATACAATCCCATGTGACCAACAAGCGTATGTGGTCTAAGACTATGGATCGATAACACATTATCGATCTTATTATTGGGGCCTTTGATACGATCAAAGAGTTTCCTTAGCTGGCCAGTGGCCTCTTCATAAGATATTTCTTTGATCCAACTCATAACTCCCTTTGTTTTTCTCTAAAAAATGAATCTTTTTTATTAAAAAGCGCACTAATCAATACCAATAACGATCCGAACATAATGGAAACATCAGCCATATTAAATATTTCCGTTTTTAAGATGCCTAGATCCAAAATCAAGAAATCAGTAACTGATCCATAGACGATACGATCAAAAAGGTTTCCAATTCCGCCACCAATGATAAACGTAAAACCGATAATAGTTTCTTTAGAATAATTGGTTTTGATAAGGATCTGCCATAATAATATAAATAAAACGATTACCGGAAGAATTTGCAATAACAATATTTTGAGGACAGGGGCCAAATCAGAACCCATACTATAGGCAGCTCCTGTATTTTCGACTTTGGTTAATACAAAACTGTCCTTAAAAACCTCGATGCGTTCGTAGGGTTCTATTGTTTTTCGTACAACGGTTTTAGAGATCTGGTCACAGCTTATATTTAGTAAAACCAGTGAAAGTATAGCTATAATTCTAATTTTTTGTGTAATCTTCATCGTCATTAAAAAGGGGGATAACGTTTTCAAAAATACTAGAAAACGAGCATTATTTTATTGTTTCCAATACTTTTTATATTCGGAAAGAGGAAATGCAGTATCGAAACTTTTCTTATCAATACTTTTATTCTCATTAGAATCATAATCCATAATTATTTTCCAGTTGTTCTCTTTTAGCTTTAATAAAACATGAAATTTACCATAAGAGTATTTTGTTTCACCGGCATCGTTTCGATAAGTAACCCTGTAAATTCCCCTATCAGAAACTAACGAATCTGAAGTAATTCTTTCTAACAATCTGAAATCGATTGGGGCTGGTTTTTGAGTAGGATCACTCCATCTTTTTTGGTATCCATCTAGGTATGTTTTCGAATTTTTTATTTCTCCACCACCCCCGGAAATCCGTATCATCTCTTTGGCATGAATGGATGCAAATAAATCATAATCCAGTGTTGCAAAGGCATTAGAAAAATTCTCATACATATCCTGATTTATTTTTTGATGCATTGATTCATGTTGAGCTATAATCACCTGTGTAAAACATAAAATGATAATTAAAGTTGTCGATATGTTTTTGATTCCAGTCATTTGTTCTGAATTAATTGTTCCTTTTTATATAACACACAAGATACTAATTCTTTATAATCAGTAAGTTTGGGATGATCAAAGGTTTTGATTCGCTGCATCCCGATTTTTTTCATGATCAATTCAGATTTTTTATTAATCTCTGGAGCAACCGAGTAGATTTTTTCTAATCCGATGGTATTAAATCCATATTCCAGGCAAGCCTTGGCTCCTTCGGTAGCGTAACCTTGGTTCCAGCTACTTTTTTTAAGACGCCAACCAATATCTACAAAGGATCCCAGTTCTTCAAGATAAGTTTGCTCACAAAGTCCTATGAATCCAATAAATTCGTTAGTTTCTAAAATATCAACGGCAAAATAGCAGAATCCTTTTTCTTTTTGCATTTCCTGCATTCTGAAAATAAAGTCTTGTGTATCTTGTTTGGAGGGTTTAAATGGAAAGAATTCCATTACATCAGCATCATTATTGATCTCAAATAAGGGTTCGGTGTCATTAAAATCCCAGTTTCTGAAGCCTAATCGTTCAGAGGTGAAAATGTATTCTGGCATTGATATATTTTGTTTTAATTCCCTTCTTCAAAACTTACACTTTCATAAGCCCCGATATCCGGAGCAGCTGCGCTTCTTGGTACACCCAAAATATCTGTACCTGAAGTAGGCGTAGCCGCATTACCGTTCGCTGCTGATGCATCACTAATATTCAGCATATTGTCGAAAGGAGCTTTGAACTCTGGATCTTCATTAAAAATAATATTTTCAAATAAACTGGTGTTTGCAAAATCATACAAAGGATTATCTATAAAACTATTATTAAAATCATTAAATCGAATCAGGCAATTTTTAAAATTGTAGTTAAAAGCAGTGCCTTCTACTTTGCTGAATAACAATTCTAGATCCTGATTTCCATAAATTATACAATTCGAGAAATTCGCTTCGAGTAAATCGGCAACCACAACTTCGGTTTCGCTAATCTGTATATTGTTATCAATAAGTACTGCAGGCAAATCCCTGAAACCTGATCCGATACTTGAATAATTGGTGAATGTACAATGATTAAAATTATAGGTTCCACCCAGGCTACAGTTAAGCGACACCTGTCCGGCATTATTGATCACCAGGTTTTCACCAAAAACATTCCCTGTACGAGCCAATAGCCCCACATTAGAACTATTATAGATCTGAGTATTAGTTACCGTAAGGGTAGGATCGGGTCCGCCATCATTCGAGTCCATTAAAATCCCAACCGTTGCATTTTTTATAGTGGCATGATTGATTACATGTCCTGTACTTCCCGCCGTAAGCCAAATAGTACCCCATTGCCCTGGGATGTCGCCAAAACGGCGTTCTAATCGATCTCCTTCAAAAATCACTTCATTTTCTAGAAGTTCTGGATCGGTACTTAATTCTCCATTTATCTGTAGCGTTGCATTGTTTGCAGCAATGATTCCCGAGTCTGCGTGAAAATGTATTCGGGCACCTGCATCAATGGTAAGTGTTCTTCCACCGGGAATGGCTGCATATCCATAGACCACATAAGGTTTCTCGTTTGTGAAATTGAGCTGATCATCTTGCAGAAAGAATCCTTCGATCCTAATCTCATTGTTTTCTTCGTCCAAACCTAGCAAGAGCGTCTCAACCTCTCCAGTCATCGCATCTCTCGACGGAAATAAAAATACAGCATCTTTTATCAGGGTGACCAGATCGACATCCTGCTGATTTCCACCACTATCAAAAAGGATTCTGTCAGTATATAAAAATTCGGTTTCTGTGGTCTGATCTGTGATGTCTGTGGTAGTTTCAACAAAAACAAAAATACTGTCCTTGGCCAATACCTGGATGTTTTCAAATGATTTCCCAGGAATTCCATCAACATTAAGGCGATAATTAGAACTTTCTCCTCGTTCTAAGGTAATGGTAGGAATTGTAAAATCATCATTAGTACGATTATATACTTTAAAACTATAAGTGCTGGATCCAATATTGGTAAAAACAGTATCCAAGAGTAATGTGTCTGTAGAAAACTGAAGATTTCCTGTGCTTGGTCCTGATTCAAAATCTTTACGGCATGAACTCCATAAAATTATAACTACAAGAAGAAAAAGTGAGGATAGGTATCGCATAATTGTAGTAAAAGGTCTTTTTTTTAGGTTTTATGAAAAAAATAACGAAGCTGCAAAGTAGCAAAGATTTTTGTTTTTTGACCGCTTCAAGATCTCATTCTTTTATTAGTTCTTTCTTGGCGGCGTAAAGTATAACTATTGAAGCGTAGTAAATATTGCTTTTACATAGAAATAGATAATACTTCATATTATTTGTGCCAATATGCAAATTATTTGTTTAAGTAGTTAAATTATTTATTCAATACCGCTAACTTTGCCATTTCAAAATTAATACGCACAACATAATAATCTATTATGAGTACATATGATGTAGCCGTGATCGGCTCTGGACCTGGTGGATATGTAGCCGCTATTCGATGCGCACAACTAGGTATGAAAACTGCAATAATCGAAAAATATTCAACTCTCGGTGGAACTTGCCTTAATGTAGGATGTATTCCTAGTAAGGCTTTACTGGATTCTTCGCATCATTATGAACATGCTGTAAAGCATTTTGAAGATCATGGGATCGAAATTCCCGGGGATGTAAAAATCAACCTTGAAAAAATGATCGCTCGTAAGCAAGCTGTAGTAGACCAGACTTGTGATGGAGTTAGTTTTTTAATGAAAAAAAATAATATTGATGTTTTTGAAGGTGTAGGAGCTTTTAAAGACGCTACTCATATTAGCATTACTAAAAATGATGGTGGTATAGAGACCATTGAAGCGAAAAATACCATTATTGCGACCGGTTCTAAACCATCTACTTTGCCGTTTATCAAAATTGATAAAAAGAGAATCATTACTTCTACTGAGGCGTTAAAATTAAAAGAAGTACCTAAACATTTGGTAATTATTGGTGGTGGAGTAATTGGCCTAGAACTTGGGCAAGTATATCGTAGATTGGGAGCCGAAGTTTCTGTAGTAGAGTTTATGGATAGAATTATCCCTGGTATGGATAAAGCACTATCTCGAGAATTACAAAAAGTAATGAAAAAACAAGGCGTCAAATTTTATACTTCACATAAAGTTACTGCTTTAAAAACGACTGCAAAACAGGTAACCATAACTGCTGATGATAAGAAAGGAAATCCTGTAGAGTTTAAAGGAGATTATTGTTTGGTTTCTGTAGGACGTCGTCCTTATACCGATGGTTTAAATGCTGAGGCTGCCGGAGTAAAAATTAATGATAGAGGGCAGGTTGAAGTTAATGATCATTTACAGACTAATATTTCTAATATTTATGCTATTGGTGATGTGGTAAAAGGAGCAATGCTAGCGCATAAGGCCGAGGAAGAAGGTACGTTTGTTGCAGAAATCATTGCTGGACAAAAACCGCATATCGATTATAACCTGATTCCTGGTGTTGTGTACACCTGGCCAGAAGTAGCTGCTGTAGGCAAAACAGAAGAGGAGCTTAAAGAAGCTGGGGTGAAATATAAATCGGGTCAGTTTCCATTTAGAGCATTGGGTAGATCCAGAGCGAGTGGAGATTTGGATGGATTTGTGAAAATATTAGCCGATGAAAAGACAGATGAGGTTCTTGGAGTACATATGATTGGTGCTCGTTGTGCAGATTTAATTGCAGAAGCAGTTACTGCGATGGAGTTTAGAGCATCTGCCGAGGATATTTCACGAATGTCACATGCTCATCCTACATTTGCGGAGGCTGTAAAAGAAGCAGCTCTTGCCGCTACAGATAATAGGGCATTACACGTATAGACTAAATTATACAAAGTATAAAATAGAAAAAAGCGAACCAATTCTCTGGTTCGCTTTTTTTGGTTTTGGCAATATGAGATTTACTGCACGTTACTTCCTATATCTCCTTGCGCTACTATTGTTGATAGTTCGGTAGGACTTAAATGAACATTAATGTGCCCATCAAACCCTAATAGCCCTTCATAGCTAATAGCTTCTCCGGTAACATCTCCCTCATCGTCTAATTTTGTAACCGTAGTAGTACTTGTACCAGTATTTCCATCAACATTGTTTAGAGTAATGGCGATTCCTCCGCCAGTAGCAGCATCGTTAACATGGATGTGCATAGGGTGGTCTCCATCTGTTGGAGTACCAGTAAGTTGCACCTCTACTCTGGTAGTAGCATCATCTACTCTTACAAATTTTGCAGTTCCCGAGACTCCTAAGTCTCCAACGGTGGTCAATGAGTAGGTTACAGATACTTCTATAGCATCGTCATCGTCACTACAGCTAATAAAAAACAATGGGGTTACCATTAGCATAATTAAAATTAATTTTTTCATGATTTGCTTTTTTAAGTTTTTGTTATTTGTGTTATTAAACTGTAGAAAGGATGTTTAATTTTTAAAAGGATGCCTAAATATTTATTAAATCTGTGTTAAAATTAAATTTTAAATAAGATTTTTTTAACCGTTATTGAAGGGTTTACATTTGGTTTAATCTTTCTAATACTTCAGATTTATAGTTTCTGCTAATGGGTATGGATTTATTATTTAAAGTAATTTCTTCATTAGAAAAAGAATCTATTTTTGGGATAGCAACAATATAAGAGCGGTGGGTACGCATAAATTGTTGTTGTGGTAACTTTGATTCTATAGTGCTTATGGTTTCACGGGTAATGATAACAGCAGATTCACAATGAATTTTTAGGTAATCACTATAGCTTTCGATATATAATATGTCAGAAAAATTAATTTTTTTCATTCTTCGGTCGGACCGAACAAAGATGAAATCGCTACTATTATTTTCGTTAGGTGCTACGGTTTTAGTCTTATGATGTACTTCAAAATAATTGGTAACGGCATTGAGGAGTCTTTCAAAAGAAATGGGTTTCAATAAATAATCTACTGCATGAAGATCAAAACCATCGATTGCGTACTCCCGATATGCGGTGGTAAAGATAATTTTGATCGATTTATTAATGGATTTGGCAAAAGAAATCCCAGAAATTTCTGGCATATTGATATCCAAAAAAATAAGATCTACTTTTTGACTGTTAATACTATTAAACGCTTCCAAAGCATTATTGCAAGTAGCAATAACCTCGATCTGGTCGATTTTTGAGAGATGATCTACGATAATTTCTCTGGCCGTAGGCTCATCGTCGACTACAATACAAGAAATCTTAGTCATTAGCTGTTTTTTATGAAGTTTTCAAAATTAAGGTTACCGTATGCCAATGTTCATTCTTGGTAATATTCAACTCATGTTTATCTTTATATAATAACGATAATCTCTTTTTTATGTTTGCTAGTCCGATCCCTTCTTTTTCGGTTTGATTTTTCAAAATAGAGTTTTTTATGAGAAAATGCACTTCATCTTCAATGAATTTCATGCTCATCTGGATAGATAGTTTTTGATTTCTTATACTACCATGTTTAAAACTATTTTCGACAAAAGGAATTAATAGCATAGGGGCCACTTGAACTTTTTGATCAATGGATTCAAAATTCATTGAAATATCCAGCGTATCACTAAAACGCATTTTTTCTAGGTCAACGTAGTCCCTGATATGGTTAATTTCATCTTGTAACACCACCATAGGTTTATCCGCCTGATACAACAAATAGTCTAGAAGATTAGAGAGTTTCAAAATCATTTCGGGAGTATTTTCAGATTTTTTTAAAGCAAATCCGTATAAAGTGTTTAAGGTGTTAAAAAGGAAATGTGGATGAATCTGCATTTTGAGATATTGTAATTCTTGCTCCTTCAGTTTAAGTTGCGTTTCAAGAATCTTATTCTGAAGTTTTTGATTCGTTGAAGTTGATTTGTAATTGTGTTTCACCAGGCTAAAAGCACTTCCAATAAAAACCACAAAATATACTGCGATAAACAAAAATAAAGGACTTCGAGTTAAAGGTGCCATTCCTTCAACGTTTAACGATGATAAGAAGATCAACCCGTAAAAGAGCGAGATAATAATCAAGAAAGCCGAAATAATTGCCGTATAAAGACAATAAACAATAAATAGAAAGTACTTCTCTTTAAGTAAATATTTGGGAATTAAAAGATCGATTACAGTGTAAGTAGTTCCTATAGTAACGGGCATCAGGAATAATGAAAAAGAAAACACATAATTAATATTATCCGTACCGTACCCAAAGAAATATGTGTAACAAAACAGCACTATAATCCAAAAAATAGTGTGTAGTAATAATTGAGCAATCTTTTTGAGTACAAATTCCTTCGAAATCATAGATTTTAAATGGAGGTATAATATCTACAAATTTTTTAAAACTACATGATTAATGCGGTAAATAACCAATATAAATGGGTTTATCACAAGATAGAGAATCTTTTCCTATGCATTTGGTCATAAACAGGTGTAAACTTGTTGTTCATCGCAATTAAAATTAAGAAGGTTACAAGACGCATAGTTTTGATTCAGATTACAATCAAAACATATAGGCACATGAGAATCTTCGAATTTATTTTTCTGATATCACTAACAACACTTTTTATAAGTTTATGTACTAAATATTCATTAATCAAAAAATGGACTTTTTATGGGTGTGTTGTATTTCTGATTCTTCATTTATTGATTGAGCAAGGAAGATGGCAATTGCATTTGGGATATGTTGCGGTCCTGGCAGGAATGTTACTTTATTATAAATCTGCAATTAAAAAATGGGCAAAGATAACTCTTTCAGTCATTGGAATACTTTTTTGTGCAATAAGTGTAGCATTGGGCTCAATTATGCCGGTTATAGAGTTTCCCGAACCATCTGGTCCTTATTCGGTAGGATCACAGCCCTTATATCTCGAAGATACATCACGACCAGAAATACTCACCAAAGAAGAAGGAGATAAAAGAAAGTTAACCATACATATTTGGTATCCTTCAGATCAAAAAATCACGAACCCAGAAAGATATATGGATGATGGTTATGCTGAAGCCTTTTTAGAAAGCAAGAGTATACCTTCGTTAATTGCATCTCATTTTGATATAACTAAGACCCATACACAAAAATTACTTCCAATTACCAAAGATCAACTATTACCAGTAATTATATTATCTCACGGATTATTGTGGAATAGTAAAATGTATACTGCTATTGTTGAGGAAATCGTAAGCAATGGGTACCTGGTTGTTGGGATAGATCATATCTACGAATCATTTTTGACCGAATACAATGGAGAAAAAATACATTGGAACCGGGAAAATATCAATTCCATGAATAATGGGTTGGACTTTGGTTTAGTGAATAAAAAAATGGATACTGCTTTACATGCCAAAGATTCTGAAGATAGAAACAAAGCTGCCAAAGAATTAATAAAGTATTTGCCTTATTTCGAAAGCTTTGATAGATGGTCTGATGATATTTCGTTTATAATCGATCAATTGATCCTTTTAAACAACCAACCAAAAAGCTTTTTATATCAAAAGTTGAATGTAAATCAAATAGGATCGTTAGGGCATTCTTGGGGAGGAGCTGCCGTAGTTCAAAATACGTCGGTTGATGATAGAGTAAAAGCTGTAATAAACATGGATGGAGCTCAATGGGGAAGAGTAATAGATACAACACTTCAAAAACCCCTTATGGTCATGCATGCAGATCGGAATTATAATGAATTTTTCACGCCAAATTTTTATGTGTATGATCAGATAGCCCAGAATGACTATTATTTGGCCACTATACATTCTACAGGTCATGCTAATTTTGGAGATCTTTCATATTGGACCAAGATTCACTCACTTACCGAAACCGGATCAATCGATCCAGAAAGAATGAGTACGATCACTAACGATCTTATACTAAAATTCTTTAAAAAATATCTAAAAGGCCAAAAGGTGGATATGGAGGCTGTTTTTTCTAATGAAAACTATCCGGAAGTGTCGATTCAATTCAAAAAGAAATCTATAAAAAAATAGTCTCACAAAAAATAATATGTTTAATTTAATACTTCAAATTATGATGATAGCAATTCAATTTTTTAATCGATTACAAGAAGGAGGAATGTTTTTTATGTTCCCAATATTATTAATGCTTTTGCTAATACTGTTTCTTACGATAAAAAATATTTTAATACTTAGAAAAGAAGGATTTTCTTCAGAAAAATATATAAAACTTATCAATTCTGTAGGGCTTTTAACACTGGTTTGGGGAGTACTTGGTCAATTGATAGGTCTTGTTGTAGCATTTGATAAAATCGAACTGCTAGACGAAATCTCGACAGCCATGCTAGCAGGAGGGTTAAAAGTATCTGCATTACCAACGATCTTTGGTTTTGTTGTCTTTGTAGTTTCCAGAGCGGTAACAATTATATTTACCTGGATACAAAGTGAAGACACTTCAAATGAATAAATCTCATTATAATTAAAAAGCTTTGTTAGAGATTCCTAAACAGCGTTTTTTAATTATTTTTTATGAGACCCATCACAATAGGGAGGGTTGCCCGTTTGTTTGCAAGTACATAGATAAGCTTCTCTGGCTTCTGCAACTGTAAAGATTACTGGATTTGTTCCTCCTTCTTTTTTGTGGTTGCCATTACAAAAAGGCTGATCAGAGCTATAGCCGCAGCTGCACCAGGCATAGTTTTTATTTGCTTCTAATTGGCAGGGGATAGGTGCATCACCACCACGTATATTGGTACTCATAGATTTGATTTTTCTTTCTTTAAATTTATTAAATCTTAGGTTAAGAATGATTCTAATTAATGTGATAAGAATATAATAATATTTAGGCCATAATTAAAAAACCGAAATCCTATATAAGGATTCCGGCTTTTATAGTCAAAAGGTAAAATCTAACCAGTTTTAGTTATTTAAAAAAATATTGATAAAAACCCGTCAGTTTGAGTGTTTTTGCATTAGCAAAAATGTATCGAAAACAGAGGGTTTTATTCAAAAAGTTATTCTCGATATATTTTGTCTTCATTTTACTACGACAAAACACTCGAATCGACGCTTTTTACCTTCATACTATTAACTCTTTCTCTTCCTGCCTAAGGCTTCCATTAATTGAGGTTGATCCTCTAAGGCGATATCGGCTACAGCATAAAAATCACGCATCCAATCGTCCATTTTGGCAAAAGCGGTGTCCTTTTGTTTGGTTGCATCTTGGGATTCACCTACTTCTTTTAAATATTCGGCTCTTGCTGTTTCTACTTTTTGCAATTGAAGATTTCCCGCTGTGATATCCTCTTGATCAATTTTTAATACTGCTAGTTTTTGAAGTATATCTGCATCCATATCTTTATAAAAGGTACGAATGGTTTCAATCTTATTGATATAAGCCGCAGGAATACTACCATTGATACCAAGCTTTTTCAAAACTTCTGGAGTTTTGCGAAGCACTACTTTTGCTTTTTTACGATGTTTTTTATAGAGTACCTCTAATTCTTCTTTTTCTCTTTTAAAGATCGCTGATGCCTGAACGGTCTCGTTATTTTCTTGTTTATTAAAGTCGTATGCCTCACGAGTTTCTTCCAACAGCATTTGGCCTTGTTTTATTTTAGATGCATCGTACCCTAATTCTGCCATTTCCTGCGAAATTATGGGTTGATTTTTAACATTTTGAATAGCTATTTGGTACTGTTCTAGTACTGCAACTTCAGATCTTCTTAAGTTTTTCATTTATGCTTACTTTATTTATTACTATTTGTTTTTATTTATGTATTCCTCACCATTATTTGTGTGTTCCTCATTACTGTTTTCGGATTCCTCACCCTTTATCATACACTCCTCGGACTCACTTTTAGGTTCCTCATGATTGATTATGTATTACTCAAGATCAATAAAGGATTCCTCAAACCTACTACCTCATTCCTCATTCCTCATTCCTCACACCTCACACCTGTCTTTGACGGTGCAAGTATATAGCGTGTGAGTTTCATTTTTTGAAACTGGGAGAAAAAAGAATGATTTTTTTTGAAAAATGTTTTTGAGGATACTATTTGGGATTATAAAAAAAGCCTTTATCTCGTGATAAGGGCTTTGATCTTATAATTTGCGGATATATTTAGCGAATAAATAATTAATACTTACTCTTTGAAATTTGTTTTTTTAAAAGTTTGAAATGCAATAACGAACTTACCTGCCTTTAGCCAATCGTTTTTCTATTTCTTTTTTACCAGCAGGAGTAAGAACTGCACTAGAGGTTTCTTTGATAAAGATCATGCCGTCAAAAAAATTTCCAGGTTCAATATCTCTTGTAGGGGAATAGGAGTAATCCAAAACCCAAATTGCCGATGCATTATTTGCCTTGTGTTTATTATTCAAAAAATTATTTATCGCATTTGGGTGTGGCTTATCATTAAAATTAATGAAAAATATGTCTTTTTTTGATTTTTCAAAATACCAATCCAGACTTCCTTCTTCAGATGGTGATATTTTAAAAGAAGCTACTTTGCCATACTTATCCTCTTTTATATTGTAATTTCTGGCTTGAAAACTTCCTTCAAAAGTAGAAAACCCTATAGCATAATATTTTTCACCAATATATCTCTTTAAAACGCTTCCAAGAGGTTTTCTAGAACCATTAACGTTGGAATCTATATTTTTACTAATATGGTCATTATGTGCCCAAATAACAATTTTACTTCCCTGTTTTTGTTTTTGCAATATTTCCAAAATAGTTTGTGCCATATATTCATCTCGAATATTGTATTGTAGATCATTCTCTAATTTTCGGTCTCCAGATTCTATTCCCTGGATGATCTTTCGTAAATCAGAAAGGATTGATTCATATGTGGACCTAGAAGAGGTATGAACTAATCTAGATTCGTGCAATACTAAATAAGAGAGTAGTTGATAAAGTTTGGCTCGTGTCGTATATCCATCCTTTAAAATTTCTCTTCTTTTTGATCGATCTTTTAATTGATCGATAATAGTATCCAAACCTACCTTTGGACGCATTTCTTCTTCAATATTATTTACAAAAGAACTAACATTTTTATAGGCTGAGTCTAGAGTAGTCATTTGTGTATCAAACCCAATAAATTGCACTTTTTTATCGTCAGTAACCGTTTTATTGTAATCTCTCATCCATTCGATCATATCGATTACTTCTTCGGTATTCCACACCCAAAACCCTTGCCCAGTTAATACATCTCTACTGGTTCCTTTACCATAAAGCACATAGTCATTAATTGGCTTACATCCTACATAACTGGCTTCTATACCAAAGATAGTATACCCCATTTCTTTGACCAGAAACTCCAGTATACGATGTTTCATCTGGAAGATTTCTTTGGTACCATGACTGGTTTCTCCAAGCCCTAAAACTTGTACATCCTTTAAGATAGGTTTTAAATGAGAAAGGTCTTTAAGTCCCATTTCAGCTTTTACACTTTTTAAGGCTATTGATGTATCCTGTATCCAAGAAATCACACTGTCTTTTTGCGCATTTCTATAATCAATTAGCTGATTATGCTCATTTTTGGATAGGATGTTAAATTTCTCTATGGTATAGCTTCCATTTATATTATTTATAAAATTTTGTCGAACAGAATCGTTTAACCATTTTGAAATAAGAGGAGAAATTTTAACGGTATATATATCGTTTTTCTTAATAGGAAGTTCAACGATTTCAAAACCATTTTTTCTATTGGTACCATTAAAGCCTTTTACAGTATCTTTTTTTGGTGATAATACTACAATTTGAATATTTACATTTTTTGATTTTAAATGTAATTGTAAAAAATCATCTTTATTAAGAGGAATATCATAAGTATGAATCTCATTACCTATTAAGGTTTTTGTTTTGTTTTCTTCAAAAACCGATGTTTTTTTTTGGCCAGAAGTTTCATGCAAAACGAAAACCATTATCAGGAATAACAAAAAAGTACTATAGAATTTAATTTTTAGAAAAGAGATTTTTATTAAATTATTAACACTCATTTAAAATAAATATTTGTTTGACTCACTATAATTTAAATCATTACTAAATCACAAAAAACAACTAACAATTTTCATTTTGAAAATAATGTAAATATTGAAACAAACTTTAGATACATCAACAAGTAATGCTAAGTTAGTGATTGTTTACTATGTTTTAAGCTCTTAAATGTACTTTTAATTCTTAAATTGTGGAACACCCGAAACGAAATTATGTATAAAAAAATATTAGATAAATATTTACTTGTCTTAAAAGTCTTTACGTCATTCAGATACTCTTAATTATTAATTTAAGGTGATATTGATTATTAACAATCATTGACGCTTTGTGGACATTGTTTATCCTGAGGTGAAGTAGGTTTTGGTCTGTCATCACATGGAAATTCTGACCCACCCTTAATTATTACCATACTGTTTCTATTAAGTTTCGAAATTGCAATTTTAGTTAAATGTAATTTTCTTAGATAAATTTTCATTTCTTATTTTTTTAGTTTGAGACAAATGTACGTTGACACTCAATAATATCATATAAAAGCTAGTCTTAATTCTAGAATCAAGAGTATTGAAGTGTTGATGAATTTTAATCTTTAGGAGTTTAACTTTTTAATAAAATAAGATGGATATATACCAGTTCTTTTAAAAAAAGATTTTGAAAAAACTTCAGAAGAGTTAAAGCCGGCCTCCGTGGCAAGTGCTTTGATCGTGTAATTTTGAAGTTTATGATCTTCTTTTAAGCGATCTATTATATAAACTATTCTAAGATCATTTACGTAATTCGTAAAGTTTTTGTCCCTATAATACTTTATAGTTTTAGTTAAATATTTAGAATTAGTATTTATTTTTTTTGCCAATATCCCAGATGTAATGTTTATTTCTAAAAACTCTTGGTTTTTTTCAAATTCATTCAATGCTTTTAGAATTGTTTCAACGACATCTTTTGAAATACTAATTGAACCATTTTCTTCTTTTACTTGATTGTTATTTTTTTTAACCTCATTAGTTGTAGAAAGCATGAGGTCATCAAAATGCTTTTTGTAACGTTTATTTTTCTTATAACTACTAAAAAGAAAAACAGTGATAAAAATAATGATTAATGATGCAAGAATTATTATATAGTAGGATCGATTATTTTGGACCTTAAGCTCATTAATAATATCTTCTTTTTGTGAAATTAAAATAGGAGTATCAAACTCTTTATTTAGTTTATCACTAGCAGATCTATATCTGCTATGAAATATACTATCATTATGAAGTAACCTATTAATATAATATAATTGGTTGTTTTTGTCGTTTGTAGATTTATAATAATTAATTATTTCTAAATATGCGGGTCTGGATTCAGAGATTAGATTGTTTGATTTTTGAACTATAGAATCTATCTTCTTAAGATTTAAAATGGCTAATTCATTATTAGATAATTCTTTATATGATTTCGCTAAAAAGAAATACCCGTTAATTAAATTATGATCTCCATAGGTACTACGATATTTGGATTTTAAAAACTTATCGACACCTCTTTTTATAGCTTTAATTGCAATTTGATAATTTTCGTCATAGTACTGAAAAATTCCTTCATGTATTAAATAGAGACTTTTGATATCATTATTTAAGGACATTCGGTGACCTTGTTTATAAAAATAAGAAGAGGAGTCTATTTCTTTATTTAATCTATAAGTAGTAATCAAATCCGAAAGAACAAGCAGATAACGTATAGAATCCTCCGGCTCTTTATTTACTATACTTTTTTCATGAATCAAACATTTTTTATACAAAAACTTGGCTTCTTCATACTTGCCTAACCTTCTTTTTAAAGAAGCAATATTACCTTGTAAAATAGGGATATAAAATGAAATATTTTTTGTTTCTGCATGAGACAAACCCTCTAAATAATATTCTAAAGCTTTATCATAACTACCTTTTTCTTGAGTTATAAAACCTTTATGAGTTAGTAAGAAGGCTGTTTGTTGTACATGCCATGTATTTTTCACTATATCTATAGCACTATCAACGTATAGAATACGTTTTTCATAATCACTTTTGCAAAGTGTGGACAGGTAAAGAAAACCATCAGAAATCTCTAAAACACTATCAAGGTTTTTTCCTTTTTGTAAATATGCTTTCGCAAACAGTTTGGCATTTGTTGAATCCTTTTTTCTCGTTTCATAAAATCTATCATAAAGTTCTTGAAAATTCAATTCGACCAATGAATCTAAATCTCTGGAATTTAAGTTTTGAGTATAGGACTTATATTGACATAGCAGTAGTAAGCAGAAAAAAAAGAATATTCGGTATCAATCCATTTTGGTTTGTTTTTCTATGGTAATGTCTTAAACCTGTAAAAATATGACCTAAAAATGTGTTTTAGGTCATATTTTTCTGCTATAAACAACTTCTTTATAAGTTATAAAACATAACAAAGATACTTTTAGTACTGTGGATACAAAATTTTTGTTAAAACTTAATTAATGAAAGAACTAACAAAGTTTTCTTCTTTCATAATTCTATAGTCTTAATTCTAGAATTACGTGGCCTATTTTCTAGAATCTAGACTTATTGTCCTTGCATCCAACCCCTCCCTCTCCATACTTTTGAATCAACAAAAAAATCAAAATGGCAGATTCTGGATATGACAAGAAAAGTAAATTCATTGTGGATACGATACAGGCACTACATCTTAAATTGGGTCAATTTATATACAATTTGGTACATCATTGTCCGTATGAAGTAGTACTGTATATCTGGATACAAAAACTCTACTTAAAGAGAAAATCTAGCGAAGAAGCATTACAACTTATTTACAAAGCCAAGAAGCGATATTTATTGAAGCATGGTTGTGGAGTGAAAAGTGTAAAATGATAAAAGTAAAATTTTAAAGTAGGTGGTTGTAAGTAGGCAGTTTGAAGTGGGCAATTTGTAGTAGGTAGTAGGAAGTACTAAGTAAGCAGTACAAAGTATGAAGTCAAAACATCTAATGATCTAAAAATCCAACAATCCAATGATCCAAAACCCAATAATCTAACAATCGAACCATCCAAATACTAACACATTGTCAAAACTACCCCACATAATAGAAAAAAAGAAACAATAACCATCAAAAAAAGGGAAACATAGTATGAGTATGATTATCAAACACATCGAAATGATAGAACGTATCGATCAATTAATTCGATTACAAGTCACGGGCTCACCTGACGAATTGGCTTCGAAACTAGAAATCTCGAAAACCAAGTTGTATCGCATTATTAATACCATGCGTAGTTTGAATGCACCTATTTTATATGATTTAAGTGTGCAAAGCTTTATATATGAGTCTTCTGTAGGGTTTCGGTTTGGGTTTTATAGTCGAGATGTACTTGAGTATGCATGAGGTTAGTACTCTGGGGTCCGATTATGTGGTTCCTTAGCTTGCAGAAGGGCTCGGCCCTCGGTGTGATCCGAATCCTAAGTATCTCAAAGGGTGAGGTGCTATGTTAACTCTACCAAAGGACTCCCGAAGGGTGAGGCTCTCGAACCCTGAGTAAGAATGATCAACAAAAAAACAGATAACGATTAACTATCAACCAACAACCAATAAAACATTGCACATTACAAAAAGGAGGAACCCAAAAATCCTGTAAAGAGTAGGGAAATTATTAATAACATACCAACCCATGAAATAGTTAACAAATAATACTCCATTTGCATTTGCAAAAAATAGAATTCATCGTCATCATTCACACAAATATTTAGTAATTTTAAAATTATATCTTATGAAATACTTTTTAGAACCTTTTACATTTTTTTTGATTGCCTTTTTGATAATAAGTTGTCAGAAAAACGAATTGCCAAATACTGAAGATAGCCTTACTCAAAAAGCAAAATCTTGGTATGAGCAAAGCCATAATCCAAAAATGGATCAAAACCCTGCATTTTCAGGAGAACCAGATTGGAACAACTATTTTCAAATTGAGGATGATATTTATTTTCCACTTACCTCTTCAATAGAGAAAAAAAATAAAAGTCAACACAAATTACTCAATAGTTCAAAAAAGACTTTTATAAAACCTTATTTGATTCTTAAAGAAAAAGAGAAAAAAGGTTTTGAGGAATCTCTTAGAATTTTTGTAAGTAGTGATCAAAGTAACTTTGAAACTATTGATAAAATAATAGAGCAACCTTCTTTCACTTATGTTTATAGTAGAACTAGCAACAGTAAGAGTATTGAATATTATTCAGCTAACAAAAAAGAAGTAATATCTAAAAACTTTTTTACCGGTGCTAATAATTTAACTCCTACCAAATCAAATAACTGTGTCACATGGTATATTGTTAAAATTGACGAATATAGTAACGGTTATGTAGAATACACAATTATTGATTCATACGATGCATGTGATGATAGTAATGGTGGATCTGGCGGCGGCAATGGCGGCGGTGGAGATAACGATGGCCCTGGCAGACCTGATGGTGATGCATTTGATGAGCTTTTATTTCCACTTCCAGATTGCAAAAGTTTTGAATTTGCTAATGTGTTTGGTCAAAATGTAGCAGCAACTACCAATATATTAGGTTCTTTTTTCGTTGATCATTCTGTTCCAGGGGGAGTTATTCAGAGAGAGGTTTATACACATATAGAAATCGCATCCTTTACAGCGCCTTCTTGGATGAGTCCCGGAATAGCGGCAAATAATACTGCGGGAGCAATAGCTTCTGCAAACATAGAAACACAGGCGTGGTTTATGCGTAATACTAATGCTCATCCCGATCGCGTCAAAATTCAATGGGAAATCGAACTAAAAAATGCAATGAGAGAAATGGGTGGATCAATAGAAATTGGTGAAAATGTTTATGATATAAGAAGTCCTGCCCCTTATTTAATTGCCTTTGGAGCAACTGATTGTAGTAGGTAATTATGAAAATATTAATCTTAACTTTTTTAGCACTATTTAGTATGGAACTTTATGATATAGAAGATTTCTTGTATAAACACATTGACAATTTCCCTTATGACATAGTTGAAAAGAAGATTAGTAGACCCGGTATTAAGGCATATAAAGCAAAAGGCAATTTTGTTTTTTTTGGAGAATCATATAATCATCTTACAATTTATACCAACAAAAATGATACTATTCAGAAATTTACTTTAGGTGTTCCTGGTACTATCGATCGACCCATGTATGATAAAATGGTAGCAAAATATGGAGTGCCTGACGAGATGACCAAAAAAGATAAAGAGATCATAGGTGAGCCTTCTACTTCTGCCAATGGGATTACGGCTATAGAAGGTACTTATACCCTTAAAGCATGTACTTTTGAAGAAAATCCACTCTATATCGTTTGGAAAAAAGAAGACCATATCATAAAAATCCTATGTAATCAGGACAATAGAATGACAGTTAAATATTTGTATATAGAAATTGGAAAAGTAAATCATTATAGCTACAAAGATGGTTCACAAATATTTAAACTTTATGATAGCGATAAACAATAAAAATTAAACTTAAAATTTTACCAACGCCAAAAATGCTTTGGCGTTGGTAATTGTAATTAAAAATGCTAAAGCTTTATCTATATATTTATATCTCTGTACTTATGTCAAATCCTATTGATATTGATTTATTGGGTAAAAACATTAGTGAAATACCTAGTGCGATTTTGACTAGTGAACACTCTGAAAGACAAGTTTTTAAAATTATAGGCACTTTTGGGTTTCATGGAAAATCGTACAATGACTTAGGGATTATTGCCGATCCAAATGGCAAGATAGAGTGGTATTCGATTTTTATAAACGAAGTAGATAGAGCGTTTTATGATGCTATGAACGAAGCTTATGGTTACCCTACGGGTATGTATAATCAAGATCCCTATTTGTCGACCACCAGGCATGAAACGGTTAACGGTATACGTATAGCTACTGTTACCGATGTAGTTTTAAAAGAATGTTTTTTTGAAGAAAAGCCCACTACTTTTGTCTGGGATTTAGAAAATTATAGCATTGAAATCAGACATGTAACTTTAAACGGATACCATATTTTAATCGGAAGAGATTTAATGAAACCAGAACTAAATCATAGATAAGATAAATCAGATATTAATTTGTTAGTAAATAGCCTGGCAATGATGGTTATGCCGGGCTGTTTTTATTGCCATATTTGGTATCTTTTATGCCAACTACTTGTGATTAATTATGAAAATACTAATTTTAAAGGCAACACTATTATTTTTTATGACACCAATAGCTATTGAGGATTACTTGTATAAACATATTAGCGAATGTCCCTATACTTTAGATGAACAGGAATCCTATAATGATGATGTAAAATCATATACCGCTAAAGGAAAGTTTGATTTTTTTGGAAGGACATATCACTACCTTAAAGTTAATACTAACAAAAATGATACCATCCAAAAATTTACTTTAGGTATTCCTGGTACTATCAATCGACCCATGTATGATCAAATGGTAGCAAAATATGGGGTGCCTGATGAGATGACTAAAAAAGATAAAGAGATCATAGGTAAACCTTCTACCTCTGCGAATAGGATTACGGCTATAGAAAGTACCTTTACCCTGAAAGTATGTACTTTTGAAGAAGATCCACTCTTTATCGTTTGGAATAAAGAAGACTTTATCATAAAAATTCGTTGTAATCAGGATAAAAGAATGAACGCTAAATATTTGTACGTAGAAATTGGAAAAGTTAAACATACCAATCTCAAAGAAAAGAAACAAATACTTAAACTTTTTGGCAAACAATAAAAATCAAACTTAAAATTTTATCAACATTAAAAGTATTTTTGGCGTTTGTAATTTTTTAACAAAGACCATATATAATGAAAAAAACGAACAAAAAAGAACTGTTTTGGGGCCTGGGGGTTACTGTTTTTATACTCTGTTTTAACTTTGGTTTTCTTGGGTTAGATAGTCTGTCAAAAAATAGCACTACAGATATCAATATACATGATACCTATTTTGTGATATCAAAATTTTACTTTTTTATCTTGTTTGCCGTTAGTATTTTTTTTTGGGTATACCTGGCCCGAATGCTTAGAAACAGTTTTAAGAACCTGACTGTTAACGTTGTTTTTATGGTGGCAGAGATCTTAATGGTAATTATGAATATCTATGCCTTGTTGTTTTTAAATGTACTTGGCGATAATACTGAAAAAGCTCAGAATGTTCTTGCAAGTGACCCCGTTTCAGAATTTATGAATATAATGTTTTATGCTGTGTTAACCCTTCAACTTTTTCTTTTGGTATTTCTAGCATATTGTGGTTTTAAAACAGGCGTACAGTATCAAAAAAATAAATAACTGTAAGAGATCAAGTTGTAAACTAACTATTAAAGATTTTTCAAAAAAAAGACAAAGCATTAACTCTGCTATTCAGATTTACCTTCGCAGTTTTCTATTTTGAAATGTTTGACAACCCAATGTGTCTTGATCTTTTCGGGAATACTAGAACATTTCTAAAGATCAAATCGAGGTTTGTAAAGATTGCGAATTTAGATATGTTTGTAACGACGGTAGGATACCTTTGAGAAAAAATGAAAAAAATATCTGGATGCATCCGCCAAGAGACAAATATTTTAGAATTCTTGAATTAAATCCATTCCCATTTATTAAAGCTCCTTATAAGATTGGAAACAAATGGGATTGGTCGTTAACAATAGGTGATCATTGGGGAGATAAAAGATGGAAAACATGGGAAGGAGTAATAAATAACGTATATAAATATGAGATAACAGATAGAAAGAAAGTAAATACCAAATTCGGCCTACTCGATTGTTATGAAATAACTTCCAAGGCTAAAAGTAGAATTGGAGAAACTGAATTAGTAGCATTGTTCAATACAAAATATGGTTTTATCGAATTGAACTATACAAATAATCAATTAGTATTAAGTACACACTCAAAATTTTCGGGAGACCATATGACTTTATAATCAAAAACAGCGCTTGAATCAACATCTAGACCCAGAACTCCTAAAAGCATTCCATTACAATTATATACAGGCACTACTGTACTACAAACGGGACAACAATTACCAAAAACAAAGACTATTTCTCGCTGAATAGGGTTTTTTTGATAAACCGCTTGTAAGACATATTGAAATTGTAGAAGATCGCCTGAGGTCTCTTCTATCTCATTAATTTTTTGTTCTAGCCAAGGTAAATTTGTCACTGGATCATTAAATGAGCAATTGGCGTCATCATCGGTAGTACATCCCAAGAGTAAAAATGATAGGATTAGAGTGAGTTTTAAAATTTTATGTATCATTATTTCAATAGATTGACTTTTATAAATAGATGTGTTATTCATAAAAGGTTGCTTGATGCATATGCAATCATGTGTTAAATCTACTTTACTTAATTAATTTTACATTAGGAAAAGCTGCTTGATACCCGAACCAAAATGTTGTACTTAAGCAGATATTTCTAATTATCCAACGGGTATTTATTTTATTAAGATTCGGATACCGTATAGGACAATGACCGAAAAAATTATGTTGAAATAACTTATGCAAGCTTTATTACTTAGCTATATTTCTGATTGCATAAAACTTATGGATTAAATTCTTGCCTGATATGTATAAAGATCAAAATATCTTCCCTCTGCAGCAATGAGTTCGTCGTGATTGCCACGTTCGGCTATCTTTCCGGATTCAATAACCAGGATCTGATCTGCTTTTTTGATGGTACTTAATCGGTGAGCAATTACAAAAGTGGTTCTGCCTTTCATCAATTCACCCAAACTTTTTTGTATCAAAGCTTCGCTTTCGGTATCCAGATTAGAAGTGGCTTCATCCAGAATGATAATTTTGGGATCGGCAAGTATAGCCCTGGCAATGGCAATACGCTGTCGTTGTCCGCCCGATAATTTTACGCCTCGTTCTCCGATAAGAGTATCCAAACCATCATCAAAACGATCGGTAAATTCATTTACATAAGCTGCTTTTACAGCTTTTTGAAGTTCCTCTTCGGTAGCATCGGGTTTTGGGAATAGAATGTTTTCACGGATCGTGCCTTCAAACAAAAATTCGTCTTGTAAAACGACCCCCAGATTACGACGGTAGCTGGTTAGTTTTACTTTAGAAATATCATGACTATCGATAGTTATAAGACCTGATTTAGGGTTTAAAAATGTAGCAGACAATCCTGCAATGGTCGATTTTCCGGATCCCGAACTTCCTACCAACGCTGTAACAGAACCCGGGAGTGCCCTAAAACTAATATTATGCAATACTTCTTTGCCTTCTTCATAAGAAAAAGATACATTATCAAAGATAATATCACCTTTTATATCGCCAAGTTCTACGGTTCTATCTTCTATCTCTTCTTCAGGAGTCATATTCATAAGCTCTTCGGTACGGTCCAAGCCTGCTAATGCTTCAGTTAACTGGCTACCTATGTTACTCATCTGCACGATAGGGGCAATCATAAATCCAAGTAATAAAGTGAAGGATAAAAAATCTCCCACAGTAAGCTCATCGATCATAATTTTATATCCACCTATTCCCATAATTCCGGTAGAGGCAATTCCGAGTAAGAATGTTGAAGAACTTGTCATCAATGCAGTAGCCGTTAAGCTCTTTTTTACATTCTGAAATAAACGATCAACACCTTCTTCAAAGGTCTTGTTCTCCTGCATTTCGGCATTAAACCCTTTAATTACTCTAACCCCTGCAAGGGTTTCAGTTAATCTACCTTTCACTTCGGCATTAATGACTCCACGTTTTCTGAATATAGGTCTAATATATTTGAAGGCTTTTAAAGCGACTACTCCAAATACAGAGACGGGAACCAACACAAATAAAGTCATCGATGGACTAATACGAATGAGTAATACCAAAGAAATAATAGCCGTAATCGTACCACCCACTAACTGCACTAGACCTGTTCCGATGAGGTTTCTAACACCTTCTACATCACTCATAATACGGGATACCAAAGCCCCTGATTTTGTGTTGTCGAAGAAGCTGATAGGTAATGACAATACTTTCTTTTGTACTTGTGCCCGTAATTCTGATATTAAAAACTGCGCCTGTACACTAAGAATTCTGGTTAACAGAAACGAAGTGGCAGCTTGTACTAAAATGGCGCCACCAACACCTAACAATAATAATTTAAGCATTTCGTAATCCTTTTTGGCTATTACATCATCCATTAGGTATTTACTAGCTACAGGCAAAACCAGACTTGCTAAACGACTTAGTACGATTAGCAACAGTCCAATAAAAACCAGATTTCTTCTTGGCCAAATAATGGTTTTAAAGGCTTGCCCAATAGTTACTTTTGATTTCTTTTTTTGTTTTTTATCTTTGGGTTCTGTCATTTTTAATCTTCGATTTTGAATAATGAAATGGTGTAATCCAGTAGGTCAGTCCCTCCATGTTCTCCATGTCCCGGGATTACAATTTTTATTTTTGGATACGCTTTTTTGATTTTAGAAACTGTTTTTGACCATTCAACTACATTGGCATCTGCCAGGTTCCCTTTTTTTGCATTCAGACTTTTGATCATACAACCGCCATAAATAATTTGTTCTTCTGGAAAGTACGAAATGATATTATCTTTGGTGTGTGCTTCACCAAAGAAATTATTTACAATAGATTTGTTACCTAATGTTAATTTAAGACTGTCCTTAAATAATAAATTGGGTTCTTGACGATTTTCTTTCAGCAATAATTTTGCAGTTTTTTTACTTGAGATAGTTGGGATTCCTTGATCCTTAAATACATTCATACCTTCAGTACAATCACTATGAAAATGATTAAAAACCACCCCTTTAATTTTTACTTTTAAATCGTTTTGAAGCCAGTTTATTAACGCTGTAGTTGCCTTATCATTGGCGGGAGTATCAAAAACGTATGCTTCTTTGTTATTTATGTAAATAAAACCATTACTGGGAAATGTAGCTCCGTTTTTAAGGTTTAGGTATGAAATATGAATGTAACTACGGTCATTAATCTTAGTAATCCGAAGTTCTTCAGAAATAATAAATACTTCTGAATACTTAACCTTATTACAGGATGTAAAAAACAGGACTGCAAAAACAGGGAGCAGTAACAAGTAGTTTTTAGCCGTTGTTTTGAGGTTGGATCTTGCGTTTTTTGACATATTGAACTGCTAAAATATAAATACTTGCCGGAATTCCGATCCAGATTAATTCACTTAACAATACTTTAATGCCCCACATACTAAAAAAATTACTTGCACCAATAGGAGAAACCACGATAGGTCTCCACGAAAAAAAATACCGAGTATTGTCAAAAGGAGCGAAAAAAGCAATACCTAATCCACCAGTGGTCATTGCATCAAGAACACCATGTAGGACAGTGCACATTGTAAAATACAAGATGAAGATGATTCCAATTTTATAAAAGAACTGTTTGTTGTAAAATATAAAAGTCACCAGGATTCCAAGTAGTAATGCAAAAAGCAAGGAGTGCGAAAATCCTCGATGTCCCCAAAAATCTTCATAGGCTATGGCGAATTTGAAACCTATCACATCTGCATCTGGTAGCATCGAACAAATGATCCCCAAGATCCAAAATTTTGGTGTAGTGACCTCTTTGGAAAAGGTTTTTCCTAAAGCAAATGCCGTAAAACCATGAGCAAAGATGGAAGCCATACCTAGAGGTTGTTACTATTATTTAGCGTTTGTTTCTGTTTTGTCTTTTGTTTCGAACGTAAATTAGCTTAGACCGTCCTTTTGAGGCTTCACGTTGTTCTATTTCAAAACTTTTAATCGATTTGATCAATGGCGTCAACTTATGAAAACCGTAGTTTCTGGAGTCAAAATTTGGTTGTTTCTTTTGTAATAAACTGCCAACATCACCCAAAAAAGCCCAGCCGTCATCATCTGCCAAATCGGATATGGTAGAAGAAATTAGTTTGATATCTTTTGGAGTTATCTTATCAATATTACTTTTGGTGATTGGCTTGCTATCGGTAGATTCAGTTTCACTCTCTTCTGCTTCATATTTTAGAATTTCGAGATAAATGAACTTATCACAAGCAACAATAAACGGGTCGGGCGTTTTCTTTTCACCAATCCCATATACTTTCATTCCTGCTTCACGAAGTCTTGTCGCCAAGCGAGTAAAATCACTATCACTCGAAACAAGACAAAAACCATCCACTTTTTCTGAATACAGAATATCCATAGCATCAATAATCATGGCAGA
Organism: uncultured Aquimarina sp.; assembly: GCA_947496555.1. GTDB lineage: Bacteria > Bacteroidota > Bacteroidia > Flavobacteriales > Flavobacteriaceae > Aquimarina. The sequence continues at coordinate 211,200 of CANMDH010000001.1, read as the reverse complement.
ATCTGTTGCGTTTTTCCCTCTGGTATATCCATATTGCTGAATGGGTGTGATAGCATTTTCTAAGAGAATTTTCTTCCATTTAGAAAGTTTGGGGTTGGTCCAGTCACCATAGATTCTTTTGATGGTTGGATTACCATATTTAGCAATTTCCTCCATCATTTCTTTTACATAAGAAGAAGGGATATTATCACCATCAATGAGTACTGCAAGATTTAGATCCATAATTATTTCTTCTTTCTCTTTTTATGTTTTAGGTTAAAAGTTTTATCTCCTTTTGTCTTAGGTTTTTTGTACTTTTTTTTAATCTCTCGTTTGTATTTTCCACCAAGGTTTATCTTAAGATTTTTTTCCTTTTTCTCATGAAAAGCAGGTCCTACTTCTTCTTCTCGTCTATTAGGATTATAAATCTCTTTGACTTTTGGTTGTTCTTCAGGGGTTAATTCTTCTGAAATTTCCACTTCTTCAGGAAATTCGACCTGTTCAACCTTCATTTCCATTAAATCTTCAATTTGTTGAAGTGATTCCAGCTCTTTTTCTGTTACCAGTACCAAAGAAATCCCTTCTTTTTGTGCACGCCCCGTTCTACCGATTCTGTGCATGTAATTTTCGGGATACTCTGGTGTATCGACATTAATAACATGAGTGATATCGTCTATATCCAACCCTCTGGCCATCACATCGGTTGCAATCAAAATTCGATGCTCCCCCGTTTCGAACTGCTCGATACTTCGTAAACGATAGTTTTGAGTCTTGTTGGAATGTATCACAGCACATTGATCAGGAAATGTTCTTTCAAAACGTTCAAACAAGCGATCGGCCATTCGTTTATTGCCAACGAATAGTAATGTTTTCTGAAATTCTTCTTCATTATCAAGAAGGTGCTCCAAAAGATTTACTTTGGTATAAAAGTTAGGAACTTTGTATCCATACTGCTTGATATTGTTTAGCGGAGTTCCACTTTTGGCAATTGATATTTTTTGAGGGTTCACAAAGATTTCACCAATTATATTCTCAACTTCTTCGGTCATGGTGGCCGAGAACATAATGTTTTGTCGCTGTCGCGGAAGGATATCAAAAATATTCATCAATTGAGGTCTAAATCCGAGATCCATCATCACATCTACTTCGTCAATGACCAGTTTTTGGATTGATTTTAATTGCAAAGCTCTGCTTACTGCCAAATCATAAAGACGTCCGGGAGTGGCGACAACAATATCAAGGCCTTGGGCAACTATTTGTTTTTGAGTATTGATATTGGTGCCACCATATACTCCAGCTATACGAACATTGATGTAGGTTGATAGTTTTTCTATTTCGTCAACAACCTGTACCACCAACTCGCGTGTGGGTACCAGCACCAAAACTCTTGGGTTTTGCTGTACAGAATATTTTAGCATTCGCAATATAGGAAGCATATAGGCATATGTCTTTCCGGTTCCGGTTTGAGCAATACCTACAACATCTTTACCAGACATTACCGGCGAAAATGCTTGTTCCTGTATAGGTGTAGGAGTATCGAACCCCAGATCATCCAGGGCATTAAGAAGTTGTGTGCTTAGGTTTAAATCTTGAAAAGTCAATTGATTTCTTTTTATGATGCTACAAAGGTAGCCTTATTTTTGGAGATTTGATTTAGTCAAAGGTTATGTGAAAAAACCTTTTGACAAGCACATATTTATAATCTTCTTTTATATTTATAAATAATAGAGGTGCCATATTATAATTTGGTTCTTTTTTGGTTTTATTCTTATCTATTTTTGAATATAAAATTAAACACAAATTATGTTATCTATGAAGAATTTATTTAGAATCATATTATTTACTTGTTTCATGCCAACCTCTATAATTTTATTATCTTGTAGTGGTGAAGGAACAGATGAAGAACCAGGATCTGGAGAACCCGAAATAGAAGATTTCGCTAATTTTGAAGAAGACTCCTTGTTTAGAAAACACATGGAGAATACCGCTATTGCAACAAGTCGGATTACGGATTACAATAAAGCACTAGAGCTTTTAGAAGCATCTGAGTTAAACGATATGCAACAAATCGAATTGGCTAAAGCTTTGGGATTTGAAAATATCGAGCTTACGAATACTGTTTATGATTTACTTAATAAAGAATGGGAACAGTTAACGTTACGTTTTGATCTTTTGAGTCAGGATGCTTCGGTTATTGATAATATGTTATTTAAAACCCTTTTAGAAGTTAGATACAACCAAACCAGTAGAAGTAAAACAGGGAAAGGATATACTAATGAAGAAGTACATTGCTTTTATGAAGTATGCGGCCCACCTAGGTTAGCTACTCTAGAACCTTTTACTATTGCTATGGAGAAATGTTACGCAATTGATGACCCTACAGGTGAAGATAGATCGGCTTACCTAGAATGTAGCAGAAAGACAAGACAACGATTTTCTTTATTACTTCGTCAAGCCGAAATTGACTGGGTATGTTGCATTAGTAGTGATAAATGTGATATAGGGGATGATCCATATCCAACCGTTGAGGGTGGTACACCTTTTGACTATTCACTATGCTCTGATATTCCTATTAGTTAATTTTGGAAATTAGGAGTCTTTAACTTTAACCATTAATAGTACTTAAAAACACCTATTGTATTATCTAATACGATAGGTATTTTTTTATATTAGAATGTATTCTGATTTTAGTTACTTTTGATTTTCTAATATAACGATAATGAAAAAGATTCTCGCTTTTGCAGGCTCTAATAGTAGTACTTCAATCAATCATAAATTGGTTACTTATATCGCTTCAGAACTAAAAGATCATGATATAACCGTTCTTCGTTTAACTAATTATCAAATGCCGATGTATAGCGAGGATGAAGAAAAAAATGGTTTTCCGGCAATGGCAATGGGATTAAAACAAGAAATTTCTGAAGCTGATGCATTGATTATCTCTGTAAATGAACATAACGGTAGTTGGAGTGCTTTTTTTAAGAATATTGTAGATTGGTTATCCCGTTTGGATCGCAATTTTTTAGCAGGAAAGAAAATATTGCTAACCAGTACTTCTCCAGGTAAGAGAGGGGGATTGAGTTCGCTAGACTATAGTAAAAATGTGCTTCCCCGTTTCGGAGCCGAAATAATCGAAAGCTTTAGCTTTCCCTCTTTTTATGAAAACTTTTCAGAAAAATCCAATTCGGTAGCTAATGAAACTCTTTTGTTGGGATTAAAACAAGTTCTGAGTACTTTTGCGCATCAAATCTAATAAACAGGTGCGAAGTGTAGAAAAATATACTGTAGAAGATCCATCAGAATTTAAAATTCGATTACTGCATTGGGCGCAGCAGTTTGAAGATGTTGTCTGGTTAGATTCTAATAATTATTCTCAACAATATTCAAGTTATGATGCGGTTTTGGCTGTAGATGCTTTTACTTCGATAAGGACAGATTATCATGGATCTTTTGATAAATTAAAAGAATATCAGGAACAAACAGCAGATTGGATCTTTGGGTACTTATCTTATGATCTTAAAAATGATGTTGAGAATCTGGTGTCTAAAAATTCGGACTCTTTGAATTTTCCAGATTTGTATTTTTTTCAGCCTAAAAAACTATTGTTGTTTAAAGACAATCTTCTCGAAATGCATTACCTAAGGATGGTGGATGATGAAATGGAAGAAGATTTCAAGTTAATTCATACGTTTCCAGACTGCGTTGATCTGTCGCATAATGAAGATTCGCCATGCGGGAAAGTAAAAATAAGCCTAAGCATTACCAAAGATGTTTATAAGGATAAGGTAAAAAAGATGCTATCTCATATTCATCGAGGCGATATTTATGAGGCTAATTTTTGTCAGGAATTCTTTGCAAAGGATAGTTGTATCGATCCATTACAAACGTATTATCATTTAAATGATATTTCTAAACCTCCTTTTGCTACTTTTTTTAAGATGGGTGATCTGTTTTTATTATCGGCCTCTCCAGAAAGATACCTGCGAAAAGAAGGGCAGAAAATCATTTCACAACCCATTAAAGGAACATCAAAACGATCTGATAACGATTCGGAGGATAAAAAAATGATAGAAGATTTAGAGAAAGATCCAAAAGAACGTTCAGAAAATGTAATGATTGTAGATCTTGTTCGTAATGATTTATCTCGAACGGCTATAAAGGGATCTGTAAAGGTTGAAGAACTCTGCAAGGTTTATAGTTTTAAGCAGGTACACCAGATGATATCGACAGTGGTTTCAGAAATAAGTTCTGATACATCACCTGTTGAAGTGCTAAAAACCACATTTCCAATGGGTAGCATGACTGGGGCTCCAAAAATATCGGCCATGCAAATTATAGAGGATCTCGAAGAATCCAAACGAGGCTTGTATAGTGGAGCCGTTGGGTATTTTACTCCAGAGGGAGATTTTGATTTTAATGTGGTAATACGAAGTATTCTTTACAACGAAACGCAAAATTATATTTCCTATACGGTTGGGGGAGCTATAACAGCAAAATCTGATCCCGATAAGGAATACGAAGAATGTTTGCTTAAAGCAAAAGCCATGCGTGAAGTTTTAGAAGGATTATAACCTTTGATGAATCCTTTTTTGTCATTCCAGCGTAGGCTGGAATCTACAAAACGAAATGTTCACACAAAGTTGTTCTAACTTAATTAATAATCAAAAGATGATAAATTTTAAAGTTGTTAAATTATTATCTGACGAAATGGATTCCAGCCTACGCTGGAATGACAAGGTGACAAGAATTTTCTAGACTAAATCAAATTTCGCCTAAAACTCTTTCTTACATCAATAATAATTTCTTTTACTTCGTTGGATGTTATCTCTTTTATTCTGGCAATTTCTTCAAAATTTAATTTCCCAAAGACAAAGAGATCAATGATTTTTGACGTTTCCATAGGCAACCAACTGTAAAATTTACCCAACAGTTTTTGTTTTCTGTTCGCAGATGATGATTCATTATCAATAATTTTAATGATATCAGAATCCATATCATCATAAATAAAATTCTGTTTGTTTTCAGAATTCTGATGGTAACAGATATCGTCCAAATCTTCTTTCATGATTAGCTCATTATCTCCTTCAAAAGTGAAATTTTCTTCAAGCTTCTCAAGTTCAATTTTCAAAAAATGATTGGTACTAATGGCACTTTGATGCCAACCTTCTTTTACATGCAGTTCATCAATAAGTTCATCGGCAATTTTAAAAAGTTTAAGTTCAAGCGATAATGTGTCCATTTCTATATCGAGGTCATCGTTATATAACTTTAAGATTGCATCGTCTATAATACCGTTAGAACAGTACATATTTTGTGGTAAGATACCTACGCTTTCGGCTATGTATAATCGGTGTTTTACATAAGGATGTAAGTGCGGAACAATTGATAATAACTTCTTACTGAATTCTCTCTGATCATCAGCCCCATAAAATTTCTGCAGTTCTTGTGTCCTATTCATTGGTGAGGAGTTTAGAGTTGATTCCTAAAAATAACGAAAACTAACCAGATTTGATGTTAAAAACTTGAAAATCAAGAGTTAAATAGGTTTTTCGATTAGATTGTGGTAGTAATTCAAAGTTGTATATTTGAAATAACGAAAACTAACATAAAAAACGGTTGTTAAAAGAATTCAAAAATCATATTGCAAACCATCTATCTTTTTTGCCCGAGAGCAGAATACTCATTGCATGTAGTGGAGGATTAGATAGTGTGGTTCTTGCAGAACTTTGTCATTTACAAAAGTTTGAATTTGGGATTGCGCATTGTAATTTCGGTTTACGTGGAAATGAAAGTGACGAAGATGAAAAGTTTGTAAAATCACTTACAGAAAGAGTCAAAGCATTATTTTTAAAAACTCGTTTCGATACAGAGAAATATGCCAAGGATCATCAGCTATCGATCCAAATGGCGGCCAGAGAATTACGTTATGACTGGTTCAGAGAATTAGCACTAGAGTTTCAATATGATTATGTTCTTACGGCACATCATGCTGATGATAATCTGGAGACTTTTTTGATTAATCTTTCACGGGGAACTGGTTTAGAAGGACTTACCGGAATACCCGAAGTTAATGAAATTTTTGTTCGCCCGCTCTTGCCTTTTTCAAGGGAAGAGATTTTAAATTTTGCCAATGACCGTCAATTACAATGGAGAGAGGATAGTAGCAACAAAAGCACAAAGTACTTACGAAATAAACTAAGACACGATGTAATAACAGAATTGAAGGCAATAAACCCTCAGTTTTTGAATAATTTTAAAACAACTTTGGATTATCTAAAACAAAGTAATGAGTTTATTAAAAGCCAGCTATTTCGCCTTAGAAAAGATTTGTTTCAGTCTTCGGAAATTGATATTATTAAAATTCCAATTAATAAATTACGGGAATATGGCAATCCAAGAATTTGTTTATACTTCTTACTAAAAGACTATGGTTTCCGGGCATGGAGTGATATCGAACAAATAGTTACTGCACAATCTGGAAAGCAGGTTTTTTCTGAAACTCACAGATTAGTTAAGGATAGAGATTATTTATTACTAAGCCCGATTGTCGAAGAGATTTCAGACCGTAATTATCAGATCCCAGAAGAAGAAAATATGATCATGCTTCCTTCTGGTACTCTTAAATTTAGAGAGGTTTCCGAGATAGATCAAACAGATTTTAAGACAATTTTTGTAGATAAGGAAAAGTTAAAATATCCCTTATCTGTAAGAAAATGGAAAGAAGGCGACTATTTTTATCCTTTGGGAATGAAAGGGAAAAAGAAACTAAGCAAGTTTTTTAAAGATGAAAAATTATCTTTGTTGGCAAAAGAAAGGGTATGGCTGCTGTGTTCTGGAAAAGAAATCGTCTGGATCATAAATTATAGGGCAGATAATAGATTTAAAATTACACCCCAAACAAAACAAATACTTAAAATTACAATAACCTAATGAGGTATATTCTATTCTTACTTACAACTGTACTATTTTCTGTATCACTTATTTCACAAACATTAGATCCCATTAAATGGGAAGCCAAGGTTGAAAAAGAATCTGAAGATACGTATACTTTGTATTTCAAGGCAACTTTGGACAAAGGATGGCATTTGTATTCCCAAAACGAAGCGGATACTGATGAAATAACGCCAACCCCAACAGAGTTTACTTTTAATAATTCCGAAAACACCTACGCTTTAGAAGGAGAAACAGTTGAACCAAAAGGGATAGAGAAGTACGATAATATCTTCGAAATGGATGTGAAGTACTTTGAAGACGAGGTTACCTTCTTTCAAAAAATTAAATTAAAAGATAAAACTCTTAAGGCGGTAAAAGCAGAGGTTTTCTTTTCTGTTTGTGATGATGAGAAGTGTTTGGCACCCGAAGTGGTAGAGTTTGATTTAAGTTTAACAGGTGAAGCGGCAGAAAATAAAGGAGATATTGCTAGTATTACCGTAGATGATCGTACCAAGTCAGAGGCTCTAAATGTTGGGGTTAAGGGATGGGATACTTTTCCTAAAGAAGATGTAAAAGATAAAAGTTATCTAACTATATTTATTTTGGGATTTTTGGGCGGATTGATAGCATTATTGACGCCTTGTGTTTTTCCTATGATCCCACTTACAGTTTCTTTCTTTACCAAAAGCGCAAAAGATCAAAAAAAAGGAACATTTAATGCTATATTATATGCTTTCTTCATCTTTGCTATATACCTTTTATTAAGTCTTCCTTTTCATTTATTAGACTCTTTAGATCCTGAGATACTCAATAACATCTCTACCAATGTTACATTGAACGTTCTCTTCTTTATTATTTTTATTGTCTTTGCTATTTCATTTTTTGGATATTTTGAGATCACATTGCCAGCATCTTGGAGTAATAGTCTTGATAGCAAAGCAAACAGTATAGGAGGAGTAGTTGGTATATTTTTTATGGCACTTACGCTTGCTTTGGTATCATTTTCATGTACAGGACCAATTTTAGGATCACTACTGGGAGGCTCTTTAAGCAGTGATGGTGGTGCAATGCAGTTAAGTTTTGGAATGGGAGGTTTTGGATTGGCGTTGGCGTTACCTTTTGGGCTTTTTGCCTTGTTTCCTAATTGGTTAAATTCATTACCAAAAAGTGGAGGTTGGCTAAATACAGTGAAAGTTGTTTTAGGATTCATAGAATTAGCTTTGGCATTTAAGTTTTTATCAAATGCCGATTTGGTAGAACATTGGGGTATTTTAAAACGCGAAATATTTATTGGTATTTGGATTATTATTGGGATCGCAATGGCATTGTATCTTTTTGGTAAAATTCGTTTTCCACACGATAGCCCGATACAAAAGTTAAGTACAGCTAGAAAAACCTTAGGTACAATAACGGTACTCTTTGTAATTTATCTGTTGCCGGGACTTACTAACACTGCCTATGCTAATTTGAAGTTATTAAGTGGTTTTCCACCCCCGTTATTTTATAGTATTTATGAAAAAGAAACACATGGTCCGTTAGGACTCAATGCCTATACCGATTTTGAAGAAGGTGTAAAAGCTGCAAAATTGCAAAACAAACCTATTATGATTGATTTTACAGGTTGGGCATGTGTCAATTGTCGTAAAATGGAAGAACAAGTATGGAGCTATCCTGAAATAATAGATATTCTTAAAAATAAATATGTTCTGATCTCCTTATACGTGGATGATCGTAAGGAGCTTCCAGAAGAAGAACAGTTTAAATTTCTAAAATCGGATGGCAGAGTTAAAAATATTAGAACAATAGGGGACAAGTGGGCTACATTTCAAACGTTGAATTTTGAAAATAACTCTCAACCGTACTATGTATTAATAGATGCTGAAATGAACCTGATAAATACTACTACGGCATACACACCAGATACTAATGAATATCTAAGATGGCTTAAAACAGGTCTGAAAAACTTCGGCAAGTAGTATCTTCTTTGTCTATAGGAATAAACTATAGTTTTATAGCGAATAAATATTCATTTATATTTAAATGAATAAAAATTCACTTATATTTGTACCGATTAATTAGCAAACATGCCAAAATTAAAAGATCAAAATAAAGTAAATGCTATTCATAAGGCAGCCATAGAATTGGTCACAAAAACTGGTTTCTCTGGATTAAAGATGGCAGAAGTTGCTAAAAAATCAGGAGTTGCTACAGGTACTTTGTATGTATATTATAAAAGTAAAGAAGAGCTCATTAATGATGTGTATTTGGTAACCAAAGAAGAAATTGCAGGTGCTATCATAAATCCAGAATACTTAAAAGAAACATTTTACGAAACGTTTAAAGCAATGTGGTATGGGTATTTTGGTTATTGTTTACAATATCCTGAAAAAATGCTTTTTGTAGAACAATTTATCTATAGTGGTTATATTTCTGAAATAAATATTGCCAAAGCGGATTCTCATTTTGAACCCCTTGATCAATTTTTGATTCAGGGACAAAAAAATGGTCATATAAAGGAAATGCATGTCGAGATCATTAAGGCGCATTTACAAGGATCGGTTCATGAAATTGTAAAAATGAAGGTAAGAGGAGATATCCAACTTGAAGAAGATGGAATGCATACATGCTTTAACATGGCATGGGATGGTATAAAAACATAATTTTTTTTAACTTTTAAATGAATAAATATTCGCTAAAATAATTTTAATATGAAAAAAACAGCTTTAATTACAGGTGCTTCAGGAGGGATAGGACTAGAACTGGCAAAAGTACATGCTTCAAAAGGGGATAATCTTGTTTTGATAGCAAGAAATCAGGCTAAGTTGGAAGAGCTTAAAGCAGAACTGGAAAAAGAACACAAAATAGAGGTAATAATAATAGCAAAAGATCTTTCGAGCCCTAATGCTGCGCAGGATGTTTATAATGAAACTACTCAAAAAGACATTCGGGTTGATTTTCTTATAAATAATGCAGGTTTTGGAGATTTCGGAATGTTTTATGACACTGATTGGGAGAAGGAACATAAAATGATTGAACTTAATATCACAGCGCTCACTCAATTTACTAAACTTTATCTAAAGGATATGGTAAAACGCAATAGTGGTAAAATCATGAATGTTGCCTCTACCGCTGCTTTTCAACCGGGTCCAACAATGGCAATTTATTATGCCACCAAATCATACGTTTTACACTTTACTGAGGCTATCGCCAATGAGCTAAAAGGTAAAAATATTACAGTAACGGCGTTATGTCCTGGAGCAACCGAAAGTGGTTTTCAGGCAGTGGCAGAAATGGAAGATAGCAAATTGGTCAAAGGTAAAAAACTTCCATCCTCAAAGATTGTTGCTCTATATGGTTATAAAGCAATGATGAAAGGAAAGACGGTTGCAATTCATGGATTTATGAATGCAGTCTTGGCAAACTCAGTGCGATTTATGCCTAGAAAAATGGTGACTTCCGTGACCAGAAGTATTCAGGACAAAGCAAAATAAACTTTTAAGTTTTTTAATAAATAAGGTAGCCTCATTGAAAATTTTTTTCTTTGAGGCTTTTTGATTGTGATTCTTTTAGCTTTGTTAAAATCTCCTTAAAAATATAAAGCCCGAGGTTCCATTTTTTTATCTTCCGCAATAAACTAACTAAACACCCATGCGATCAATTAAAACAGTACTTTTAAGAAGTGTATTCTTATTTTTTATTATTTCTGGATTTGCCCAGGAAAAGATTCCATATAATGTAAAGGACCATTACACCAAACAAGAAGTGGATATTGTAATGCGTGATGGGATCAAATTACACACTACGATTTATTCTCCAAAAGATACGTCTAAGAAATATCCAATTCTCATGCAGAGAACACCATATAGTTCTAGACCCTATGGAGAAGATCAATTTCGATCAAAAATAGGTCCTAACGAATTTTTGATGAAAGAAGGAAATATTATTGTATATCAGGATGTTCGCGGTCGTTGGATGAGTGAGGGAGTATATGATAATATGAGAGCTTATATTCCTAATAAAAAAGGAAAACAATTTGATGAAGCCAGTGATACGTATGATACCATAGATTGGTTACTTAAAAATGTTACCAATAACAATGGTAGAGTAGGTGTTTGGGGGATTTCGTATCCCGGATTTTATGCAACTTATTCCTTATTAGATGCTCACCCCGCTTTAAAAGCAGTATCACCGCAGGCCTGTATTGGTGATTTTTTCTTTGATGATTTTCACCATAATGGGGCTTATTTATTGAGTTATTGGAGAGCCACTGCAGTTTTTGGCTATGAAAAAACAAAACCTAGCACAGAATCCTGGTACACCTTTCCTGATTTAAAAAGTGAAGACCAATACCAATTCTTTCTGGATGCAGGGCCTTTAAGTAACCTGGATCAATATTATAAAGAAGATAATGTGTTTTGGACCCAGCTTAAAGAACATCCAAACTATGATGATTTTTGGCAAAAAAGAGGAATTATTCAGCATCTTAAAGATATTAAACCTGCCGTAATGGTCGTGGGTGGATTGTTTGATGCCGAAGATTTATATGGCCCCTTTGAGACTTATGAAAATATAGAGAACCGAGGTGAAAATTATAATATTATGGTTTTTGGCCCATGGAGTCATGGGGATTGGGCTCGCACCAAAGAACGACAAGCCATTGGTAATGTGTATTTTGGAGATGATCTTTCTTTGAATTATCAAAAAAATGTAGAAACAAAGTTTTTTAATCATTTTCTCAAAGGTGAAGGAAATGGAAAAACAGGTTTACCCGAAATTCAAATTTTTGATACTGGAAAAAATGAATGGAATTCTTTTGAAAGCTGGCCACCAAAAAATGTACAGAAGAAAACATTTTATCTTTCTGCTTCAGATGATTTGTCAGAGAAAGCAGGAGAGAGTTTTTCAGAGTTTATAAGCGATCCCAAAAAACCAGTTCCGTATTCCGAAGATATTAAAATGGTATTCACCCCAAGGAAATATATGACAGATGATCAACGATTTGCTGCTCGACGTCCCGATGTTCTTGTTTTTGAAACACCTGTTCTTGAAGAAGATATGACTCTTTCTGGAGAAATACTGGCAAAGTTGAAGGTAGCCACCACAGGTACCGATGCCGATTGGGTAGTAAAATTAATTGATGTTTTTCCTGCAGATGCCAAAGACACTGAGGAAACGCAGAAATATTTGAAAATGGGAAATTATCATATGATGGTGCGAAGTGAAGTAATGAGAGGACGTTTTAGAAATGATTTTTCTAAACCAGAGCCTTTTGTACCAAATCAAAAGACATCAGTAAATATCAAATTACAAGACATACATCATACGTTTAAGAAAGGGCATAAAATCCAGATCCAAGTACAAAGCACTTGGTTCCCATTAATAGATTTGAACCCTCAGACATTTGTACCAAATATTTTTGAAGCAAAGGAATCCGATTTTACAAAGGAGACACACAAGGTATATCATGATTCTGCTATAGAAGTCAATATTTTAAAATAAATAATGAGCTAAATCCAAATAAACTATAATGAATAAAGTGAAATTAAGCATCGTATTATTCGCTTTCCTTTTTATGGCGCAAAGCTGCAAACAAAAAGGTGAAGAATCAGAAAGTGGTGCTATATCTACTGCCAAAACCATAGAAGAAAATTCTAAAAAGCTAAATGATTGGTTTGAAGCACAATTTCAGGAAGAAATGGCTAAGTCACCCATGATGCAAACCTATTTAGGTGTTAAAACGAAAGATTATGGTACATGGGATGATATTTCTTCCAAAAGGGAAGTAGAGGATTTAGAAAGAACGAAAGAGCGTCTTACTTATTTAAAGGATTCGGCGGATGTTTCAAGATTGGATAAAGCTACTACCTTGAGCTATAGGTTAATGAAACAGGACCTTGAAAATGAGATAGAAGACTTTCAATATAGATTTTATAACTATCCGGTAAATCAGATGAGTGGAATGCAGGCACGAATTCCTGCTTTTATGATCAATATGCATAGAGTTTCAACTAAAAGTGATGCTGAAGCTTATATTTCAAGATTAAATGGAATAGATGGATTATTTGCTCAATTAACAGAAAACATTAAAATAAGAGAAAAGAACGGTATTCTACCTCCTAAGTTTGTGTTTGCAAAAGTTTTAGATGATAGCCGGAATATTATCAAAGGTCAGCCTTTTGATAAATCTAATGAAGAAAGTACGTTGTTGGCAGATTTCAAAGGAAAAGTGACAACGCTAAAGCTATCAGATGATGAAACCAACCAATTAATTGCAGAGGCTAACAAAGCGCTATTAGAAAGTGTTAAACCGGCATATGAAAATTTAATAGCCCTACTCGAAAGACAACAACAAAGAGCTACTACAGATGATGGATGTTGGAAATTTCCTAAAGGAGATACATTTTATAATAGTGCTTTGAAAAGAACTACCACTACCGATATGAGTGCAGAGCAAATTCATGAACTTGGATTGAAAGAGGTAGAACGCATTCATAAGGAAATGCAATATATCATGACGCAGGTTGAATATAAAGGAACTTTACAGGATTTTTTCAAATATATAAAAGAAGATGAAAAGTTTTATTTTCCTAATGATAAGAAGGGCAGAGCTGCATATTTAAAACAGGCAGTCGAACTAATCGACACTATGAAATCTAGATTAGATGAGTTATTTATTACAAAACCTAAAGCAGATATTGTTGTAAAAGCGGTTGAACCCTTTAGAGAAAAAAGTGCTGGAAAGGCATTTTACCAAAGAGGAACCCCAGATGGTTCAAGGCCGGGGACATATTATGCCAATTTGTATGATATGGCAGCCATGCCAAAATATCAAATGGAAGCCTTGGCATATCATGAAGGCATTCCGGGGCATCATATGCAAAGATCTATTGCACAAGAATTAAAAGATATCCCAATGTTTAGGAAACTTGGTGGGTATACTGCGTATACCGAAGGATGGGGATTGTATACCGAATTATTACCTAAAGATATAGGCCTGTATAATGATCCATATTCTGACTTTGGAAGATTGTCTATGGAACTTTTTAGAGCTTGTCGTCTGGTTGTTGATACGGGAATTCATGCAAAAAAATGGACAAGAGAACAAGGGATTCAATATTATACGGATAATACCCCGAATGCAGAAAGTGATATTGTCAAAATGGTAGAACGCCATATCGTAATGCCAAGTCAAGCAACTGCCTATAAGATTGGGATGATTAAGATCTTAGAATTGCGTGAAAATGCTCAGAAAAAACTTGGTGATCAGTTTGATATTAGAGAGTTTCATGATGTGGTTTTAACCAATGGAGCGGTGCCTCTTAATGTATTAGAAGATCTTGTTGAAGAATGGGTGGTAAGCAAAGATAAAAAGAAGAAAACCGAATCGTAATTATATCAAAGAATCTTTTAAGACCTGGTAGGTTTTCCAAAACCAATCAGGTCTTTTTTATTCATCCATTATAGTTCTAAATTGATAAAAGAAACGTTCCATAAGACGAAGGTCTTCGGTTACAATTTCTACCATGCCTCGCATTTCTTGTTTGAACGGGATTTCTTTATTATAAGTGGTGATTAGTTTTTCGGGTAGTTCGACATCTATTAAGTATAATCCGTCTTTATCAGGTAAAAGAGAGATATGTTTTACTTTTCCTTTTAGCGTTCCGAATTCATTATCAGGAAAATTTTCTAATCTAATATTGGCAGTTTGACCAACTCTTATTTTTCCTGAGTTTTGAGACGGCGCTTTGATTCTGGCTATATAGGAAGACTCCTCGATAGGTACAATTATAAATACTACATCACCTGCATTCACGGTTTGATTTTCATTCCTGTAGTTTAGAAAAGAAACCCGACCCTCCATATCAGATTTTAATACAAACTGTAACTCCCAGTCCTTAATACTTTTTTTAAGTTGATTAAAAGATTGCAGCACTTTCATATAGAGGTTCATCTCTTCTTTTCGTTGATTTATTTCTGTGCCTCTTGATGCTTTTGTAGCAGAACTAATACTTTCTTTATTTTGAGAAAGCTGAACATCTGTATTTTCATAGTTTCTTTCAAATTGTAAATATTCTACTCTTTTACTTTCATATTCCTGAGCCGAAATAACGCCCTTATCGTATAATTCTTTTTGTCGTTCAAAATCCTTTTTTTTGAAATCTAATTCTGTTTTTGAAATCTTTTTTTGAGATTTTAAACTTTCTTGCCTTCTATATAATTCTGATAACGATATTTGATTTGCAAGGGCTTCATTAGAAAAAGGACGAAGCTCTTTGTTTAATAAGTATTCAGAGTAACTATTTTCAAAGATGGCAAAACTGGTTTCAATATCACCTAGAAACAATACTGGTAAATCGTTAATCGGAAAGGCAAAAGTTTTACTATTTAAAGAAATGGTATCTATAATGGATTTAAGCGTAAATACATCTTGATAATTAGCGGTATTTCTTAATATAGCCAAAGGGGTTCCTTCTGGTACAATTTGACCATCTTCTACCAATATGGATTCAATCTTTCCTGTGATTCTTGCTCGCTCTTTTTGTGGAGGAATTTGAGTGGTTACAATAGCCTCGGCAGGAATAACATCGGGATATTTTATTAACCAGGAAAGAAACAATAATAGTAAAACCAAAATCAATATCAAGACATTACCCCATCGAATCATCCAATGCGGTACCCTAGTCAGGATTTCCTGTACTTCTTCACTACGTAGTTGTATTTCGTCTAAAGCTTCTGGCATAGTTTAAAAATAATTATAAATTAAGAATTATAAATTAAGAATTTTTGGATTTAATAGTTTTTCTAATAGAACCTATAATTCTTAATAATTCTTCGCACTTTTCAATTAGCTCTTTACTGTCTTCTTTGGTAATATAATCAGCATCCCTTAATAATCTCAACCAATAATGGGTTTCTCTGGTTTCTTTATATGCAATGGATGTTTTGGATAAAAAATCTTTAGTGCTTTGACCACCTATTGATTCTTCAATATTGGCGCCAATTGATGTACCACTTCTTAATATTTGCCTTGATAAAACATATTCTCTTTTTTCATTAGTTAACTTTTGAAATAACCTTACACAAGACAATGCAAATTCGTAACTCTTAATTTGAACAATGTTTTCTTTCACCATTACTATATCCTAATTCTTAATTCCCAATTTTTAATTAACCATTACTTTTACTTACCAAGTTCCAGTTGATTTTTTACCAGATTATAATAACTCCCCTTCTTTTTAATCAATTTTTCATGGTTTCCAACTTCTATGATCTCACCTTTATCTAAAACTACGATTTGATGGGCATTTTTTACGGTGCTTAATCTATGAGCAATTACCATTACTGTCTTATTCTTGAAAAAAGTATCCAGTTTTTCCATAATCACCTTTTCATTGTTTGCATCAAGAGCCGAGGTAGCTTCGTCAAAGAATAAGAATTTTGGGTTTTTATAAACAGCTCGAGCGATAAACAATCGTTGTTTTTGCCCTGTACTAAGCCCTACACCTTCCATACCTATTTTGGTATTGTAGGATAGAGGAAGGGTCTCAATAAACTCTTTAATATTGGCTACATCTACCGCATGTGCAAGTTTTTTCTTGTCTACATAGTCCTCTCCAACAGCAATATTATTTGCGATGGTATCGTTAAAAACATATCCTTCTTGCATCACCACTCCAAAATGATCTCTCCATGCCCGTTGTGAGACATTTTGTAAATCATGAGAACCAATAAAAATTTGACCTTCACCTGGTTCATAGAACTTAAGTAAAAGCTTCATTAGGGTAGTTTTTCCACTCCCGCTTACCCCAACTACAGCCGTAATTTTATTGGCTGGAATAGACAAATTAAGATTTTCTAACACGGGTTTGTCAGATCCTACATATCTAAAAGCCAAATCTTTCACATTAAAACCAGAACCTTCTGGAATTTCTTTGATCTTTTCTTCCCCTGCTTGTTCCTCGTCTTCTTTGTTATGTATTTCTCCCAGACGTTCTAAAGATATTTGAGCATCTTGTAGTTCTCTTAGAAAATTAATTAATTGCGAAATTGGAGCATTAAGTTGGCCCACAATTGCCGTAATTGCCAACATCATACCCAAGGTAATGTCACCATCGATAACCAATTTTGCCGAAAAGACGGTAATAATGATGTTTTTAAGCTCATTGATAAAAGAGGACCCCACACTTTGATATTGCTCCAGAGCAAGGTTTTCTATAGATATTTTAAATAGTTTTGCCTGTACAAACTCCCAGTTCCAACGCTTTCTTTTTTCGGCATTATGTAGTTTAATTTCCTGCATACCATTCACCAGCTCAATTACTTTACTTTGTTCTTCACTAATTTGCGAAAAGCGTTTATAATCTAGTTTTTTTCGTTTTTTGAAGAAAATAAGTATCCAGGCAAAATAAATGGTACTACCAATAGCAAAGATTCCGAAAATGGGAATGCTATAATAAATTAAAACAATACTGAACACAATAAGATTCATCATAGAGAACAGAACATTTAAAGAGGACATTGTCAATATCTGTTCTATACGTTTATGGTCATTGATTCTCTGCAGCAAATCTCCCGTCATTTTTACATCAAAATAGGAGATAGGGAGGTTCATTAACTTTATAAAAAAGTCTGAGATTAATGATATATTTATCCGAGTACTAAGGTGCAAAAGAATCCAACTTCTAAGAACGTCGATAAGTGTTCTTCCTATAAATAGAGAAAGCATGGCTATTAATACAAGATATATAAAATCAATATCCTGATTTTTAATACCCACATCTACGATACTTTGTGTTAGAAATGGAGTAATAAGTTGTAGCAAACTTCCTGCTCCTAGGCCAAGTGCAAGTTGAAATAAAAATGATTTGTATTTAAAAATATACTTCGATATAAATTTAAAGCCAAACTTCTCTTCTTCTTCTTCAAAATCATCACTATAAAATTTTGGCGTAGGTTCAACCAAAAGAGCAACTCCTTCTTCAGTGTATTCATCTGCATTGTTTCCGATCCATGCTTTTATAAACTCTTCTTTGGTATAAGTAATTAGTCCATGGGCAGGATCAGAAACATAAATAGTCATACCTCCTTTCCTGGTGGTTTTGATTTTGTATACCACCACATAATGTACTTTGTTCCAATGAACAATGCAGGGTAAAGGAACTTCGTCTAATTTTTGTAATGAAAGTTTTACACCAAGAGATCTGAATCCTATTTCTTCTACGGCATCACTAAGTCCTAAAAGCGAACTTCCTTCTCTTGTAGTTTCACTGAGAGTTCTAAGTTTTTGAGTGTTAAGGACTCTTCCGTAGTGTTTTGCTATAATCTTAATACAAGTTGGCCCACAATCCTTAGATTCAGCTTGTTTGTAAAAGGGAAATTTTGGCATTAAGTGTTTTAAATTAATTTGTTTTTTGTGTAAAAATAACCTTCTCATACAAGAAGATCTTCTACAAAGAAAAGTAATTCTTTTTTATTACCATTAAATTATAAGGTTTTGATTTAAAAAAGGCTGCTTAACTTAAAGTTAGGCAGCCTATATTCTCAAAAAATTGAACTTGCGTGGAGCAAAACCAACTATTTAACGCTCAATTTTGTAGTTGTTGTCCCAGAAGAATTACTAATTCTAACCATATAGAGCCCTTTTCTAAGGTCATTAACTGGAAAACTATATCCTGATTTAAAATCACCTTCAAATTTCTTTACCATCGTTCCGGTAATATTGTAAATAGCAACCTTTTTTGCATCTTCTTTTGTTGCAAAAGAAGCCCTTGTAGGATTTGGATAGACGATCAGACCGGGTCTTGCAGGTACACGAAAACGTGGAAAATGTGGTCGATCTCCATAAATTCTAAATTCACCAGGTTGCAAGGTGATTTTTTCGTTTACATCCCTTACAAAAAGAGGTCTGGATTTATAATCCAACAGGTTAAACCAAATACCTCTTTTCTGAAATTTAGGGTCAATCTCTATAGGTTCAACACCAAAATTACCAATAATGGTAACGTTTCTTACACCTCTCCATCTTCTTGAATCATTGGTAAGATGAATTGATTTTGCAGCGTCTGATGCTGCGTCGATTGTAAAATTACTTGTTTGAAATATTCTTTCGCTTTGTCTCAAGGCTATAAGTTTTGAATATAAGTCATATACAGCCTTTCTATCAGGATCTTCAAAATAGTCCCATCGAATAGGTTTTGGGTTGGTTCTACAACCCCCATCTACATTCCCGTCTTCACAAGTATTGATACTAAAATCATACCCTAATTCTCCAAATTGCCATATCATTTTTGGACCAGGAATGGTAAAATAAAAGGCACCGGCCAATTCGATTCTATCTAAAGCAGTAGATAAGTCTTTAACCGAATAATCTCCACTTCCGTTACCAAATTGTATGTTTTTATACATCAACCTCTCTTCATCGTGACTTTCCATAAAGCTTACATTAGAGGGAGTATCCCAACCTCTATTTACATAAGATGCCCAGCTAAAATCTGAGTTGTCATACCCCATTGTGCCTTGGTTATAATTGAAATTATGATTGCCCCATACCAACATTCCTTGGTTTATAAGAATTGTCTCTTCTTCATTGGGAGCAAAATGCTCTAAAATTACATAGGCATTAGGGTCAATATCTTTAATTTTGTTATTCATTCGAGTCAAGATATTGATTCGACTTTGGTCAAATGATCCACCATCTCCAATGGTATTAGTAAAACCCTTGGTAAAATCAAAACGATAACCATCTATATTATATTCATTTAACCAGAACTCGTTAAGACGATCAATGTAAGCTTCAGTCACATTTGCCTCATGATCCATATCATTAAAGAATGAAAAAGAAGTATTAGAGTCTTCAATATTAAAGAAAGGATTTTCTGCTGTTACTTTACCGGTATAGCAGCCATTACAGTCATTCCACATTCGGTAGTATGGATTTTGACCGGTAGCATGATTATAAACTACATCTAGAATAACGGCGATTCCTCTTTCATGGCACTCATCCACAAATTTTTTGAAATCCTCTGGAGAACCATAATATTTATCCAAAGCCATATGGAAAGAAGGGTTGTACCCCCAGCTAATGTTTCCATCAAACTCTGAAACAGGCAATAATTCTATAGCATTAATTCCTAGGTTTTGTAGGTAGTCTAACCTTGCACTAACGGCTTCATAGGAATGTAGCTCGTCAAAATCTCTAATTAGTAACTCATAAATAACCAAGTCTTCGGCTGCCGGTCTTTTGAAATCTTCAATTTCCCAATCATATTCTTCTTCGTCTAATCTTACCCAGGTCATGGCATGATTTGTTTTTCCTGTGGGGTATTCGGGAATGTTTTCAAAAGTATTATCGTCGATATAAATATCATTGAATTCAGATAAAATAAGAGTAGAGTAGGGATCTGCAATCGAGATTGACCCTTCAACAACATACTGGAAAAGTAGATCCGAATCTTCTGGTAAATCATCTAATGTAATCCAAAAACGATCACTTGAACTATCTTTATTCATTAGATATGCATCATCTATTGCCCAATCATTCCCATTGAAGTTTCCTTTTACATGCACAAACTCTTTTCCAGGAGCGTATAGTACCAAAGTAACAGTAGACTCGTCTGAAGGATCGATATTAATTCCATCTTGCATTCCGTCTGGAACAGGGGCTTCATTTACATCTGGAGCAATTATTGCAGAAAACTGGGCTGATAGTGTATTCGACGTTCCAGATTGGGTCGCTTCTAGGGTAAAATCAGTATTCTCGACTACTGAATATGATGTAACATAGTTTGTTATTCCTGTTTGTGTATCGATTACAGATCCGTTAGCAGATAACACAAAATCAGCAGATACTGTTGTACTGGCAGTTATAGATAAGGGATCACCAGAATTTACAATATTTATTGTGCTTCCTGGGGAGTCTAAAGAGAACTCAAAAATTCCAACGTTTACTACATTATCCTGTGTTTTTTTATCACCAGATCCATCTTTTGCTTTGGCAAGCATTCCGATTCGATCTATTCCGGTAGCATTATAAAAAGAAGTAGGGACCATGGTAAATGAATAAGTCCCATCGCCGTTATCCTTGAATTTATTTGCTTCGTTAGAATTAGTCCAATCACCATTTGTTGGTGAATTGATAGCATTATTGCTTCCAGCTTCAAAATACCAAGCCCAAAGATAGATGTCATTTACTCCCCAAATACTTGTGTCGACACCAGATACCGTGATAGTAATTTGATCCCCTTCTTCAAAAGAGTCGGGAGTAATAATAAAAGTCGCATTCTGTTGTTGAGCGTAGTTAGTAAAAATCCCTAAAAAGAGAATTAGTAAAAAGATAATTTTTTTCATGATTTGTGTTTTTAATGAACATAAGTTGTCCCTAATATTCAAAAATACTTCAACTTACTTGATTTGAGCGTACTGAGTTATTACGCAAACGTTATAGTGTTGAAAAATACTTTACGTTTTTAGGATTTTAATGTTGAAAACTGAATTTTTAACGGAATTTAATGCGAAATTAAAAGTGAAAACATTTTGGTTTACCTAAAGAATAAGCTTTTTAATTAGAAAGAATCTGGTGTAATAAAAATAAAGAGTGCCCATAGGACACTCTCTAAAAAAATATTGGCTAATTCAAGAAATCGTTACATTTCTTTTTACTCTTTACCTATTGACCATATAGTAAAGCTTTTGGCAGGAGTTTCAATGGTAACCTGCCCATTAGCATCTGCAGTCAGCGTTTTGGTCGAGTTATCAGCATAGTCAACCAGCTTCTTTTCTGGCCAGTTTGATCTTACCGAACTTTGCTTTGTTTGATTGCTAATGTTTATATAAAAAATCAGTCCAGGATTATCTCCTTCTCCTGATCTTTTCATGATATATTCATCTTTATTTGCTTTTAGGATTTCTACATTTCCTATAGCAATGGAATTATGAATCAAGACCAAGTTCTTAAGGTTGTCTTTGAAATTAGTATTTTCATAATCGTTATAGAAAAGGGTAGGGTAACCATCATGCGTAAGAATATAAGCGTAGGCGATCATTTTATTCCCGAAGCTTATATTATTATCTGTATTTGTATCTTTTTCGGTATCGTGATTTGCAGTAAAAGTTACTGCTTTATCCGGATATATTTTACGAAGCATATTGTTGGCACCGCCAAGAGCTGTTAGATCCTTGTTTCGATCTAAAGTTTCATCCAATTTGTAGAAACATGCAAAATCAAAAGCGGGAGATCCTGATGCATCTACCCAATCTTTAAGAACTTGCGCATTGCCATCAAAGTTTTCACCAACCGAAAACCCTCCAACTTTGTCGTTCCAAGCTTTTACCCATTTTGGATCAAAGCTTTTGACATAGTCAAAACGCCAGCCATCAAAGCCTAATGTGTTTTTATAGAATTCTGCTACAGAATCATCCCTACCCCATAACCAGTCTTGTACATATTTTTGTTCAAGACAAACATCGGTTTTAGCAAAGAATAGATTGTCCTCAAATCCATCACTACTATGAATATCGTTGGGATGAAAATGGTTGTAGTCTCTGTTAAATTTGTCAGAAGCATTTCCATTTTCTTTGTTGAATAAAGTATATACTTCAGTATCTCCTGGTCTAAAAGGGTTTTCTTGTTTACCTCCTCCAGAATTGTGACCCATTACAATATCTGCAACAACCTGCACATTACTGGAATGGGCTTTGGCTATAAGATTTTCTAATTCGGTTCTGGAACCAAATCGTGTTTCTATGGTGTTGTGTTGATCAAATTCTCCTACATCAAAATAGTCAGAGGGATCATATCCCATTGAAGAAAATCCTGATTGCCCTTTCCCAGGTGCCGGTAGCCATATTCTATTTACGCCCGTTGCAGACCAATCATCTATTTTACTGTTTATTAGATCATACCATCCTCCTTTAGGTTCAACATTCCAATAAAAAGCTTGCATCATGACGCCTACACCTTGTTGCCTAAACTGATTAAGATCGAGTTTTGAAGCATTAGATACAGGACCACCATCGCCTCCTCCTGGGTTTGGATTATCGGTAGAGTCATCAGAAGAACATCCTACCAAGGCTACTGAAAATAGTCCAAGCAGTAGGCTTTTTGCTGTGTTTACAGTAATCTTTTTCATAATTTGGTTTAAAGTTCAGAGGCTGTTTAAAAAACAGCCTCTGTTGGTTTAATTTTGACTAATTGTAATGTTCTTAGTTTGGTACTATAGAATATGTATAAATTCTAGGATTACTTAGGTTAATGGTAATCGTATAATTACCTGCACTTTCTACAGGAATTGTATTATCTGTATTATTAAACATATTCAATATGCCATCAGCGCCTCCAAAGATCTCTATCCATTCATCATTAGCTCTGAATTTGATCACACCAGGTACAAGATCTAATGTAGTTGACCAAGTTTTTGCATCTGGATCATAAACCAGATCATGATCTGGGATAGTTCCATCGTCACTTGCCCAACCATTAGGTGTTGCATCACCAGTTACTGCCCAAGTAGTAGGAGTAAGGGTATATGTTAAGCCTGCAGTATCTGCATTGATTCTGTAGTACCCAGCAGTTACTACCTCTAGATTGTTTTCTCCATCACCATCAAAAAGAACACCAGCGGTACCATTGGTTCCGTAGTCTGTAAAAGTATTCCATTCTGGTCCCTCAATTATTTTGAATTGAGAGTTATCATTAGCAAAATACACATATCCTTCATAATTAGTATCTCCCTCTTCAGGTGCTGCAAGAGTAGGTGTTTGAGCATCAGCAGGATCCCAATCACCACCATAACCACTTGCACTAGCATACCCACCTGGTAACCATACTCTATTTGGCAAAAAGAAGAATGTAGAATATGGAGTTGTTGTAATTGATGTTATTGAAGACATCAGCTCTTCTGTTCGTCCACTACCAATGGATGATTTAACTCTTAATTCTACTGTAGCTTCATTATCAGCCTCTACACCAAGATTAATTAGTTGAGAATTAAGTTGCTCAACAGTCCAAGTATGAGAGGTTTGTTGCGTAATAGTTACTATAGTAGATGTTGCAAAATCGGTCCCAGATAATCCCATTTCAAGAATGTAATCCACTTGAGTAGGGGTTCCGTAATCGGCAGATTCCCAAGAAACTGTGATTTCATTGGCCGCATCACTTTCTAATAATTGAGCAGGCACTTCCAAAGTCATTAAACTTGCTGCTTCGATACCTTGAGCAATAACTTTATCATCCTCATCTTCACAAGAGAAAGTAATTAAAGCAACTAGGGCAAAAATTGATATTTTAAATAAATTTTTCATTTTTATTACTTTTTAGTTCCAAATTGATTAAAAACCATCATTTTGATCGATGTT
Source organism: uncultured Aquimarina sp. (assembly GCA_947496555.1). Taxonomy (GTDB): domain Bacteria; phylum Bacteroidota; class Bacteroidia; order Flavobacteriales; family Flavobacteriaceae; genus Aquimarina. The sequence goes on along the minus strand of CANMDH010000001.1, from coordinate 186,936 downwards.
AGGGTTCGCTTGTAAGGCTTCAAGAGGAAATGGAAAAAGGTCATAGTTTTCAGGGATTGGAATACCGCTTACTACACCACCTTTCCAAGGCCATAAATATGTACCACCTGTAAATCTTTTAAATCTTATAAGATCTTGTCTTCTATGAGCTTCATAATACAATTCTCTAGCTCTCTCGTCGATAATGAAATCAAGAGTTAACTCACTACTGGCAATATTTCCATTAGTATTACCATATGCTCTTTCTCTTAATGCATTTACATAACCTAAGGCTGCATCAAGACTACCTCCTCCATTACGTAGGTGTGCCTCTGCATACATTAAATAGGCATCAGCCAATCTGAACATAGGAAAGTCAATATCAGATGCGTTCATTAGTGGAGCTGTACCCTCGGCATACGTATTTCTAAATTTTGTGGTAGGATATCCATCTTCCCACTTTCTATAATCCTCCATCACAGGATTATGTCCGCTAGTATGGAAGATAGCTCTTCTATCTTCATTAACATCAGTCTCGTCTATACTTGTATCAGTACTATTTGGATTTAACTCATCAAATAGTCCGTATAAAGCTTCTGTACAACGGTGACCAAACCAAGAGGCTTGAGCTCCAAAACTTGCGATGTCCATTGTACTATCTCCGTAGCTTCCATTTACCAAATAAGTTGTGTTACCAAAAGATTGTGCATTAACTCTGTCTCCTATAAGAGGAAATATGATTTCTGGTGATGTGAAATTATCACCTTGAAATATAGACTGATAATCATCATCTAAAGAATAGTTTCCGTCATTGATTACTAATTCAGAGGCAGAAAGTGCTGCATCGTATCTTTGAGCTCCTGTATATACTTCTGCATTAAGGTATATTTTAGCTAATACCATATTTACAGTAGCTTTAGAGGCTCTACCATATTCGTTAGATGCTGGAATAATATCTCTTATTTCCAGTAATTCAGTTTCAACAAAAGCAAAAACTTCTTCTCTTTTAGATGGAGCTTTTAAAGCGCCTCCAATTCCGTCGGCTTCCGTAACAACCGGAACACCTCCAAATAAATCCATTGCATGGTAATAAGATAATGCTCTTAAGAATCTCGCTTCAGCTCTTATAATATCTTTTTCAGCAAAATCTAATCCTTCAGTTTCAAGAATGAAGTTATTAACTTGTCCAACTTGAAAGAAAATTCGGTTATACATGTATCCTAAAAACTTATTAGTGGATACCCATCCTGTCGCGGTAGTCAATGGATCTAATCCTCCGTCACCCCATCTGTTTTTAACAAGGTCTGCGGTCATCTCTTGCATGTTCCAAAGACTTCTTAAATAAACCGTTTCTCCCGAATCATCTCCAAGGATGTCTGTCAATTGGTCATCTCCTTCTAAGGCTCCTATTCCGTGAAGAGCAAGGCCTCCATAAAGTTTTGCAAGGAGTCCTTTTACAGCATTAGGATCTTGCTCTAGTGTAGCTGCTAATGTTTGTTCTACTTCTGGTTCGGTATTGAGATCATCTGTACATGATGAAATTAATACTACGGATAGTAATAGCAATACTGTCCAATTCTTTTTAATATTCATAGCTAAAATTTTAAAAGTTAACATTAACTCCGAACGTATACGTTCTTGGTCGTGCATATGGTGATCGTTCTATACCGTCAAAGTTCTCTGGATCTAATCCATCATAATCTGTTATAACAAAGGCATTATTAACAGAACCATAGATTCTTAACCTTAGTTCGCTGTTAAAGAACTCGCTAAAGTCATATCCTAAAGTTACGTTATCTAATCTTAAAAATGTTGCATCTGAAACAAATAAAGTAGATAAAGCTTGGTTGTCAGAAGGATTTTCAATCAATCCAGTATAGTTTCCATTTGCATCTGTTAGATTCAAGATATTATTCAGGAAACCATTTGCATTTTGTGGAACAGCTCCTTCTGCAAATCCTCTTTGAAGAAGATTTGCATCATAGATGTTACCTCCTAATTGACCTCTGAAATTAGCAGAAAAATCTACTTTCTTATAGGTGAAGTTTGCGCCAAATCCATACGTCCATTTTGGGTCATAAGGAATAAAAATACGATCTTGATCGTTAATCACATTATCGTTATTTTGATCAACAAAAGCATCTATTATTGGATTGCCATCCTGATCATACACTTGCTCGTATAACCAGAAGTTTCTAGAACGCTCCCCAACGGCATATTGTCCAATGTTAATACCAGTACCTCTACCAATACCCGTATCCGCAACTGGTAATTGAGTTACGGCTTTTAAATCGGTAACAAAAGTTTCATTAAAAGAGATGTTACCGTTAAAAGATAAGGTCACGTCTTTTTTATTGATCGGTTGGAAGTTTAAAGAAACTTCAACCCCTTCGCTTTCTGTACTACCCACATTGGAGATAAATTCATTAATTAAACTTCCTTCTGATTGAGGTACTACGGCAAGAAGGTCTTCTGTTGTAGTATTGTAATAATCTACTGTTCCTGATACTAGACTATTAAATAGGTCAAAATCAACACCCACATTTAAAGTTTTTGCCTTTTCCCAAGTTAAATCGGTATTATAAGGTTGGGCCCTGTAAGTAGTAAAAAATTGATCCCCGAATTGATATTGTACCACTTGATTTCCTCCTCTGTATAGTGCAGTATAAGGATAATATCCTGCAGCCCCAGTAATATCTTGTTGACCCGTAATACCATATCCTGCTCTAAGTTTAAGGTCGGTAAATACTTTAGAGTTAACCAAAAAGCTTTCTTCACTTAATTTCCAGGCTGCAGCCACCGCTGGGAAGTATCCCCATCTTTCATCCTCTGGGAATAATGATGATGCGTCCGCTCTGAAAGAAGCCGTTATTAAATATTTGTCCAAAAAGTTAAGATTAGCTCTTCCAAAGAAAGATTGCAGATTCAGTTTGTTTACATAAATAAAAGGTTCTCTTGGTTCTCTAACCCCTAAATCATTTTGAGTATTTGTTTCAAATTTCACACCCCGGTTAAAGAAATTCTGATAAGAATATCCACCTTGCGCATCAAAACGTCTAATAAACCCTTCAAAATCTTTGGCATATGATAAGTACGCTTCTAATGTTTGGTCTCTTCGAAGTTGAACTTCTTCAAAAGAAACCCCAGGATTAAAAATAGGATTAGACGCATTGTTATTGTATGCGGCAATAGCATTTTCATTAAAGGATTCTAATATATCCGACTCTGAATAATCAAGCCCTAAATTTACTATAGCTTTTAAATCTGGTAAAAAAGGTAGCGCATAGTTGGCTTCAAAATTTCCAAGGAAACGATCAGAATCTTCACTTCTTTCTCTTTGTTGGAGTTTTGCAACTGCGTTAGTTGGTCCAACGGTTTGAATAAAATTTGCTTCAGGATTTAATGTTTGATAAAATCCACCAAAAAAATCATTACCTGTCGGGTCAAAAACGGGTAAAGTTGGATTAAGTGCTAAGGCATCTCCAATAGCTTCTTGATCTGGTTGATCTTTTCTTGCTAAAATACCTTTGGCGTTAAAAGTAAGTTTAAGACTATTGTTTAATAGGGTTGGTCTTGCAGTGATCGCACCACTATATCTATCGACTTTGGATCCTTTTAAAATACCTTCGGTAACTGTATAACCTACAGAAGCTCTAAATGGTATTTTACCAAAAAGATTAGCACGTGCCGTAAAATTGTTATCGGTTGTAAAAGAAGTTCTGTAAATTTCCTCTTGCCAATCGGTATCATAGATAACACCATTTACTCCTAATAGATCCGTTTGACCTGGGAAATTCGTAGTAATAAAATCAACATACTCTGAAGAAGTGAACATATCTAATTTATCTCCCAACTCTCCAATCTGAACATTAGAGTTAAACTCAAATTTTGCTTCACCACTTGTACCGGCTTTAGTTTTAATGATGATTACACCATTAGACGCTCTAGAACCATAAATAGCTGTAGCAGATGCATCTTTTAAGATGGAAAATGATTCGATATCATTTGGATTAACAAGACCCAGTACGTTTTGCTGACCAGCAGGATTATTGTTTGAAATAGGCACTCCATCAATAACGATAAGGGGACTATTATTTGCACTTAAAGATGAACCACCTCTAATTCTAATGTTTGCAGTAGCATCTGGTTCACCACCAGAAGTTACTACTCGTACACCGGCAGTTCTACCATTAAGTAATTGATCTGCGGTGGTAATTGCTCCTTGATTTAAATCTTCTGTAGTTAAAAGTTCTACAGACCCTGTTAAATCTTTCTTTCTAGATGTACCATATCCAATAAGTACAACTTGTTCCAATTCTGACGCATCCTCTAGTAACGTAATGTCGATTGAAGATTGACCATTATAAGCAACCTCCTGAGGTACAAATCCTACGTAAGAAAATACAATGATATCCCCACTATTAACATTATTCAAAGAATACAACCCATCAAAATCCGAAGAAGTTCCGTTTGTCGTTTCTTTTACGATAATGTTTACACCTGGAATTGGTTGACCAGTTCCAGCATCAGTCACCGTTCCTGTTACAGTTGACGACTGAGCAAAAAAGCTCATCGGTATCAACCACAATAAAAACAATGCGCTTTTAGTAAATGTTTTCATACAAATTAAATTAGTTTTTGATTGTTTTAAGTCTTATATTTTCACTTTCCGCATCCAAAGTATGTAAATTTTACGTTAAATCTTCAATGGATATGTAGTCGAAACCTTACGAAAACGTTTGCGTGTGGAAAACTTTTAAAATTTCGTTAAAATTTTGGATGGGATTATATCCATTTAACATATTTTCGCTGCGAAATTTGATATATAAACAAAAAAAAGAGGAATAAGATACATTATCGTAATTGGGTTGTGTATCCCGAAATATTTGAAGGTAAAGTGTTTTAATTTTTCTTCAGATCTTTAAACAAATAAGAAAATAACGGACAAAACAGATGAAACAAAAAGTTACGTTAAAACAAATAGCAAAAGAACTAGATGTTTCTATTTCTACTGTGTCTAAAGCATTAAAGGATAGTGCAGAGATAAGTTTGGATACTCGTCAAAAAGTAAAAGCCTTCGCTAAACTGTATAATTATAAACCCAACAACATTGCTTTAAGTCTTAAGAATAGAAAAACCAAGACTATTGGGGTTATTATTCCTGAAATTGTACATCATTTTTTTACTACAGTTATTGGAGGAGTAGAGAAGGTGGCCAACGAAAAAGGATATAATGTTATTATATGCTCTTCTAATAATTCCTTTGACAAAGAAGTAATCAATATGGAAATGTTGGCGAGCGGTAGTGCCGATGGGTTTATATTATCGGTTGCCAAAGAAACGCAACTAAAAAAAGATTATCATCATATAGAAGAAACAATGAATCAAGGAATGCCTGTTGTACTTTTTGATCGAATTATTGATGAAGTTGTTTGTGATAAGGTGATTATTGATGACGCCAAAGGAGCACAAACAGCAACAAATCATCTACTTTCTATTGGTTGTAAAAAAATAGCCATTCTTACTACTGTAGATTATATCAGTGTTGGAAAACTAAGAACTAATGGATATCTGAGAGCCCTAAGGGCTTACGATGTTCCTGAAAAGGAAGAGTATATTTTGAAAATTGAGGATATCGATAATTGCGAAACAGAAATTTCTGAGTTTCTTAAGGATAAAGATATTGATGCTGTCTTTGCAGTAAATGAGTTATTTGCAGTTGCTGCTATTAAAGTTCTAAACAAACAGGGGAAAAAAGTTCCAGATGATGTTGCTGTTATTGGATTTACTGATGGGATTCTGTCAAAACATTTTATACCTAGTTTAACCACTATTAGTCAGCATGGCGAAGATATGGGAATAAGAGCAGCAAAATTACTTATTGATAAGTTGGAGGGAGATGATGAAGTAATTGAGGAATATAGAACTGTAATAATAGATACTAGTCTGGTGCAACGACAATCAACAAAAAAAACCAAAGAGTAGCCCTTTTAATTGAAAAATTATAATATCTTTGGCTCCAGTCAAAACTTATATTTTCACTTTCTACATTATTATAAATAAGTTTTGATAAGTCATGCGCTTATCAGTGTAATAAAAAATTTCACTTAATGAACAAGCGTAAGTTAAGTTTCTGGGAGATTTGGAACATGAGTTTCGGTTTTCTAGGGATTCAATTCGGTTTTGCCTTGCAGAATGCGAATACCTCAAGAATTTTTGAAACCTTAGGTGCCAAAGTTGATGAGCTGGCCGTTTTTTGGCTTGCTGCTCCCATAACTGGGTTGCTAGTACAACCTATAATTGGTTATCTCAGCGATAGAACCTGGCATTCTAAATTAGGGAGAAGAAGGCCTTACTTTTTGGTAGGAGCAATTTTATCTTCTATCGCACTATGTATAATGCCAAATTCACCTACACTATGGGTGGCAATCGGTACCTTATGGATTATGGATTCGTCTATTAATATCTCGATGGAACCGTTTAGAGCATTTGTAGGGGATAACCTTCCTGAAAGTCAAAGAACCAAAGGGTTTGCTATGCAAAGCTTTTTTATTGGGTTAGGTGCAGTAGTAGGTTCTGCTTTACCATATATCTTTTCTAATTGGTTAGGTATAAGTAACACAGCAGAAGAAGGTGTAATACCTGATTCTGTAAAATGGTCTTTTTATATTGGAGCCATTGTGTTTCTTTTAGCTGTATTATGGACCGTTTTTACTTCTAAAGAATATTCGCCTGAAGAATTAGAAAGTTTTGAGGATCATAAACATGAGTTTACGGTTGAGATCACATCTCAGGAAAACGAGAGTCGAATAGCTAAACTTATGAAGTCGGGTAGTATAATGACCATTTTTGGTGTTATTCTTAACGCATTTCTTATTTATTTAAAGCTGGATAAAGAACTTTATATTTTATCTGGAGGTATTTTGTTTGTGGGTATTTTGTTTCTATTAGCTGGTTTTGTTAGAAAATCAAGTGGTATCAATGGTTTTGTAACAATCATGACAGATCTTTTGTATATGCCAAAGACGATGAAACAATTAGCTGTGGTTCAATTCTTTTCTTGGTTTGCCTTGTTTTCTATGTGGATCTATACAACGCAAGCAGTAACAAGTTATATTTATGGGGCTACAGATCCAACATCCCAACTATATAATGATGGGGCAGACTGGGTGACAGTCCTTTTTGCTGTTTATAACGGTGTTGCCGCTTTAGTTGCATTTTTACTTCCGGTAATAGCTAAATTAACAAGTCGAAAAATAACACATCTCATCAGTTTAGTATTAGGAGGTTTAGGTCTTTTATCAATAACGATTTTTAAAACCCCAGAATTGTTGATTATATCAATGGTTGGAGTGGGTATAGCCTGGGCTAGTATTTTATCAATGCCATATGCAATGCTAGCGGGAGCTTTACCTCCAAAAAAAATGGGTTATTATATGGGAGTTTTCAATTTTTTTATTGTTATTCCTCAGATTGTAGCCGCTTCTATTTTAGGTTTTCTCCTCAGTAAATTTTTTGGCAATGAAACTATTTATGCCTTGATAATTGGAGGAGTTAGTATGGTAATTTCAGGTTTTCTTACGTTAATAGTTAGTGATAGAGCAACCATAGAAATAAATGAATAATAAGAAATAAATGAAGAAAGGATTTATATTTGATCTGGACGGTGTGATTGTGGATACTGCAAAATATCACTTTTTGGCATGGCAAAATCTTGCTAATAGCCTAGGTATTTCTTTTTCTGAAGAACAAAATGAACAACTAAAAGGAGTTAGCCGAGTACGATCTTTAGAAAAAATTTTAGAATGGGGCAATAAAACCATTTCAGAAGAAGAGTTTACCACGTTAATGCATGAAAAAAATGAAGAGTATCTAAATTATATTTCAAAAATGGATACTTCTGAGATTTTGCCTGATGTGCCTAGGGTATTAGATTATTTAATGGTAAAAGAACAAGCAATTGCTTTGGGTTCTGCTAGTAAAAATGCTAGAATAATTCTTGAAAAGGTACAACTTAAGGATAAATTTCATGTTATAGTAGACGGAACTAATGTTTCTAAAGCTAAACCAGACCCAGAAGTTTTTCTTATTGGAGCTCAGGAATTAAAGGTCGTCCCAGAGGACTGCGTGGTATTCGAAGACTCTGTAGCTGGCATTCAGGCGGCAAATAGTGCTAATATGATAAGTATTGGTATTGGTGACCCAGAGGTCTTGAAAGAGGCAGATTATATTTTTAAAGATTTTACAGAAATAAAAGAAGAGTTTATAAATAATTTGGTTTCGACCAAAAAAGTTTAGAAGAAGATGAATCAGGATTATATAAAACCAGATAATTGGTCGATTATTGAAGAAGGGTTTGATGTAGAACGAGTTAAATCCTCAGAAAGCCTTTTTAGTATAGGCAATGGAGCAATGGGACAACGAGCTAATTTTGAAGAAGGGTATTCTGGTCCAACTTTTCAAGGAAGTTATATTGCCGGAGTTTATTACCCAGATAAAACTAGAGTGGGTTGGTGGAAAAATGGATATCCCGAATACTTTGCCAAGGTATTGAATGCACCCAATTGGATTGGTATTAATGTCGAAATTAATGGCGAAAAATTAGATCTTTATAGAAGTAAATCAGTAACTAATTTCAGAAGGGAACTGAATATGAAAGAAGGTTGGTATCAACGTTCCTTTAATGTTGTTCTAATGAGTGGTATTGAAGTAGCAGTTACCTCAACTCGTTTTCTTAGTTTGGATCTTGATGAAGTAGGAGCAATTAAATATGAAGTTACTCCACTAAATCGGGATGTAGATATTGTGTTTACTCCCTATCTTGATTCGGGTATTACCAATGAAGATACTAACTGGGATGATAAGTTTTGGGATACGTACGACCTCTCACATAGTGGGAATTCTGCCTATATTTTATCCAAGACTATGAAAACCGAGTTTCATGTCTGTACAGGAATGTTAAATCAGCTTTTTGTTGATGGAGATAAAAAAGATGTTTATCCGAAAGTCGAAACCAATGGTAGCTGTGTGAAACTTGCTTATGGAGTTGAAGTTCCAAAAGGAAAGACTGCTGCAATAGTTAAGTTTGGAGGATATACAGTTTCCCTAAATCATAAAAAGGAAGATTTGGTTACGGCAAGTGCAGCAGTACTAAAACAAGCTTCAGAATCTGGATTTAATGCATTGTTAGATCTACAAAAACAAGCCTGGTCAAAGATATGGGAAATGGCTGATATTGCTATCGAAGGTGATGTAAAAGCACAACAAGGTATTCGTTTTAATATCTTTCAATTAAATCAAACCTATCTTGGTAAAGATCCTAGATTAAATATTGGACCAAAAGGATTTACTGGCGAAAAATACGGCGGTAGTACGTATTGGGATACCGAAGCGTATTGTATACCATTCTATATGGCTACCAAGGATCAGGTAGTGGCTCGTAATCTTTTAACATATCGTTATCAACATCTCGAAAAAGCGATCGAAAATGCAAAAAAATTAGGTTTCACTAATGGTGCTGCATTGTATCCAATGGTAACAATGAACGGAGAAGAATGCCATAACGAATGGGAGATTACTTTTGAAGAAATACACCGTAATGGTGCGATGACCTTTGCGATCTATAATTATCATCGTTATACAGGAGATTATAGTTATATACCAGAAAAAGGACTTGAGGTTATGATTGGGGTTGCACGTTTCTGGCATCAAAGAGCTACTTTCTCTACAGATAAAGATAAGTATGTAATTTTAGGTGTTACCGGACCTAATGAATATGAAAACAACATAAATAATAACTGGTATACTAATTATCTTGCAAAATGGTGTATTGAGTATTGTGTTGAAAACATAGAAAAGGTAAAAACTGAATACAGTGCCGATTACAAAAGAATCATTGAGAAAACTAACTTGACTCAAGAAGAAATCGAGGCAATGTTAGAAGTGGCTAACAAGATGTATTTCCCTTATTCAGAAAAACATCAAGTATATCTGCAACAAGACGGATTCTTGGATAAGGAGCTAATTACGGTGGCCGATCTTGATAAATCTCAAAGACCTATTAATCAAAAATGGAGCTGGGATCGAATTTTACGTTCACCATATATTAAGCAAGCGGATACACTGCAAGGTTTCTATATGTTTGAAGATCATTTTACCAAAGAAGACTTGGCCCGTCATTTTGATTTTTATGAGCCTTTTACTGTTCATGAGTCCTCGTTGTCTCCATGCGTACACAGTATTCAGGCAGCAGCGTTGGATAGAATGGATCAAGCCTATACTTTCTATTTAAGAACTTCGAGATTGGATCTGGATGATTATAACAAGGAAGTCGAAGAGGGATTACATATCACAAGTATGGCGGGAACCTGGATGAGTATAGTTGAAGGGTTTGGAGGACTAAGAATTAAGAACGATCGATTGTCTTTTGCTCCAAAAATTCCAAAAGAGTGGACAGGATATACTTTTAATGTTAATTTCAGAAATCAAATCCTGAAGGTTAACGTTTCTCAAGAAGGAACTTCCTTTAACCTTGAAGGAAATCAGGAATTAGTGATTTACGTAGATGGGAAAGAGTTTAAAATCTCTCCTGATAGTTTAATCACGGTGTAATCAAATTATATGAATAATTAAAACACCCCGAAGGCTCTTGTTTTTGGGGTGTTTGTTTCTATACAATATCACACAAAAATAAAATAGATAAAGATGAAAAGTAAACTAATTATAGTATTGTCTTGCTTTTTCATAGGGCTGTCTTATGGCCAAATTGAAAAAATAGAACCTCCATTTTGGTGGAGTGGGATGCACCATAATCAACTTCAATTGCTATGCTACGGGAAAGAAATTTCTAAGTACGAAATTCAAATTGAAGGAGTTACTATCAGCGATATTACAAAAACTGAAAACCCAAATTATGTTTTTGTTACATTTGATACAAAGGAAATAGAACCAGGAACCATTTCGATAGATTTTACCGAAAAAGAGAAGGTGATTTTCTCTCAACCATATGAATTTAAGGCCAGAAGAGAAAATTCTTCTCAAAGAAAAGGGTTCGATAGCAGTGATGTAATGTATTTGATTATGCCGGATCGATTCGCCAATGGTGATCCCAAAAATGATTCCCATCCAGAGACTGTAGAAAAAGCCGATCGATCAAATCCAGGTGGTCGTCACGGAGGGGATATCCAAGGTGTAATAGATCATTTGGATTATCTTAAAGATCTTGGAGCTACTGCATTATGGAGCACTCCATTACTTGAAGATAATGAACCTGTATATTCATACCACACCTATGCACAGAGTGATTTTTATAAAATCGACCCTAGATATGGAACCAATGATGACTATAAACGATTAGCTTCTGAAATGCATAAACTAGACCTTAAGTTAATCATGGATTATGTTACCAATCATTGGGGTTCTAAACATTGGATGATCAAAGATCTCCCTACCAAAGATTGGATACATCAATGGCCAGAAGGGTTTAGAAGAAGTAATTATCGAATGACTACACAGTTTGATATCAATGCCTCAAAAGTAGATGCCAAAGGTTGTATGTATGGATGGTTTGATACTACTATGCCAGATATGAACCAAAGCAATCCATTACTTCTTAATTATATCACCCAAAATGCAATTTGGTGGATCGAATATGCAGATTTAGATGGGTTTAGAGTAGATACCTATTCCTATAATGATAAAGAAGGTATTGCCAAATGGACCAAAGCTATCATGGATGAATATCCAAACTTTAATATTGTAGGAGAAGTTTGGATGCATGATCAGGCACAAATGGCATACTGGCAAAAGGACAGTAAGATTGGAGCTATTGATAACTTTAATTCTAATTTACCTTCGGTAATGGATTTTACATTACATGATGCCTTGATGGTTGTTTTTAATGAAGATGAAGGAGCCTGGAATAAAGGAATGATCAAAGCATACGATAATTTTACTAACGATTTTCTATATCCGGATATCAATAATATTTTAGTATTTCCCGGCAATCATGATACCAACCGAATCAATGAAATATATCAAGGGGATATCAATAAATATAAAATGGCAATGACGTTAATTTTCACTACTCGGGGAATCCCTCAGATATACTACGGAGATGAGATAGGAATGTTAGGTAATCGTGATAAAAAAGGAGACGGAGATATCAGAAAAGATTTTCCTGGCGGATGGAAAGGTGATAAACAAAATGCCTTTTTATCTTCAGAAACAAAAGGGGGAAGGACCAACGATCAGGAAGCATTTCATTCGTTCACCAAAAAAGTGTTGAATTGGAGAAAAAATACGCCTGTAATCCATTCCGGGAAACTATTACAGTTCATACCTTTTGATAATGTGTATGTGTACTTCAGATATAACGAAGATAAAAGCGTAATGATAATCATTAACAACAACACCAAAGATCAGAAAATAAATGTTGCTCGTTTCAAAGAAGGCTTAAAAGATTTTAAAACTGGTACAGATATAATCACCGATTCTAATATCGATGTTACAGAGGACTTTACTATTAAAACAAAAACTTCGATGATAATCGAATTAAAACAATAAGATACACCCATGAAAAAGATATTTTTAAGCATTCTTACCATAAGTATTGTTTTTTCCTGTGGGAAAGCGCAAAAAGAGGAAGCAACAGACACTTCAAAAACTGAAATTAATGAAGAGATAAAAAAAGAACTGTCGCCCGTCAGTGATTCGATGATGGAGAACGCGGTAATTTATGAAGCTAACATTCGTCAATACTCTGAAGAAGGTTCTTTTAAAGCCTTTACAAAAGATATTCCTGAGCTTAAAAAATTAGGAGTTAAAATCCTATGGGTAATGCCTATTTATCCAATATCTACAACCAAAAGTAAGGGATCTTTAGGAAGCTATTATGCCATATCTGATTATACCAAAGTAAATCCAGAATTTGGTACTATCGAAGACTTTAGAGAATTAGTAAAAACGGCACATGATAATGGGATTTATGTAATTTTGGATTGGGTAGCAAATCACACAGGATGGGATCATGTTTGGTTAAAGGAGCACCCCGAATATTATACAAAAGATAAAGAAGGAAATATTACGCATACCGTAGATACCGATTGGACTGATGTAGCAGATCTTAACTATGATAACCAAGAGATGCGCGAGCAAATGAGAAAAGATATGATCTATTGGATCAAAGAAGAAGGAGTTGATGGGTTTCGTTGCGACGTTGCCGGAATGGTTCCGGTAGATTTTTGGGATAAGACTGTGGCAGAGATTAAAAAAATTAAACCAGTATTTATGCTTGCCGAAGGTTGGGAACCAGAACTTCTGGTAAATGCCTTTGATATGGGGTATGGATGGGATACACATCACAAAATGAACGATATTGCTCAGGGTAAAGCCAATGCAAAAGAGTGGGATAAGAGAATGACTCAGATCGATACGATGTATGCAAAAGATGATATTTTGATGAATTTTACGTCTAATCATGATGAAAATTCATGGAACGGAACCGTGCGGGAAAGAATGGGGGATGGAGCAGCAATGTTTGCAGCACTGTCTTATGTAGCACCAGGAATGCCATTGATCTATTCTGGACAGGAATATGATATGAATAAGCGATTATTATTCTTTGAAAAAGATACCATTATCAAAAAGAAAGGAAAGTTCTTTCCATTGTATGAAAAGCTGGGTAAACTTAAGAATACCAATCCAGCACTCAATGGTGGTAAAAAAGCAGCATCATATACTCGCATTAAAACGTCTGATGATAAAAACATACTTGCCTTTAAAAGAGAAAAAGAAGGAAACAAAGTGCTGTTTATTGCAAACATGACAAAAGAACCCGTAAAGTTTGATATAGAATATAAAGGTAAATTCAAGGATTACCTTTCTGAAGAAGTAGTAGAACTAAAATCAGATCAAGCTCATAGTCTTGGAGCTTGGGAATATTTAATTTTGATTCAGGAATAATCAAAAAATAGATATGTTAGTTAGAAGACGACTTGCAAATGCAGGTCGTTTTTGTTTTTTACACAATTTTTGGGAATACAAGACTTATAGAATCGTGATTTTAAAATATTACTTTAATCTTAACGTAATCTATGAAAATGTGTTAAAATAATCGCTTTTTTGTCAGTAATTACTGAATTTATCAACCGAAAACGTTTTAGTTTTTTAGCAAATTAGGTTATTAGATTCAATAACAATAGTTTTGGCTTCAATGACAAAGAAAGTTGAAAATATAGCTGTTTTAACTTCGGGAGGTGATTCTCCTGGAATGAATGCTGCAATCCGTGCCGTGGTGCGATCATGTAGTTATTATAATGTAAAATGTTTTGGTATTTATAAAGGTTATGAAGGTCTGATCAATAACGAGATTGAAGAATTAAATGCTCGTTCGGTTAGAAACATAATCAATAAGGGGGGGACTTTTCTTAAATCGGCCCGTTCAAAGCAGTTTAGAACGGTTGAAGGAAGGCAGAAAGCCCATGATAACCTAATTAAAAATAATATCGATGCCCTCGTAGTAATAGGTGGAGATGGAAGTTTTACCGGAGCACTAAAATTATCAGAAGAGTTTAATTTTCCTGTAGTAGGAATTCCTGGCACTATAGATAATGATATTAACGGTACTGATTATACAATAGGATATGATACGGCTCTAAATACTGTTGTTGAGGCTATTGATAAGATTCGGGATACCGCAAGTTCTCACAACCGATTATTTCTTATCGAGGTTATGGGGCGGGATGCAGGAGATATAGCCTTAAATGCCGGAATAGGAGCAGGGGCCGAAGAAATTTTGATCCCAGAAGAGGATATGGGTGTTGATCGACTCATAGAGTCTTTAAGGAAAAGTAAGAAAACCGGTAAAACCTCAAGCATTATTGTAGTGGCAGAAGGAGATAAGTCTGGAAAAAATATTTTTGAGCTTGGTGAGTATGTTGAGGGGAACCTTGATGACTATGAAGTTAGGGTTTCTGTACTAGGGCATATTCAAAGAGGAGGAGCACCAAGTTGCTATGATCGAGTACTGGCCAGTAAACTGGGTGTAGGTGCAGTTGAGGCACTGCTAGAAGGTAAAAGTGAGGTAATGATAGGGATTGTTCATAAACAAGTGACTATTGTTCCACTTACCACGGCATTAGACAAAAGATTACATAAACACGATGGATTAATAAAAGTGGCCGATATAACTTCGGTTTAGTTTTATTTTATATAACCACATTTTAAATTAAACAACTAAATTTTTAGATATGAGTACGTTAAAAATTGGAATTAACGGTTTTGGAAGAATAGGAAGAATCGCCTTTAGAATTGCTTCTAAACGTGATAATGTAGAGATAGTAGCGATTAATGATTTATTAGATGTAGAACATTTAGCGTATTTACTAGAATATGATTCTGTACATGGTAGATTTGACGGAACAATTGAGGTTAAAAATGGAAATCTTGTTGTAAACGGAAAAGAGATTCGTGTAACTGCAGAACGCAACCCTGAAGATCTTAAATGGGATGCTGTAGGCGTTGATGTTGTTATGGATTGTACAGGTATTTTTACTACACTGGGTACTGCCGATGCTCACCTTAAAGCTGGAGCAAAGAAAGTAGTGATTTCTGCTCCGTCTAAAGATGCTCCTATGTTCGTAATGGGGGTAAATCATAATGACGTGAAAGCTTCAGATACTATTGTTTCTAATGCCTCTTGTACAACGAACTGTTTGGCTCCTTTGGCAAAAGTAATCGATGATAATTTTGGTATCGAAGAAGGTTTGATGACTACTGTACATGCGGGTACTGCTACTCAAGCAGTAGTTGATACTCCATCTAGAAAAAACTATAGATTAGGGCGTAGTGCCTTAAATAATATTATTCCTTCTACCACGGGTGCTGCAGTTGCTGTGACCAAAGTAATACCTGCTTTAAAAGGAAAATTAACAGGAATGGCATTTAGAGTACCTACTGCAGATGTTTCTGTAGTAGATCTTACTGTAAAAACTAAGAAATCTGTATCTTATGATGAGCTAAAAGCTGTTGTGAAAAAGGCTTCTGAAAATGAACTGAAGGGTATTTTAGGATACACTGAAGAAGATGTAGTATCTCAGGATTTTGTGGGAGAATCGCAAACTTCTGTTTTTGATGCTAATGCAGGGATTGCACTTAATGATAATTTCTTCAAATTAGTATCTTGGTACGATAACGAATATGGATATTCTACAAAATTAGTTGATTTATCAACTCACGTAGGTAATCTATAATACGATAAGTTTTTTGGCCCCGAATTTGGTTTTTCGGGGCTTATTCTCTTTGCTAACAACAAACAAATTTTCAAATGATTTTATTAACCGACGGTGGTTCTACTAAATGCGATTGGATACTTCTAGATAATTCTGGAGAAATCGTTTTTAAAACCCGTACAGAAGGCTTGAACCCAGCTGTATTTGAAAAATCTCTATTGGAAGAAAGGATTCAAAAGAATCCCGAACTAAATTCTTACTGTGCTAAGGTTGATGAAGTTCATTTTTATGGAGCTGGATGCGGTACTAAAAAACCTGCGGCTATGCTTAAAAAGGTGTTAGAAAATTTCTTTGTGAATGCAACAAAAGTTATAGTTAAAGAGGATATGGTAGCTGCGGTATATGCAGCAACCACAGAACCGGGTATTGTCTGTATTTTGGGTACGGGTTCTAATAGTTGCTATTTTGATGGGGATAATATTCATATGTCTGTAGATTCTTTAGGGTATATTCTTATGGATGAAGCTAGTGGAAATTACTTCGGGAAGAGACTAATACGGGACTATTACTACAAAAGAATGCCACCAGAAGTTGCTTCAGAGTTTGAGAAGCGTTTTGATCTTTCTTCAGATGCGATAAAAGAAAATCTTTACAAAAAAGATAACCCTAATACGTATTTAGCTTCCTTCGCAGAATTTATTTTTACTAGCGAACGTAATGGGTATTTCTACAAAATAGTCACCGAAGGTATTCAGGAATTTGTTGAGAATAGAGTACTGTGTTTTCCAGAGGCGCAAAATGTACCGATTCATTTTATTGGATCAATAGCACACTTTAGCGAGGACATTATTAGAGCAGCCGTTTGGCCGTATCACCTAACCGTAGGAAACATTGTAAGAAGACCCATTGATGGGATCATCGATTATTATCGCAACGAAGTGATAAAAAAAAAGCCAAATAAGGTTTAGATAAACCTTAATTCAAGGTCAGATTATAATTCAAGGTTATTCGGGTTCCTTCATTAGGAATTGAGCTAATAAACAATCTTCCGTTTATATAATTCATACGTTCTTTCATGAAAAACAACCCCATTCCTCCTTCTGCATTATTGGTAGGTTTAGAAGGGATATCTTTGATGTTAAATCCTTTTCCATTATCATCAATAGTGATACTTAATAAGGAGTCAGAATGATTAATTGTAACCATTATAAAATCGGAGTTGGCATATTTAATCGCGTTGTTTATAGCCTCTTGCGTAACACGATATAGATTGGTTTCTACAAGAGTGTCAAATCTTTGATCAAAATCTGACTTGTCTTCAAAAAGGATGTTTTTTCCTGTTAATTTTGATAATTCTTTAACCATTTTCTGAAGTGCAATACTAATTCCATAATCTTTTAGCTCTGGAGGAGTAAGATTAAAGGTAGCTATTCGGGTTCCTTGAATAAGATCATTGGATAATTGCTTTAACCCTTCGATTTTCAGAGCTGTCTTTTCAATATTTTTTAAATTAATCGACTCAATGTTAAATTTTAACGCGGTTAACATTTGTCCAATACTATCATGTATCTCTTTGGCAATTCTCTTTCTTTCCTCTTCTTGAGCCTCTACAATTTGACTGGCATTTGATTTTTGTAACTCTTCTTTTTCCTTGTATCTCGAAACATTTAGTCGTTCTACCTCGTTTTGAGCTTCTTTTCTTTTAGAAATATCAGAACAAAGTACCAATCTCTCAGATGTTCCAGACTCTTTATATATGGTATGAATTGAGATATCTAGCCAAATATGTTCTCCTGATTTGGTTTCGAACTTAAATTCCTCATTAAAAACACCTCCTTTGTTTTGAGCAATCAATATTAGTAGTCTGTTTTTTTCTACTTCTCCAAGATTCATAAGCTCCGCAAGATTGCTACTTTCATGTTCCTGTTCTTTATCTTTATGTAGAAGATTGGCAAAACGTTCTCCCAAGTTCTTAATTATACCATGCTCATCTACTCTTGCGTAGAGTAGTGTTTGATCTATTGCTCGGGTTAGCGATAGTAATTCTTGAACATTCTGTTCCTGTACTTTTCTTAACTTTCCCGCACGGGTAGCCATTTCCTCGGCTTTTTGTTGAGAACTTAACAAATTAGAAATTGTCTTTTTGATGCTTAATGCTACAGGTCTAAATAATAATAAAAATTCAAAAATTAAAATAAGAATGATTAGTCCAAATAGTATATATTCAATTCGTTTTAAACTAGAAACTTTTTGCTTAGCCTCTTTGTCATACTGAAATACAATAGCATCCATTTGCCTCAAAAATAATGGTTCATTTAAGATTATGGCATCGATATGAGGTCTAAGTCTTTTCTGGTTAATGGTATCTGTTTTTACTAAATTCAAAATGTTCAAGCTGTTTCGGTAGATTGTCTGAAAATAAGGTTCGAGTACAGTAAACATTTTTTGTATTTCGGTGCTGTCTTGCTGATTTTTTCTTAGGGATTCGTTATACTGAATCAAAATTTCATGAGATTCTCTCCATAGTTCTATAGTGGCTTCAAGTTCTGGAATATATTGACTTTTTGGTTGTCTAATTTCTGGATAAGAGAGCAAAAGCGTTTCTTTGGATATTTTCTGGCTTAGCATTCTTTGTCTACCCGAAATATTAATAATTCGAGAATCATCAATCTGAGAATTAAGATATTGTTGAATAAAAAATTGAGCCCCAATAGTAAATAGGGCAATTGCTCCCAAAGCGATGATATAGATTTTGCTTAGGCGCCCAAAAGTTTGATGATCTAAAGATTTTCTTGTATTCAAGGTAATTATGCTAGTGCCTGTTGAATCAAAGCTAATGCTTTTTCAGAATATGATAATGCCAAGGCGGCTTTGTGTCCTCTATCAGACATTTTTCGCCAGGTTTTTTGTAAAATATCAATTACTTTTTGGTTGGTATGTTTTGTTGAAAATTCTTCGTAGTAATATTCCAAAAAAACCAGACAAATTACATCCTCCAAGGTTTGTGTTTCTTCGTCTTTTTTTAATTTCTTTTTCTGAAGCAAAAAAGATACCCTGCTTATAACGTCCTGATCATAACCAACTTCTTGTAGAATTTCTGAAGCTTTTGATGCATGAAATTTTTTAAGTTCCTCCCTCCATTTCAGGTAGCCAACACGATCCATTGGGTAACTGTCTCTTGGAATTTCCCAACGACAGATGTGTTGGGATCTAGCGGCAAGTTTTAACGTTTCTGAGGCTCCTGGTTCAAAGCTTTCCATGGTTTGTGTCATTCGTTGTCCATAGATTAATTCTTTAGGGACCAATGCTCCGTTGACGTTTTCGGCATTGGGGTCCTTGGCATTCGCTTTATCAAATAATCTGTAAGCTTCGAGCAATAATTTTTCAGACGACATAAAAAGTTTATAAGTGATATACGAACAAAGTTAGTGCTTTTTGACCCCTAATCAAACAATCCTTTTATTCAGAAAAACCAATATAAACATTACCTTCTTCGATTTTTACCGGGTACGTAGCAATAGGCTCAAGATCACCATTTAAATTTTCTCCATTTTCAAGGGAAAAGGTTTTCTTATGCATAGGGCAAGCTACTTTTGGAATCCCATTTTGATCACCTATCATTCCCCGACTAAGTACCATTTCCATTTTGTGCGGACAAACATTTTGGCAGGCATACCATTTGTTTTTTCTTTCAAAATTAAAAATAGCTATTTGTTTTTCTTTGTACTTGATGCAAGCACCACCATTTTTTGGAAATTCACTTACTTTGGCGGCTTTATACCACACTTTTACATTTTCTATTTTTGTGGTTTTATAGATGTCTAAAATTTCTTCCATTTTGTCTGTGTTTTTAATTTCTGACGTATTTTTTTTGAATATCCGTAATATATCATATACTATAATCGTCAACCTGAACTTGTTTCAGGTTCTCATTATAACTGATTGTTTATGAACGAAATGAGATTCCGAAATAAACCTGCCTACCTGCGGTAATGCAGGCAGGTTCGGAATGACGCTAAAGAATTACATTATTACATATTACGGATAATCATATATTTTTTAGAAAGGTTATTTATTTCCAAAGTTTTGGCATCTTTTGATCTCTTAATGGAACAAAAACAAGGTTGTCATCGGGCTGATCACTATTTACAAAATGGTTAAAACGCTTCATAATTTCTTCATCTTGTATGGCTTGTGTCCACTCACATTGAAAATTATACACTAATGTTGCCATTTCGGCTTCAAGTTCATCTGCCAATTCAAGAGTATCATCAACTACAACTTGTTTTAGGTATTCTATCCCACCATCTAGCTTGTCTAACCACTTAGCGGTTCGTTCTAATGGGGCCGCAGTTCTGATGTAAAACATTAAAAACCTATCCAGATATTTGATTACGGTTTCATTATCAATTTGTTCGGCTAGTAATTCGGCATGTTTTGGGTTGGCTCCTCCGTTTCCACATACATAAAGATTCCAGCCACCTTCTACTGCAATAACTCCAAAGTCTTTGCAACGGGCTTCCGCACATTCTCTAATGCATCCAGAAACACCTCCTTTTATTTTATGAGGAGATCTTAGCCCTTTGTAGCGTTCTTCCAATTCTATAGCAAAGCTTACGCTTTCATCCATGCCATATCGACACCAGGTAGACCCTACGCAACTTTTAACGGTGCGCAATGATTTTCCGTAGGCATGACCACTTTCAAAACCATGATCAATCAGGTCTTTCCATATTTTTGGTAGTTGATCAAGACGTGCTCCAAAGAAATCAACACGTTGTCCTCCTGTAATTTTGGTGTATAGGTCATACTTTTTACCAACTTCACCCAAGGCGATCAATTTTTCCGGGGTAATTTCTCCTCCAGGTATTCTTGGTACTACCGAGTAGGTACCATTGCGCTGGATATTGGCCAAAAATCGATCGTTTGAATCTTGTATCACCTCTTCTTCGTTGGCAGTATCAGCATAGATGCTAGCCATGATAGAAGCTACTACGGGTTTGCAGACTTCACAACCATCACCGTTACCATAATGATCTAGTGCCTCATCAAATTTTCTATAACCTTTTAATTTTATGATATCAAAAAGCTCTTGCCTGTTATATTCAAAATGCTCGCAAATAGTATCTTTTACTTCTTTTCCCAAAGATTTTAAAGTTGCGTCAACCAAATCTTTTACCATGGGTTTACATCCACCACACCCTGTTCCCGCCTTGGTACATGAAATAACATCTCCCAAGTCATTACAGGTTCCATCTTGAATAGAGCTACAGATTGTTCCTTTGCTTACGCTTTCACAAGAACAGATCTGGGCATCATCCGGTAGATCCATTACATCTCCTAAAAGAGAATTGTCGCCTCCACGACTACCCAGAATCAAGTCCTCGGGATCTTCGGGTAACGCCATAGCAGTATTGTATATTTGAAAAAGAGCATTGTAATCTGATGAATCTCCGACCAGAATTCCTCCCAGTAACTTAGAACCATCTTCAGAAACATTGATGCGTTTATAAATTCCTTTTCGTTTGTTTTCATAAACAATGGTATCTATAGCTTCTCCCTCACAGAATGCATCTCCAAAACTTGCCACTTCGGTTCCGATAAGTTTTAATTGCGTAGACATGTCAATATGATCCACCATAGTTTTATCGGTATATCCTGTAATTTGTGATACAACAATATCTGCCATATCATATCCAGGTGCAACAAGACCATAGATCATGTTATTATATAGGGCAACCT
The DNA here is from genome assembly GCA_947496555.1 of uncultured Aquimarina sp. GTDB lineage: Bacteria > Bacteroidota > Bacteroidia > Flavobacteriales > Flavobacteriaceae > Aquimarina. The sequence continues at coordinate 164,986 of CANMDH010000001.1, read as the reverse complement.
CACCAATTGCATAGATAGTATCGTCTGAAGTTTTCATAGCATTATCTACGATAACACCTCCTCTTAAGCCTGTATCTAAACCACACTCTTTGGCAACCTCGTCTCGAGGTCGGATTCCGGCAGAGATCACAAGCATATCAACTTTTAGTTCTGAACCATCTACATATTGTAACCCTTCAATGGTTTTATCTCCTTGAATGAATTCTGTTTGTTTGCTTACATGAACATGTAGTCCTAACTCTTCAATCTTCGCCTGAAGCATATCGCTACCCCCTTGATCAAGCTGTCTAGGCATTAATCTTGGGGCAAACTCTACTACATGCGCTTCTAAGCCTAGTTCTTTTACTGCATTTGCTGCTTCAAGACCTAATAATCCTCCACCAAGGACAGCTGCTTGAGTTTTTCCTTCGGATTTCATCTTTTTTGCATAAGCTTCAATAGCTTCAAGATCTTCAATAGTTCTATATACAAATACGCCTTCTTTTTCTACTCCTGGTATTGGAGGAACAAAGGCTGAAGATCCGGTGGCTAATACCAAATAATCGTACGAGTATTTCACCCCACGATGATTGGCAACTGTTTTTTCTTCTCTATTGATTTCGGTAATCATTTCAGAAGTATGAAGATCTATGTTATTTTCATGATACCAGGTGGCAGTTGATAAGCTAAGATCTTCTGCCGTTTTTCCGGCATAATATTCACTAAGGTGAACTCGATCATATGCCCTCCTGGGTTCTTCGCCAAAAACAGTAAGCTTATATTTATTGAATTTTTCTGAGGCTACAAACTTCTCGCAAAACTTGTAACCTACCATTCCGTTACCTATAACTACTACATGCTTCATAAACTACGTATTTATGATGCAAAATTAAGTATTAATACTTAATTATTTAATAAGAAATACGTAATTATAAACTAGTGAAATTGAGAATATCTAAATAATAATCAGACAACCCTGCAAAAATCATTTTTGCAGGGTTTTAGGAGCTAAGAGTTCAAATATTTATTGACCTTCAGCAGGGTCAGGTTTGGGACTCCATTTTAAGAAATTTGGTTTTACTACCAGCATGGCCCATCCCCAATACTGCGCATCGGCTGGTTCTGGAACTCCTTTCAATATTTCCATCGAATCCGATGCAAACATATGGGAGTATCCTAATTTTAAAGTTGCAAAGGACAATAATTTTTGAGTAAAAACGATGTCTACTTCGGTTCCTAAATAATCATCTACATCGTCACCCAAGCTTTCTGCTCCGGCGAAATAATGTGCTTTAATAAGTAAGCTCGATTTTTCTCCGGTTTTGATAACCATTTTCGCATAGATGTCATTCAGTCCAACATTATTAGCATGATTGCCTACATAAAAATAATCCATGTATCCGTTGAACTTATGGTTGGTTCCAAAAATTGGAAAGAACGACTCGATTTCTCCATCAGTTCCTCCATTTTCATCCCCACTAAGTGTTTCAAACCCAAGACCGAATAAAGTTTTTCCGGGTTTATAGTTGATTTCCAACATGGCATTGTAGGCAGATAGATCAATATCTTCGGTAAATTCACCTGTTTGTCCATAAAGATTGGCGGCTATCGATAGTCCTTTTGCTGGTTTAGCGACTAAGTGTGTCCCAAAGGTTTGTCGGTTTACATTGCCATCAACCGGGGTTTGACTATCATTAGGATCTAAGTTTTGATAAGAATTGTTTGCCAGAAGCAGACTCGCCGAAAACTTTTCCCAATCTTTGTGCAACCAAGCGTAAACCATTCCTTTATAGTCGAACACTGCTCTGGCGTTTCCACCATTATTTGGATCAAACAATGTGGTTTGTCTACTCAGACCATTTTGATTTAACGCTACTCCTAGATCTAGTTTGAAACCTTCTTTGGCATACCTAATCAAAGCAGCATCATGAAACCGTCCTTGCATCGCCCAATCCAGTCCACCAAAAATTCTTTGATCGTCATAAGAGAGCGCTTGTCTACCAAGTTTTGTAGACCATCCACTTCCGAACTTAAAATCGATCCATGCTTGAGCCAATGAAAAACTATTGTTATTGTCTGCGACTGCAATCTGTGGGGTATCTCCCCATACGCTTACATCCTGAACACTTACGTAAGCCGAGAATTTCTCCTGTTTGTATCCAAACTTTAAACGAGAACGTTGCTGTACAAACAATCCTGCATCAACTCCATCTGGTAGTAGGTTTCCAAAACCGTTAGAATATTCTAATCGAGGTCGTATATCTGCATCGATACTTACCTCTTGTGCTTTTCCCTTGATTGCCATTACGAATAGAAGTAAGGCAAAATGTAACTTGTTTTTCATTTAAAATAGTTTTATTGTTCTGTAATTTGGATTACTGAACAAGTTTTAATTCGTCTTCTTTGATAATTCTATTAGCTATTAATTTTGATTCAAAACTAAGTATTTATACTTATTTTTTATCTTTTTTTTATGTAAAAATACCTATGTTTTGTTCGTATTTATTTAATTTTACGTAGCTGCTTTTGAATAATTCATATATTTGGTTTATATGAGGTCAGATTCGGCTTTTGAACAACTCTTTAGATTAAATACATGATTAATATAGTATTAGTTGATGACCACTTCATGGTCAGAGATGGTATTCGAGCAATCTTGGAAGAAGAAGATGATTACCAAGTGGTTGGTGAAGCATCAAATGGAAAAGATGCTATACAATTAGTAAAATCTATCAAACCCGATATTGCTATATGTGATATACGTATGCCCGAAATGTCTGGTATAGAGATGGTTCAGAAAATGTTGAAAAAAAAATTATCTACTAGATTTGTAATGCTATCAATGCATGATTCTGATGAATACATTTTACAATCCATTAATGCGGGTGCAGATGGATATCTTCTTAAAGGAGCGAGCAAAGAAGAATTTATGAAAGCACTTTCTATAGTAAGTAAGGGAGGAAAGTATTTCAGTGGCGACGTTTCTTCTATTTTGGTACGAAAAATTAAGTCTGGTGATGATGTAAGTCTTCATAATACAAAATCTGATGATGGTTCTGTGGAAGAAAAGATTAAGAATCCTTTTGATTTAACAAAAAGAGAAAATCAAATACTTCGTCTCGCGATTTCTGGAAAAACCAATAAAGACATAGCCGAAGAGCTTAATATAAGTAGGCGAACAACAGAAGTACATCGATTTAATTTGATGAAAAAAATGGGAGTCAAAAATGCGTTAGAGCTAAGTAATAAAGCCAGGGAATACGGTATGATTTCCTAGTCAATTTTCTTATTAAGTGCTTTTTGCAATTACTTCATAAATACCTGTGATCTTATTGAAGCTTTTGGTTAAGCGATTGGTTATCAAGAAAACCTCTTCAAGGGAAAAATCTCCATTGTTAAATCCTCTTCTGTTGGATTGAAATTTTTCCCATATAGACATAACATTTCCAAGCTCTTCTTCAATTTCTGTGGTATTGTAACTGCTAATTAATAGATTACCAATAACACCGTCAAATTCTTCAAATACTTGATTTAATACTCTTTTATATTCTATTCTTTGGTTAGGAAACATGGTAGAAGCTGTATAGTATAAACATAATCTTTGGGATAACATTCGTTGTTTTCCAGATGTGTTTATAATACTAACCAAATCCTGATTTTCGCTTTTGAAGAATTGATTGTTGTACTTCGAACTGGTTTCAATACTTAGGACTAATTCATGACAAGCATTTAAAAGCTGTGTGTTTAATGTCATCACTTCAATAGAATTAGTGAAACTGGGAGTTGTTGATATCACTCCTTTAAATTTGGACCAAAGTTTTTTTACATTCTTTATGGACAATTTAACAGCAGAACTAGAGGCGTTTTTGGTTAATATGTCTAAATGTTTTTCAAAAATAAATTTGCTAGAGTTTAATTCTTTTTTGATTTCAGAATTATTTATTCCTTTAGACATTAATAAGTATGCCTTAGACATTTTTTGAGATAGCATTCTTTGCTTACCAGAAATATTAACCGCTTTATTATAGCTTATGACTCCATAGCTTTGCGACTGTGAGTAGGTCTTAGTATTGTATAAAACGGCAAATACAAAAAGAATAAAGGTGATTTTCGTCTTCATAGGGTAGTAATATATCTAAGGGTTAATAAATGTTATAAGTAAAAATACTTATTTTTTTATTAATTGCAAATGACAATATTTTTTTAACATTTTGAAGATTAAAAATACTATTTGGCTTTAAGTTTGTTTTAAACATTGTTTAATGGTAAAACCTTATTTTTATAGTGTTTAAAGCATTTTAAACTTATGCTTGAAGACTATTAATTTGCTTATTAATAATTTTTTGAGCCAAAATTATTAAATATTTAATTTATGATATAGGATATTTTATTATACGTAATAATTACATGAATACGTATTTTTTGTTATTATAATAATCTAATATTAAGTAATAATACTTAGTTTTGAATCGATTCTATTAGTGAAATTCTCAAAACACAGAGTTATGAAAACAATACATGTTAAAATTGTAATTATTATGACCGCCATGGCAGTAATGTCTTGTGGAGGTGAAAAGAAAAAGGGAATAGCAGTTAGTGATTCTTCTGCCAGTGAGCCTTCAAAGTTGCTTATAGAAAAACCTCAGTTAACTTTTGGTTTTATCAAACTTACCGATATGGCACCTCTCGCCATTGCCAAAGAAAAAGGTTTTTTTGAAGACGAGGGGCTCTTTGTATCTGTTGAAGCCCAATCGAACTGGAAAAATGTATTAGACCGTGTGATCGATGGTCAGTTAGATGGATCTCATATGCTTGCGGGGCAGCCTATTGCTGCCGGTGCGGGATTTGGTAGACAGGCAGAGTTGGTTACTGCTTTCTCAATGGATCTAAATGGTAATGGAATCACAGTTTCTAATGATGTTTGGTCAAAAATGAAACCAAATGTGCCTAAGGGAGAAGATGGGAAACCAATGCATCCAATTTCTGCAGAAGCACTTAAACCTGTTATCGAATCCTATAAAAATGATGGAAAAGCCTTTAAAATGGGTATGGTATTTCCTGTCTCAACACACAATTATGAGATAAGATATTGGTTGGCTGCTGCAGGTATTAACCCGGGAATGTATTCTAAAGATAATATTCAAGGACAAATCGATGCCGATGTTTTATTATCTGTAACACCACCACCTCAAATGCCCGCAACACTAGAGGCGGGAACCATCTACGGGTACTGTGTAGGGGAGCCTTGGAATCAACAAGCAGTTTTTAAAGGTATTGGGGTACCTGTAACCACAAACTATGATATCTGGAAAAACAACCCAGAGAAGGTATTTGTAATGACTAAAAAATTCGTAGAGAAATATCCAAATACGGCTGTTGCGGTTACAAAAGCTTTGATAAGAGCAGGTAAGTGGTTAGATACTCCGGGAAATCGTAAAGAGGCGGTTAAAATATTATCAATGCCAGAATATGTTGGGGCCGATGAAGTGGTTCTTGCGAATTCGATGACGGGTACTTTTGAGTTCGAAAAAGGAGATAAAAGAGAAATGCCGGACTTTAACGTATTTTATCGTTATCATGCAACATACCCTTTTTACTCTGATGGAATTTGGTTTTTAACCCAAATGAGAAGATGGGGACAAATACCACAAAGTAAACCAGCCGATTGGTACGACAGTAAGATCAAAGAAATATATAGACCTGATATATGGACTAAAGCTGCTAATTTGTTGGTTGAAGAAGGATATCTAGAAGTTTCAGAATTGCCAGAAACAGATGGGTATAAACCTGCCACGAAAGATTTTATTGATGGTAAGAAATACGATGCAAAAGATCCAATAGGCTATATAAACAGCTTCAGTATAGGAAATAAAGAAGCTGAAAAAAGTGTTTCAAGTATTCAATAATTAAAGTAGTATGTCAAGTGGGGAAATCTGCTTGATATACCGCTTACGAAAGAATTAAAATAAAGACAACATATTAATTTATACGAATGAAAGATAGATCGATCCATATCCTGAATTTTGTGGGGCTAGGTTTTTTTGAACCAGCAATTAGATTGGCTTCAGGGGAAGAAGTAAAGAAAAACTTGATCGTATTATTCAAAAAAGTATTGCTACCGATTCTTTCTGTAGGATTGTTTTTGATATTATGGCATTCCGGAGCAACCTATTTATATAATATAGAAAAAGATGCACGCATCGAAAAAGCTCTAAATGATAGAGGGGAAGCTGCCGCTTTAGAGATGAAAACATGTGTAGAGTCTGGGGATATAAGTTGCCAACCAAACACTTTGCCATCACCATCTCAAGTTTGGGGAGCTTATAAGTCACTCTTGACAGATCATAGAGTGATTGCGCAAAAAAAGGCAGCGTTTGTAGAAAAAGTTGCAGCGACCAATGCTCAACGAGAAGCGCAAGGTCTTGTGGCTATAAAATATACTGGGCGACCATCTTTTGTAGATCAGATTTTAACTAGTTTAAAAACTGTTTTTGCCGGATTTTTGTTGGCATTCTTTATTGCAGTTCCGATAGGTATTATGCTAGGACTTAGTCCTACACTTAGATCATCTGTGAATTGGCTGATACAAATTTTTAAACCGGTTTCTCCAGTTGTTTGGCTGTTGTTGGTGTTTATGATAGTGAAAACATTAACAAAAAACTCAGATTCCGACAGTTCGTTTATTATCTCATTTATAAGTGTTGGATTATGTTCTATGTGGGCAACATTAGTAAATACCAGTATGGGAGTATCTTCAGTAGATAAAGACTATATAAATGTGGCCAAAGTATTGCAGCTTAATGTAGGGCAAAAAGTGTTTAAAATCATTTTACCTTCCTCATTTCCGTTAATTTTTACTGGGCTGCGCATTACGCTGTCGGTTGCATGGATGGTGTTAATAGCAATTGAATTATTAGCCCAGAGTCCAGGCCTTGGTTCATTTGTATGGGAAGAATTTCAGAATGGCGCAAATGATTCTAACTCAAAAATTATAGTCGCCATGTTTGTTATCGGAATCATTGGATTCTTATTGGATCGTATCATGCTTACCATACAGAAGTTTGTAACATTTACAGAAGAAACTGCTTAAAAATATATAGAAATGGCATATATAGAATTAAGAAACGTATCTAAATCCTTTGGAGTTGGAAAAGACCGTACTCAGGTATTGTCAAATATTAATCTTGAAATTGAAGAAGGAGAATTTGTAGCTATTGTTGGATTTACCGGGAGCGGGAAAACTACCTTGATTAATCTTATTTCAGGTCTTATGATGCCAGATGAAGGAGAAGTTCTGTTTAAAGGAGAACCCGTTACTGGACCCAGTCATGAACGCGGAGTGATTTTTCAGAATTATTCATTGTTACCTTGGCTAAATGTTAGAAATAATGTTGGAATGGCCGTAAAAAAAGCTTTCAAAAAAATGATCCGAAAAGAAAGAAATAAGCGAGTTGAGGAATATGTAGAGATGGTGAATCTATTGCCCGCTATAAACAAACTGCCTAAAGAGCTTTCTGGGGGAATGAGGCAAAGAGTTTCTGTTACCCGGGCCTTGTCGATGAGTCCTGATGTAATTCTCATGGACGAACCTCTTAGCGCACTGGACGCGTTAACAAGGGGTAATCTACAGCAAGAAATACTGAAGATATGGAACAAGGATAAAAAGACAGCTTTGTTAATTACCAATGATGTAGATGAAGGGATTTTAATGGCTGATAGGATTATTCCTCTAAAACCTGGGCCTAAAGCTACTTTGGGACCAGAGTATGAGATTAATCTCGAACGGCCAAGGGATAAAACGGCACTTAATCATAACGAAGAGTATAAAAAGCTACGAAATAGTATCATAGAATATTTGATTCAGATAGGAGAGCAACGCGCTTCTAAAAAAGAAAATAATTATACGTTACCAGATATTAAACCTGTAATTAAACCGACACCCTTTGGAAGGCTAAACTTTGGATAAAAAAAGTTAATATGGAAACACTTGAAAAAATAGTAGCGCGCAGAACAGGAAATGGATTGTTTGAGGATAAATATATGCTTGATATTTCTGATCTTACCAAAATATATCCAACGCCCAAAGGAGAATATGTAGTTTTGGATGACCTCGATCTTAAAATAAAACACGAAGAATTTGTTTCTATTATTGGTCACTCAGGTTGTGGGAAATCTACACTGCTAACAATGATTGCAGGGCTTAATCAGATTTCAAAGGGTACCATTGTTGTTAATAATCAAACGGTAAAAGGCCCTGGACCAGATAGAGGGGTTATTTTTCAATCACCAAGCCTTTTACCTTGGATGACTGCATATGAAAATGTAATGTTAGGCGTAAAACAGGTTTTTGCGCATGGCACGAAAAAGGATAGAGATGACATTGTAAAATACTATCTGGCTAAAGTAGGTTTGGAAGATGCGATGCATAAAAAAGCCAAAGAATTATCTCAAGGAATGCAACAACGTGTAGGGATAGCAAGAGCATTTGCTCTTAAACCTAAGGTGTTGTTGCTTGATGAACCCTTTGGAATGCTTGATTCCTTGACCCGTGGCGAATTGCAAGATGTACTTATAGAAGTATGGAACCAGGAAAAAATAACCGCAGTTATGATAACCCATGACGTAGATGAGTCGATTTTTTTGGCCGATAGAGTGATTATGATGACAAGCGGTCCTAGGGCAAAAGTAGGAGATATATTAGAAATAGATTTTGAAAGACCCCGTCTAAGAAAAGATGTTTTAGAACATCCAGATTATTACAAATACAGGGAACACTTAATCAACTTTTTAGAACATTAATAACAATATTAAATATAATCATTATTGCTTCAGATATGATTTTAACAAATAATTTTTGTTTTTGATTCAAGGATTATTGGTATCTTTAGTTGAAACAAATTTGGGGCTTAGTATTTGTTAAAGTAAAAATTGCACTTTTTCTTACCTTTTGTAAAAAGATATTTTTTGCAGACTAAATCACCTTCCCAAACGTTAGAGAGAATTGATATCAATTTTTTGATATGCTAAGTATGATTATTAAAAAACAAAAAATATAAAGGTTTAGTGTTGAAACCTTAAAGACTTAGTAGCTTTAAGTGTTTCTTGTGTTGCCGGTTACAACTTTGTTGTAGCCGGTTTTTCTTATAAGAAATATGATAAAATAGACTTCCTGATAATCTTAATATTGTTTTTTAAATGGGGATATTTTGTTGAATTGATAATTCTTTGAATTCTAAAATAGAAAACCACTATGAAGCTATGATTCATACGTATTAATACTTAGTTTTGAATGTCAAATATGGGTATAGAGATATAATATGTCGGCATTCAAAACAAACAAAACAACATGTTCCTATTGCGGTGTAGGTTGCGGGATTATTGCTAAAAAAGATTCTAAGGGAGTAATAACTGTCGAGGGGGATCCAGATCACCCTGTAAATAAAGGAATGCTATGTTCAAAAGGAATGAATCTCCATCATGTGGTTCAGGATAAAAGTGATCGGATTCTTTATCCAGAAATGCGATGGAGTAAAGGACATAATCGTAAGCGTGTTTCGTGGGATCAGGCATTGGATAGAGCTGCCGCTGTTTTTGGTACAATGATCGAAAAATATGGCCCCAATAGCGTAGGTTTTTATGTGTCGGGACAGTGTCTGACTGAAGAATATTATTTGGCAAACAAACTAACCAAAGGTTTTATAGGAACCAATAATATAGACACCAATTCAAGACTTTGTATGAGCTCTGCAGTTGTTGGTTATAAACAAGCTTTAGGAGAAGATAGTGTACCTATTACTTATGAAGATATCGAGCTTGCAGACTGTTTTATGATTGCCGGTGCCAATCCAGCATGGTGTCATCCGATTCTATTCAGAAGAATTGAAGCACACAAAGAAAGGAATCCAAATACCAAAATTATAGTCGTAGATCCTCGTAAGACACAATCTTGTGATATAGCTGATTTGCATTTGCAAATTCTACCGGGAACCGATGTGATTCTTTATAATGCAATAGCCAAACGTCTAATTGATAAAAAAAAGATAGATAAAACTTTTATTGCTAATCATACAGATAATTTTGAATTACTTAAGGAGTCGGTACAATCGGTTTCTTTAAGTGAAGCTGCAAAAACATGCGGAATTACCATTGCAGAAATAAAAAAGGCAGCTACCTACATTTCCGACGCAAAAGGTTTTTTAACGCTTTGGGCGATGGGGTTAAATCAAAGCTCTATAGGGGTTAATAAAAATAATGCACTATTAAATCTGTCTCTACTTACGGGGCATATTGGTAAACCAGGATCTGGTCCTTTTTCACTTACCGGTCAACCAAATGCCATGGGAGGAAGAGAAGTGGGAGGAATGGCTAATCTCCTGGCTGCCCATAGAGATTTAAACAATGATGATCATAGACGTGAAGTGGCTAATTTTTGGGGTGGCAAAGAGATTTCTGGTAAACCAGGTCTAACGGCAACCGAAATGTTTGACGCTCTTGAAAATGGAAAATTAAAGGCAATTTGGATTATATGCACAAACCCACTGGTGAGTCTTCCTAATGCTAATCAAGTCGAAAAAGCACTTAAGAATGCAAAGTTTGTAGTCGTTCAGGATATATCACATCGATCCGAAACTACGGAATATGCAGATTTACTGCTTCCGGCCGCCGGTTGGGCAGAAAAAGAAGGAACTATGACGAATAGTGAACGTAGAATTACATATTTAAATAAAATCATAGACCCTCCAGGAGAAGCAATTTCAGATTCTGAGATATTATGGAACTTTGCAAGAAGAATGGGGTACAACGGGTTTGATTATAATTCGGTTGAAGAGGTGTATAAAGAGCATTGTCTACTCACTAAAGGGACGAATATTGATATTTCAGGATTAAGTTATAATCGATTAAAATTAGAAGGAAGTTTTCAATGGCCCGTTCCAGAAAACAGTCACGGAGGAACACCCAGACTTTTTGAAGATAAGAGGTTTTATACAGATACAGGAAATGCAAAATTTATAGTTCCTAAATTCACCAAGCCAACATCTGAAATAATAACTGAGAAATATCCCTTGATTCTTACTACAGGTAGAGTAAGAGATCAATGGCATACAAGAACAAAGACCGGTAAAGTAAATCGGTTACTAACGCATATTCCCAGTCCATATTTAGAAATAAATAGGGTAGATGCTTATTTACTCAAATTAAAGGATGGTGATATTGCATTAGTCGAAAGTAAACGAGGTAAAGTTCAGGTTAAAGTCAAGGTTAGTGATGCTATAAACAAAGGTGTGGTGTTTCTTCCTATGCATTGGGGAAAAGTACTGGGAAATGATTTTGGAAGAGCCAATAACCTTACGACCAATATCATAGACCCAATTTCGAAACAACCAGATTTTAAGTTCTCGGCAGTTCGGGTAACTAAGTTTGTAAAACCAAAACAAAAGATTTGCATTATCGGAGCAGGTACTGCGGCATATCGTTTTATTCAGACATATCGACAATTTAATGATGAAGATGAGATTGTGGTGTTTTCTAAAGAACCATATCCATTTTATAATAGGGTATTGCTACCAGAGTATGTAAGTGAAGAACTAAAATGGGAACAATTGCAAAAAATGAGAGAAGGTAGTATGGAATCTCTTAATGTAACTTTGTTTACTAGCAACCCAATTAATGAAATAAATAGAGAAGAGAACTATATTATTGATGGTAAAGGTCAAAAACACAGTTACGATGTTATTTTGATGGCAACTGGAAGCCGCGCTTTCGTTCCCAAGGAAGTTCCAATACATTTACCAGGTAGATTTACGATGCGCGATAGAGGCGATGCCGATAAGTTGAAAACCTATCTTGATCAGACCGGATTACCCGAAAATGAACAACATGTTACTATAGTGGGGGGTGGATTATTAGGGCTTGAACTAGCAGCAGCACTTCGCAAAAAAAATGTAAAAATAACCATTGTACAACGTGGAAATCGATTAATGGAACGCCAATTAGATATTATCGCCAGTCGTTTATTGGCCGAAGATGTTATCGAGAAAGGAATCCGCATCCATTTTGACAATGAAGTCGATACGGTTTTTAATAAAGAATTAGGAGATTTACAAGTAAACCTTAAATCTGGTAAATCATTTACCTGCAATGCGGTGGTGTATTCTATTGGAACCATCCCCAACATTGATCTGGCTAAAAGAAATGGCATTGATTGTCGAAGAGGTATCCTTGTAAATCAATATTTACAATCAAGCGATCCTTCAATTTTTGCAGTAGGCGAGATTGCAGAATTTGAAGGAAATTTGTACGGCATCACGGCAGCCGCAGAACAACAAGCAGATATCGTTGCCAAGTATTTACTGGGGGATTTTAGTGCCCTATACAAGGGATCTGTTTTCATGAATATTCTCAAGTTTGAAAACCTGGATTTATGTAGTATTGGTAATATTGATATACCGGCTAATGATACTACATTCGAGGAAGTAATATTCATGGATGTTAGAAAGCGTTTTTACAAAAAATGTATTGTAAAAGATGATAGGTTAGTAGGAGCAATTTTGATGGGTGATAAGAATGAATTTGCAGATTTTAAGAGGTTGATTGAAGAGAAAATTGAGCTTTCAGAAAAAAGAGAAGAACTGCTAAGAACATCACAACCCAGTGAACCTGTTTTGGGTAAATTGATTTGTTCTTGCAGCCAGGTTGGAGAAGGTAATCTTGAAGAAGCTATAAAATCTGGATGTGAAGATTTTTCAGAGTTATGTATAAAAACAGGAGCAGGTTTGGGTTGCGGTAGCTGCAAACCCGAAGTGAAAGAAGTGCTTAATGATGTACTACAATTAGTTTGAGTATGAAAATAGAACAGTCCTTACATAGAGTTGATATTAAAGGCGGAGTTTTATCTCCAATAGAATTGCAACGTATCATTGAATATGCACAAGATCTAGGATTAAAAACGTTTCATTTTGGATCTAGACAGGATATTATTTTTCCTTTGAAAGATGAAGAAGAAAATTTCATCGAGGACCATGTATCTTTTGATTCCTCTTTTTTTGCTTCAGAAGAGCAACAAAATATAAGTAGTTCTTACGTTTCTATTGATATATTTAATGCTACAGTTTGGTTAAGAGGAACCACATATCTATATATTCTCGAGGATTTTAGACATAAACCACAGTTAAAAATCAATATCGTTGACCCAAAACAACAAATCGTTCCTTTGTATTCTGGTGATTTAAATTTTATAGCATCTTCTCATGAAGATTATTGGTATCTCTTTCTAAAACTTCCTAATTGGGACGAGATATATTATCCTGCACTTATTTATACCTGGGATATTGCAAAAGTTGCCAAGGCTATTGAGGATATATACCTTACAGTATACGATATTGAAGAGTTATTTGAGTATTTAAATAAGAATTTGGATACAAACAATAGAATTATTGAAAAACCACTAAGAGTAGATTTTACTCCTTTTCCTTATTATGAAGGAATGAACAAAATGGGTATTAATCAGTATTGGCTTGGTTTATATTGGAGAAATAATAGGTATGATCTTATTTTTTTAAAGACTCTCTGTGAGTTTTGTATAGAATATAGAATAGGAAAAATATGCTTAACCCCCTGGAAATCTTTTATCATTAAAGGAATCCCCAACGAAGGAAAATTACCATTAGAAAAGCTACTAGGGCAATTCGGGATTAATGTTCGACATTCTTCATTAGAGCTCAACTGGCACTTACCGGTAAGTAATCAAAAAGCATTAGAACTTAAGAAATTTTTGGTCATGAATTTTGATCAAAACGATATTAGCACCTATGGTCTAACCTTTGGAGTTACGTCTAGTAAAAATCAAAAAAGATATTTTACTTCTGTGATGATAGAAGAAAACAAAACTGTGGATACAATTAAAGATTTTGTGGTAAGACCCACTTATAATGTATTATACGCTAAAAATTTTGACCCTAATACACGCAAATATATGGCTTATGCCCAGGATATTGATCAAATGGATTTACCCGGACTATTGTTGGAGTTAACCAAGTCATATTTTTTAAACCTGGGATCTGTACAAGAAGATTTTGAATCGAAAGCGATAATCAAAAAAGAAAATCAGGAGATAGAGGTGTATCAATGTGCAGATTGCCAAACCATTTATGATCCAAGTGTTGGTGATATTGTAAATAAAATCTCCCAAGGAGTTGATTTTAATGAATTACCAGATGATTATCAGTGCTCTTTATGTGAGGCCCCTAAAAGTAATTTCGAAGAAATAAAAATCGAAATTGATTGATGTGTTTCTAATATCTTCGATTGGTTTTGATATCCTGCCTGAAGTATTAAAATCAAAAGCTTTTCTAACATTATATTAGCAATTTGTTAAGAAATTCTTATGATTTTAGATAGAAAGTATTTCTGCAAAAAAACCTTTTTTTTGGTGCTTGAATTATTAAATAAATAATTTCAATATTCAATTTTTTAGTAAAGCATAAATATTTCTCCTTAATTCGATTTTTAATAGGGTACTTTTTATTTTTTGATACTTTATCAATAGATTTGACCATGTTTTTATAGGGTATTTGTTCAAATAAATTGATTTTATAGTTATTAACCCTTATTTTTTTAGGGGTACAAATGCTTTTATTTAAAATTAGTAATGTTTAAGATATTAAATAGTAACCAAAGTTTATGCATATGAATTTAGATGAAGTAATAATGGCCTCGATCGCTGAGTTTTTGGATGTAGAAGTGCATAGGGATACAGAAACCCTAGACTTGTCATCCAAGATTGAAATTGTAAGAAAAAGAATAGCAGATAAGCTAAAGAATGCTTCGGCAGCGACGTTTGCAAAAAATGGGTCAATGAATTATGAATATGAAATGTTTTTTAGTAGCAATCCAAATGACAGAATCAAAATTGATGGCTGGATCCCAATACAAACAGATAAAATAGACAAATACGATAAAATATCAGAGTACATTGAGATTGGTCTACTGCGGAAGATCGGAGTAAATCATAGCTAACAAACATTAGTTATGTTTATTGATTTGCAAGTCAGATTGCTATTTAATTATAATTTGTATACTGTAATTACGAATTAATATAATTAGTTTAGATTTTTCGGTCATGATTAAATTCATGGCCGTTTTTTGCATTAAACCCGGATTATGTATTAGATTTTCTACTACATAATCCGGGTTAAAATATATCTTACCTATGGAAGTCTCTATCTTTTACATCTATGTGCTCGGGAACAAATGTATCGACAAAAATGCTTTCCGAAGAAAATTGTTTATGTCGGTACTGTAATTTTAAAGTATCCTTTTCAAGTTGAAGGATTTTAAAATACTTATGATTTTTCTTTGTGTTCATGATTTCTGGTAATTGATCACTATTCCATTTTACATAAGATTTTTCTTTCTTATGAGTAATGATTTCCCATGTACCTAGTAGAGATGGACCACAGTTTTCTTGTTCTGCGTTGTTATCTTTAATTGTTCCTTCTGGAGAGTAGGTGATCTTATAGGTAAGAAAACAACCGGCCATATTCATTCGGGTACCATCATTATATCTCCAGGCAATTTTCCAGGTCTTACCAGATTGGCCTGCCAATAATTCGATTGCATTTTCGGGAAGTGTATAGGATTTCTCTTTTTTTGAACATGATACAAGGCCGATAAGGAATAGAATAAAAATATAGTTTTTCATAATTGTTGATTAGTATTTTTTCTGTACATCAACAATTATACCTCAAACAAAAAAAATGTGTTGTTAATAGTTCTGTGTAAAAGTATTTGATACATACTTTTAGCGTATTCAATTAAAATTTATTTTTAGCATTGTATTTGAAAGGCTTGAATGGATTATGACAGAAAGCTTGAAGTCCTTTTGCAAATTTACACTATGACCGAATACGTGCTTTTAACCGAGGATCAAAATTATTTTGTTGAATACTTAATAGGAGAACTTGTCTTATCAGATAGCATTACCGAAGCTATGAAATTTGATGATGAAAATCTGGCACTTAGATTTAAACAAATGTTGCACAGTTCTTGTAGACTCATTACGAGTGTGAATACTTATATCCAATAAGATTTAAAAATGATATTACCCTTTAATTAACCTAAAAAGATAGTCAAGAAGTGGATCTGTACCTTCTTTTAGGTTTTCTACGGAAAGGTTGATATATCTATCTGGCGGAGTCCCAAAACCTTTTTTGATGGTTTTGTCTTTTACAAAATTTTCTACTTTAACCATAGACATGACCATTACAATTTTTGAGTTCGGAAATTCGTAATAAACAGGAAACTGCCCGTTAAATGAATAATAGTCGCCTCCTGTTTCTTCCCCAATAAGAGTGATATCCTCGTTTTTTGCATTAATACAAAAGGTAGATGCAGCAGAAAAAGTGGTTCCACTAGTAAGTATATATACTTTTCCTTTAAATCTGTTTCGGTCTGGTACCATTAGAGCTTCTAGGTCATCAAAATTTAATTTCCAGCCATCATAAACCGGATGATACTTGAATCTATCGGTTAGAAATTCTTTCTCATTTAAAAATGTCCTTGTTGCGTGTTCTTTTTCCCGTACGGTTAAGGATATTACTCGTTCACTCACTATTTGTTTAAATGGTTTTCTAGCTATGAAAGAATAAAGGTGAACTGCATTTGGTCTAAAGCCACCATCATTATTACGCACGTCAATGATTAGGTTTTTAATTTCCTTTTTCTTTAACTCTTTAAAAATCCTAACAAGGTTGGATTTGAATGTTTTTATGTCTACTCCAAATGAGTTAACGGTCAAAACGGCTGTGCTTAGGTATTCCTTGTAATAAACAAATGGGTCCTTTTTGTTTATGTAATTCTTGAAAAAATCAAAACCGTTCTCTTGTTTGTGAAATTTGGCGAAGTATGAATTTCTTTTGGTATTTCTAAGTTTTACGGTTACAAAGGACTCAGCTTTCAGATCAATAGATTTTACCATGCCGGTAGGATCTGTATATTCTACTATAAATTCTTTGGTAATACCATATTCGTAAGCATAAAATGCTCCAAATTTTAATTCAATGTCTCTGTATTTTTTGGTAATGTTATAACCATCTGCGGCGGAGTATTTTTTTAAATCTTCCAAAATTTTTGAAGCTTCCTTTCCATTGATCTTACCAATCTTTGACCCTATAGGAATTCCAAAATCATCAGTGTCTGTATAAAAGTGATTATTGATTATTTTTAATACTAATGGAAAATAATACTGTTCTGTTTTTATAGTATTTGGAGCAAAAAGTAAAAGATGACCGTCTTTAATTCTACTAGTTACCTGAAGCATTTTTTTGTACAGATCTATATCAGAAACATTTTGAGTTATGGACTCTTTGGTCGTTTCAAAAAGATAATCCAACGAATCTTGTTTTGTATATTCATATAGGCTTGGATGTCCTTTTTTCAATATATTTTCAAAAATTTGGAAGTCTTTTACAGCCGCTAGGGAGTCAATATGTTTTTGGGCATATAGAATATTTGTAATTATCGAAAAAAGTACAATAAATATTATTCTCTTCAAATTGTGATTTTTGTATAGATGTTTTTATGTTAACGACTGGCAAGAATTTAAGGTGTTGCAACCCATATTTTTTCCGTTATAAAATTAGTAAAAATAGTATAGCTGATAACGACGATAAATTGCAATAAAAAAGAACACGCTCTATGCGTGTTCTTTGATTTTATATTTTGCGCTTTTTATCCTAATTTAACTTTCTAAGCTGTTTCTGAATCTTTCTAATAGCAGATTCGATTGATTTTTCTGGTTCAATGACATTGTATTCACCCCAAAATCTTGGATCAGAAAACCCCGACGCTTCATCTGCAATAACCACTGAAGATTTTAATCGATCTTTAGGTTTTAATGTTTCCTTATCCAGATTTTTCTTCCAATCGGTAATTGCCATTTCAACATTTAGCTTATAGACAGAATTAAATAATTTCTTTTTCCAATTAATTTTTATGGTCAAATCAATTCTTCCATATCCATAATACCATTTTCCGTCTTTTTCACGATAATCAATATTGTAAGTAGCTTCTGTAGGGTATACCTTTGCATTTCTAGGTTTTTTTCTAACGAACATCTTACTTACCTCTTCCTTATTTTCAGTATTCAAACTAAAGATTGCCTTAGTCATTGCCAAGGTTTCAGAATCTATGAATAGTTTACCATAATACATAGGCTCTTCTATATAAGGACGTTGTTTGAAATTCAATACATAAATATGGCGATCATTTATTTTGGTTGATTTGCCAAAACTAAATTGGTAAGTCTCTATTAAATTATCGGTAAACAAAATTTCAGGGTTTTTCATAACATCAATATATAATGTACTAGTGGGTCCTCCCTGAAGTTTTACGGTTAGTGTATCTAATTTTTTATAATCAGCACTTTTTCGAGCCTTATACAATTTAATGATGTCGGTCTTACTGGATAAATAAGGGTTTTTATACACGTCTACTACAGCTTCTGACAGCGAAACATAACTTCTTCGCTTTTTTATAGTTTCTCTATAAAAAGCAGTCATAATTGTGTTATCGCTAAGATAATTTGTTCCCTTTTTCTTCATCACAGCTCTTATAAGGGCTTCAGGATCTTTTGGATCAATATTTACTTCTGATAGTTCTGTTACAGATAATGCCAGTTTTATTTTCATTACATTATCACCAAATTTTGATAGACCAATAACTTTATCCCTATATCCTAGATAAGAGACAGTAACGTCACTATCAGAAAGATTCTTAGGAACTTTTAATAAAAATTTCCCTTCATCATTAGTAACTGTCGAGATATTTGTACCATTTACTGATACGGTAGCAGATACCAAAGGTCTATTGCTGTTATCATCTATAACTAATCCTTTGTATTCATTATAATTTATAGGGTTATCTTGTGTACCCAAATCTTGAAAATAACTAAATGCTTGTACCTTGGTAGAAAATCCAATAGTAAGAACTGCAAATAATAAAGGAATCAGATGTTTTTTATAATTAAAAATATTTTTTTGGTTCATGGCTTGAGTTTTTAGTTTAGAATTCTATTTACGAACCTGTTATCATAATCTACAAGATAATAAATTTAACAGAAGTATTTTGTTAATACTGTAAAAACAATTAATTTTTAGAGTGGCTCATTCTTAATGATGTTGATAATGATCTCCGAACCAATTTCTTAGTTTGATATTCAAGATTTCAGTTGTAAATGGTTTTGTAATGTAATCATCAAGACCTTGAGCTATAAATCTTTCTGCATCACCGGGCAATGCATTTGAGGTTAACGCTATAATGGGGGGGACTTTTTTGAAGTTTTTTCTAATCTGGGTGCAAGTGCTAACTCCATCTAACTTTGGCAAATTGATATCCATAAGTATTAGATCGTATGTATCCTCTTTGAAAAGTTCTACAGCTTTCTGACCGTCTTTTGCAACATCTACCGTACAACCAAGATATTTTAGAATTTGTTTGGACACCAATATGTTTGTATCAGAATCTTCAACTAATAAAACATGCAGATTATATGTCTGCTTTGTTAGGCTGATCGATGTTTCGTTTTCGGGAACCACCTTGGTATGTGATATTTTTGCCTTGTAAGTGAACCAAAAATTACTTCCCTCCCCTAATTCACTAGTTACACCCAATTTTCCTTGCATAAGCGGAACCAATTTTTTACAGATTGCTAACCCCAAACCACTTCCTTCACCGGTATTAATTGAGGTTTCATGAAATTGGCTGTAACGATTAAACAACTTTTCCTGATCCTTTTTGCTGATTCCAACTCCAGAATCAATTACTTCAACTTTAATTGTTAACTCATCATTGTTTTTTGAAAGTAAAGATGCTTTTATTTTGACAGTACCCTTATCTGTAAATTTTATAGCATTACCTATAAGATTAGAGATGATTTGCCCAAGACGATTCTTGTCTGCAATTACCGTCTCGGGTAATTCTTTTGAGTATTCAGAAAAGATTTCTATTTCTTTGGCCTTGGCCGTTGCTAGAAAAAGATCAACATTTTGATTTATAAGACCTTTAAAATTGGTGGTTGTAGGGGATAGTTCGAGTTTTCCTGCCTCCATTTTTGATAGATCTAAAATTTGATTTAGTATTTCCAGCAGATTATGGGAAGACCGATGTATGGTGTTTACATATTCTTTTTGAATTTCGTCTAGTTTTGTGTTTTTTAATAATAAATCTATCATACCCACAACTCCAACCATGGGAGTTCTGATTTCATGACTCATATTAGCAAGAAAATCCTGTTTGAATTTTGAAGCCTTCAAAATTTGCTGATTCTTTTCCTTTAATTTATCTAGATTTCGCCCACCAAACATGGCAAATAGTCCTAAAAATATTGGGGCTGTATCAATAATGTAGTGAATAGGGTAATTATGCTGTACAAACATTACTGATCCCCAAGAGAATTCCAAGCCAAGTTTGGCAATATCAATACTGGTAGCCAGAATTGGAAAAATAAATCCAAATGTCATTCCGTAGAATGTATATTTTGCTGCTTCAGATTTGAACCATGATACTCGCATAATAATTTATCTTTAGACTAGGGGCTTTACGTCAATTAGTATTCTACAAATTGGAGGTAATTCGTTTATTTGAAGGGAGTTTTTACATGTTAAATATAGCTTTTTTTGAAATACCAACAGTAATTGTTAAAACCAACCTGAAAAACACATTCAAAGAGGTTGCCAAAAAAAATCCACGACAAAATATTTATCGTGGATCCTAAACCTTACTTTTAATGATAATAGGTTAGCCTTTAAAGACGTATTTTTTTAATTTATATCCTTCTATTTTTATCAAATATGTTTTAGGATCAGATAGGTAGTGAATATAATCATCTATTTCTCCTTTGTCTAATAGTCTGCCATCCATAGAGTATAAACTATATTTTAGACCTTGAGGTACTTCTATAATATGTTTAAAAGTTTTTTGATCTGTACTTTGCTGACATGTGTCATCAGCCAAAAATCTATTAATAAAAGTAACTCTTCCTTGTTTTTCTCCTTCAAGAGTAACAGTGGCAGTCTGATCAATATCAATAATACCAGTACCAGAAAGATCGCCAAGAATTATAAGGCATGCGTTTCTTACTTTTATTCTGGCTCCCGCCTCAAGATGTAAACTTTCTGTAATAAAAATAACGCCTTCTTCAGTATTTTCATCTAAACCGTCAATTACAGTATTTTCTGTAACATACATAAGTTTGTAGGAAATGTCAATTTTTGTATTTGCAAAAGTAACGCTTGTTAAAAACAAAGCTAAAATGGGTAAAAATGTTCTCATAAAGTTTGGTTTTTGGGGTTAAACCTTAATTTTAAAAAAGTAAGTAAAAACCTACAATTACAGATTTATATTCGGTGTAAAACATTAAATCAACGACAATATACAATTTTTTATGTTAAAAATGCATTTTTCGAGTGTTTAATATTGATTTTTTGTACCCTGCAGATATCTCTATTATCTGTCATGGCCCATAAATACTAGCAGTTTAACAAATGTTAATTTTTTTGTTTTTTTTAACAAAATAACCTTTTATATGAGTTATTTATTTCGTTTTCAGGGTTTAATAGTCTGAAATGTGATTTTGACATGAAGTTTTATTAAATAAAGTAAAGCCGTATCTTTAAATAATTACCATTTTCATAACTAAGAGTATTTCAAAAGCCCATGGTTATAAACAAAAGTATATTTTCTTTAATTTTTTAGGTAAAAACTGGCTTTAACATTCAAAATTTCAGAACGCGTATAAAATATTGTTTTTCAAACCTTTATTGTTTGTAGGTTCTTATTTTTTCGTTAAAAAAACTTGTTTAAGAGGAAAACTTCTGACATTTTATATAAATTCCACCCTTATTTGCGTAACAGATTCTTATTTGTAACGTCAAATTATTAATAACTAATCTCAATTTAATAACACAATGAATATAAAAATGAAAAATGTGTATTTTTTAGCTGCATTTGTTTTTGCTTTTGTCAGTTGTAAAAAGGAAACAAAAGATACTGCAGATGCTGCCGAAGTAGAAAAAATTCCTGGAATAGTGCTAGAAAATATGGATACTAGAGTTAGTCCTAAAGAGGATTTCTATAATTATGTTAATGGTAGCTGGATGAAAAATACCGAAATTCCTGCAGACCGTACCCGCTGGGGAGGGTTTGGAGTGCTTCGTAAATCCACCGACAATGATGTATTGGAAATTTTAGCCAATGCAAAAGAGAGTGGGAAATATGGACCTAAAACTGATCAGGCAAAAGCTCTTGCCATTTTTGATACCAAATTGGATACCGTAGCTCGAAATGAAGCTGGTTTGAAACCATTACAAGGAGCGCTGGATGATATTGCCTCTATAAAAAACCTTACAGACATGCAAACTGTATTAGCCAAGAACCCATCGGTTTCTTCGCCATTTATGGGCGTAGGGGTACAGGCAGATTTGAACAATAGTTCTATGAATGCAGTATACCTAGGAGCTAGCGGATTAGGGTTGCCAGAAAGGGATTATTATTTGGATCAGGATGAAAAGTCCAAAGAAATTCGTGAAGAATATAAAAAGCATATTGTTAGGATGCTGAAAATGCTTGGAGACTCAGAGTCAGATGCAACAGCAGCTGCTAATAAAGTTCTTGAACTTGAAACAAAACTTGCTGAACCAAGGTTGAATAAGGTAGAAAGAAGAGACGCTCGTAACTACAATAATCCTAGAACAGTTGCTGAGGCTGATGCAATGCTATCTTCAATTGATTTTAATAAATTAGTAAGTGATCTGGGTATTACAAAAAAGTTTGATACGATTATTGTTGCCCAATTAAGATATACCAAGGCATTAGATGGATTCTTAAAGAGTACATCAATCGAGGATATAAAAACCTTGTTAAAATGGGATACTTTCAATAGCGCAGCTGGAAGGTTGACAACAGATATTGAGGCAGCTAACTGGGAGTTTTATAGTAAGTATTTACGAGGTCAAAAAGAACAGCGTCCTGCTAATGAACGTGCACTGGCTACGGTTAATAGAGCGGTAGGTGAAGCTTTAGGTCAGTTATATGTTGATGAAAAATTCCCTCCTGAAGCTAAGGCTAAAGCTGAAAAAATGATTGCTAACGTAATCAAAGCTTACAAAGCTCGTATTCAGAAATTAGATTGGATGGGAGAGGAAACAAAACTAAAAGCAATTGAAAAACTTGATAAGTTTACAGTTAAAATAGGGTATCCGGATAAGTGGGAAGATTATTCTAAAATGGATGTTTCTGCAGATAAGACCTATTTTGAAAATATGGCCGCTGTAAACAAATGGGCACAAGAAAAAAACTTTGAAGATATTGGTGAGCCTGTTGATAAAACCAAGTGGGGTATGTCTCCGCAAACGGTTAATGCCTATTTCAACCCTTTGAATAATGAAATAGTATTTCCTGCAGCTATTTTACAACCTCCTTTTTATAATTATACAGCAGATGAGGCTGTTAATTATGGAGGAATAGGAGCTGTAATTGGTCATGAGATATCTCATGCTTTTGATGACTCAGGAGCTCGTTTCGACTCCGATGGAAACCTTAAAAATTGGTGGTCCGAAGATGATCTTAAAGCTTTTACTGAAAGAGGAAATGCCTTAGCAGAACAGTATAGTGCTATTGAGGTGCTTGACAGTGTTTTTATTAATGGTAAATTTACCTTAGGTGAAAATATTGGTGATCTTGGAGGTGTATTAGGAGCTTACGATGGTTTGCAATTACATTTTGCAGAAAACGGAAGGCCTGAAGATATCGATGGATTTACTGCCGAACAACGTTTCTTCATGTCTTGGGCTACCGTATGGAGAACAAAAATCAGAGAAGATGCGTTAAGAACTCAGATTAAAACAGATCCACATTCTCCTGGGACAACCAGAGCTATCCAGCCTTTATTAAATGTACAAGAATTTTACGATGCGTTTGATATCAAAGAAGGTGATAAAATGTATTTAGAATCAGATAAGAGAGTTCAAATCTGGTAATTTGTAAATGATCTTTATATAATAGAAAACCCGCTATATGCGGGTTTTTTATGTTTGAAGTTTAATCTTCTTTAATTTCATTCATTAATAAAAACGCTTTGTTTACATGTTCTTTTTCCAGAAAAAGAGTAAAATAGTTAGATGTAGATATGACTTCAAAAACAGGAATTCCTTCGTATGCTAGTAATTTGAAAATGTAGAAGTATAAACCAATCACTTTCGAATTATCCTCGGGTAATGCAATAGACATTGAAGATAAGTTATCCATAACAGAAATACATGTTTCATTTTTAAAATGCTTTTCCACAATTTCTTTAAGAGAAGATGTTACTAATATATTACTCTCTTGAAAATTACTTGAATAGGTAAAATATGCTTTGGTTTCATTTTTCACACTGTTCAATAAATTAGATTGACTAGTAAGAATGGTATTGGAGTTTAAAAAGGTATACTCTGTTATTCCGGATCTTACAACGATATCTCCTAAGTTTCTTAAATTATCAATATGTTTAATTTTCTTGGGATGATAACGTCTTAGGGCCATTACAATTGAGCCGGGTTTAACAGGTTTTCTCATTATTTTCTCTACTTGGGGTATCAAATCCACAGCCAAGGAGCTAAAATTTATAATGTTTCTGGATAGGGCATCTTCAAGAAATGGCTGATGCCTTAAAATATTATGCACACAATCTGTAATGGTTTTCATTGTTATATATTTAACATATTGTGCAAATTTACATTTTTTCTTTTAAAATATTTATAATTTGTGAGTAATTAACTATTTATGCAACGTTAAAAACAATGTAAAAATAGATTGATGAAAGTATTAAAGTTTGGAGGAACATCTGTAGGGTCGGTTGAAAACTTGAATCGGGTAAAAGAAATTCTTATTTCTGATCAGGAGGATAAGATTGTTGTTTGTTCTGCGATGTCGGGGGTTACAGATCATCTGGTTCGATTAGTTGAAAATATAAAACTTAAAGACACCGAAGCGATTACCAGAAGCTTGCATAGACTCGAAAGTAAACATATAGATGTAATAGATACTTTAGTAAATGACCAGGAAATAAAAAACACCCTCAAAGAAGGAGTTTCAGTAATAATTACAGAAATGTTTGAAGTGTCTAGTCAGGAATATTCTGAAGTCATTAACTCTAGAATTATTACCTACGGAGAAACTCTCCTAACGTATATTTTTTCTGGCTATTTGAATGCATCAGAAGTTTCTAATGTTTTATTGGATGCAAAAGAATTTATGGATGTTGATTCTGTAGAAAACCCTAATATTGAAAAAGTCCAAAAAAGGTTGGAAAAAGTATTAAGTAATAACATCCAGTCGTCAATTTATATTACGCAAGGTTTTGTCTGTAGAGATAGTGATGGGCAAATAAGTCATTTAAAAAGAGGCGGAAGTGATTACACAGCTACCATTATTGGATCGGCTTTAAATGCCTCAGAAATCCAAATTTGGACCGATATAGATGGATTACATAATAACGATCCAAGATACGTAGAGCAAACACACCCTATATCCCATCTTACTTATAATGAAGCAGCAGAACTTGCCTATTTTGGAGCCAAAATTCTTCATCCTCAGACCGTTTCTCCTGTAGTTGGAAAGGATATTCCGGTTCTACTAAAAAACACGTTTGATCCAGAGGCAACAGGTACAGTAATTTCTAATAAGACTTATAAAAAAGGACTGAAGGCAATTTCGGCAAAAGATGGTATCACGGCAATAAAAATAAAATCGAATAGAATGTTGATGGCTCATGGGTATTTGAGAAGGATTTTCGAGGTTTTTGATAATTTTCAAACTTCTATCGATATGATTACAACCTCTGAAATAGCAATTTCTTTAACCATAGATAACACCACTAACCTGGATAAAATAGTAAAGGAGATAGAGAGTTATGCCGAAGTGACCATAGAGCAGGATCACAGTATTATTTGTATAGTGGGAGAATCGGTTATTAATGATAAAAACTCGTATAGACTTTTCGAGATCTTAAATTACATTCCTGTAAGAATGGTTTCATACGGAGGAAGTAATAATAATATTTCAATCTTGGTAGATACCAAAGATAAAATACCTACCCTTAAGTTTTTAAATGAAAAACTGTTTCAGATCCATGAAGAAGCAGTAGTATAAATTGTTTGTTATGCAATTAATATGGAAAAGTAGGGTGAACGTTTTGATATAATATTTCATACGTAATCAGACGCCAAAGCCCTACTTTTAAAAACCTGAAAATCAAGAATTGATTTTCAGGTTTTTGCTTTATAAGAATGTTTATCTCTTTTATAAATTTTGAGTTTCAAAAAATGAAACTGACTTCGTCTATTTTTGCTTCCATGTAAAAAAGATATGATATGCTTATAAAAGTATTCGGAAGTGCGGTCTTTGGTGTTGAAGCAACCACCATAACTGTAGAAGTAAATGTAGCAAAGGGGATAGGGTACCATCTTGTAGGGTTGCCCGATAATGCAATAAAAGAAAGCAGTTATCGGATTGCTGCCGCTCTCCAAAACAATGGGTATAAATTACCCGGAAAAAAAATTACGATTAACATGGCTCCCGCCGATTTACGGAAAGAAGGGTCGGCGTATGATCTTACTTTGGCGCTGGGAATATTGGCAGCCAGTTCACAGATTAAAGGAGATCATATTTCTGAATATCTTATTATGGGAGAATTATCTCTTGATGGAAGTCTTCAGCCCATAAAAGGAGCATTACCAATTGCAATTAAAGCCCGTGAAGAGGGATATAAAGGTTTTATTCTCCCGAAACAAAATGCAAAAGAGGCAGCTATTGTTGATAATCTTGAAGTGTATGGAGTAGAAAATATTAGAGAAGTAATAGATTATTTTGATGGAAATGGTGAATTAGTCAAAACCATAGTAGATACTAGGGAAGAGTTTTACGCAGCTCTTGATAATCCCGAGTTTGATTTTGCAGATGTCAAAGGTCAAGAGAGCATAAAACGGTGTATGGAGATTGCTGCTGCAGGAGGGCATAATATAATTTTGGTGGGCCCTCCCGGTAGCGGAAAAACAATGCTTAGCAAACGATTACCCAGTATTTTACCACCAATGTCATTGCAGGAAGCTCTCGAGACTACCAAAATTCATAGTGTAGTTGGGCGTGTCAAAGAAAATTCGGGACTCATGGCGCAACGCCCATTCAGAAGCCCACATCATACCATATCAAATGTAGCTCTGGTAGGCGGAGGAAGCTATCCGCAACCAGGAGAAATATCCTTGTCGCATAACGGAGTGTTATTTTTAGATGAATTACCAGAATTTAAAAGGGAGGTACTCGAAGTAATGCGTCAACCTCTTGAAGACAGGGAAGTCACAATTTCAAGAGCTAAGTTTACCGTGACGTATCCGTCTAGTTTTATGTTAGTGGCCAGTATGAATCCAAGTCCCGGAGGATATTTTAATGATCCCGATGCGCCAGTGACTTCTTCACCAGCCGAGATGCAGCGATATCTGAGCAAAATTTCAGGGCCGTTATTGGATAGGATAGACATTCATGTCGAGGTTACACCGGTTCCTTTTGACAAACTAAGCGAAGAAAGAAGGGGGGAGTCAAGTATCGAAATTAGAAAACGTGTCATAGTTGCAAGAGATATACAGACCCAAAGGTTCTCATCACTATTAAACATACACTATAATGCTCAAATGGGAGTAAAGCAAATTCGGGAGTTTTGCGAATTGGATAAAAGTTCAAAAGAATTATTAAAAACCGCTATGGAACGGCTTAATCTTTCTGCCAGGGCATATGATCGTATTTTGAAAGTATCAAGGACTATTGCAGATCTAGAAAATTCAGAAAACATCTTAGGAGATCATATATCTGAAGCAATACAGTACAGAAGCCTGGATCGAGATGGGTGGTTGGGGTAAGAATTTATAAACTATTTGCCGTTCTTATTAACAATTCAATTAATGTCCATTAGGAAATCAATATTTTTAAGAATACACTCGTATTTGTATGAAAAAATGGATTTCTAATATTGGTCCCGGCACATTGGTAACTGCTGCTTTTATTGGCCCTGGAACGGTTACTGTATGTACCTTGGCCGGAGTTAAATTTGGCTACACATTGCTTTGGGCCCTGGGATTATCTGTCATAGCCTGTATTGTTTTACAGGAAATGGCTGCACGATTGGGTATTGTTACCCAAAGCGGGTTAAGTGAGGTGCTAAAATCTCAATTTGAAAATAAAATAATTAGATCAATTCTAATTGCCATTATTATATCTGCCATTTTTATTGGGAATGCAGCCTATGAGGCGGGTAATATTAGTGGAGGTGTCTTAGGGCTATCTACCCTGCTGGGATCTCCCTATATCACTTTTGGAGATATAACCATCAATTATTTAAGTCTTGTCATAGGTGTCTTCGCTTTTATTCTATTATATATTGGTAA
The DNA here is from genome assembly GCA_947496555.1 of uncultured Aquimarina sp. Classification (GTDB taxonomy): domain Bacteria; phylum Bacteroidota; class Bacteroidia; order Flavobacteriales; family Flavobacteriaceae; genus Aquimarina. The sequence goes on along the minus strand of CANMDH010000001.1, from coordinate 136,538 downwards.
CTATAAAGTACTCGAGCGTAGCTTAATAGTATTGGTTCTGTGTATGAGTATTGCTTTTGTTGTAACTGCAATCATAACAAAGCCTGATCTATCATTGGTTTTCAGGGGTTTTGTTCCATCATTTGAATCAGAAAAATTATTTACAATAATCGGGCTTATAGGTACTACTGTTGTGCCCTATAATCTTTTTCTTCATGCTTCTCTGATTAAAGAAAAATGGAGCAGTCCAGATCAATTGCCTTTAGCACGAAAAGATACAATTGTTGCCATTGTGGTAGGAGGTGTTATGTCGATGGCTATAATTATTGCAGGTGCCGCAATACAAAGTGTAGAGGTAAATAGTGCTGCAGATTTGGCAAAAAGTTTAGAGCCGGTTTTTGGGTCTGCTGCAAAATATGTGCTCTCATTAGGGCTTTTTGCAGCCGGAATTACTTCAGCAATTACAGCACCTTTGGCTGCGGCTTATGTTGTAAAAGGGTGTATGGGATGGAAGGAGGGGCTTAAAAGTAGAAAATTCAGATTAGTTTGGATGTTTATCCTTTTATTAGGTGTTGTTTTTTCTTCGTTAAGAATAAAATCTATAGAAATTATACAATTTGCCCAAGTGGCCAACGGACTTTTGTTACCTGTCATTGCTGGGTTCCTTTTATGGGTAATGAATAGTAAAAAAGTACTTGGTCAATATACCAATTCAAAAACACAAAATTTGATAGGTGCCTTCATAGTAATGGTAACAGTATTTCTTGGGTTGCGAAGTGTCTGGAAAGTATTGATAGAATTGTAAGAATTTTAAACACTATTTGTAAGAAATGAAACGTATTATTCTTAATGCAGATGTTGGAGAAGAGGCCGGGTTCGATGATAAAATTATGCCCTATGTTTCTTGGTGTAATATTTCTTGTGGAAGCCATGCAGGTAATGAACAGGTGATCCAGGACACGATCAATTTGGCAATTAAAAATAAAGTCAAAATAGGAGCACATCCATCATACCCCGATAGAGAAAATTTTGGAAGGAAGAGCATGGAGTTGTCATACGACGATTTGGTAAAAACCATAACAGACCAAATTCAACTGGTGAAACACTTCACTGAAAAAGCTGGTGTCAAATTACATCATGTGAAGCCACATGGTGCTCTATATAATGATGCGATAAAGAATGAAGCCATTGCATTGGCTATTATTGAAGCTGTTAAAAATATCGATAAAAGTTTATATTTAATTACGGCTAAATATTCTAAGTTATCATATCTTAGTAGCGATGAATTGAATGTTAAATATGAAGTTTTTGCGGATAGAAATTATAATAAAGATTTGACATTGGTTTCTCGATCAAAAGAGAATGCTGTAATAGTAGATCCGGATGAAGTTTTTGAACATGTTTATAGAATGATTTCTGATAATAAAATAAGAACGGCCGGGGGGGAGGAGAAATCTATTTTTTTTGATACAATTTGTGTACATGGAGATAATCCTAATTCGGTCGAAATTTTGGAGTATCTAAGTAAGAAATTTTCGGACTTAGATTTTATTTTAAAATAGGATTTATGAAGTACGAATTGACATATAAACGATATTCTGAAAATGCAATTTTGATAGAGTGGCCTGCAAAAATTGATGAAAATATACTTCAGGACCTTATTTTTTACAAAGAAATTATTGAAAAAGGGAGTGTTAAAGAAATTATTGAGGTAATCTTTTCATATAACTCGTTATTAATTTTTTATGTATCTACTATAGAAAACGTCTATGATGAATTTTTGTTGCTAAAATCACTTTATTCAAAGAATTTTGTATCAAAAGAACGCGAAATTAGGTTGTGGGAAATACCGGTTTGTTATTCTCCTACGCTCACTCCAGATTTAGAGTCTTTTGCAAGGGCAAAATCACTTACTGTAGATGAGGTAATTTCTTTACATACGGCTCCAATATATAAAGTCTATTTTTTGGGTTTTTTACCAGGATTTTGTTATCTAGGTGGTTTGGATGATAAATTGTGTTTACCTAGGAAAAGCACACCGTCTTTAGATGTTAAAAAAGGTTCGGTTGCTATAGGTGAAAATCAAACTGGAATTTATCCAATGGATAGCCCTGGCGGATGGCATGTAATTGGTTGTTGTCCACTCAATCTTTTTGACCCAAAAAAAGAAATTCCTTGTTTTGTTTTACCTGGAGATGAAATTCAATTTATATCGATTACGGAAAATGAATATAACGATATAGGTTCTTTGGTAAATTCTGGTAACTATCTACTAAATCCAACAATTTCATGATAGGTAAGGTTAAGATAATTGAGCCCGGTTACTTTTCTACTATACAAGATAGGGGTCGCTTTGGTTTTGCAAAACATGGAGTCCCTTTTGGTGGAGCCATGGACCAGATTTCTTATAAGTGGGCCAATGTGATTTTAAATAACAATGAAAATGACGCTTGTATTGAATGGGTTTTTCAACCGCCTGTTTTACGTTTTTCAGAATCAACGATTATTAGTGTTACTGGAGCTGAGACAACATTGTTTTTAAACGATAAAAGAGTTGGAATGAACCAACGAATTAAGATTAGTAGAAATGATGTTTTAACTTCTAAATTTTGTAAGAATTATAAATATGGATATGTAGGAATAAGGAATGGATTCTTATCCAAAGAAGTACTCGGTAGCCGATCTTTTTTTAAAGGAGTTACTTCAAGTCATATGTTAAAAGAGGGTGACCAAATTCAATATCGAAAAGTCGGTAAGTTTACTAATCAGTTTTCAAAGGTATCTTCCAATTCACATTTTAAAAATTCTAATGAATTGCTTGCGTATAAGGGACCAGAATTTGATCAATTGACGGATGATAAAAAGCATCTTTTAATGAATTCGAGTTTCACAATATCTGGGATTGCAAATCGAATGGCAATTCAATTAGAAGAATTAGTGCCTAATGATCTCCCTTCTATGTTAACTTCACCAGTATTACCTGGTACGGTGCAATTAACTCCGTCAGGAAAGTTGATCGTATTAATGAGAGATTGTCAAACTACCGGTGGATATCCAAGAGTATTCCAATTAAGTCAAGAAGCCATTAATAGCATAGCTCAAAAGAGAATGAAAGAAATATGTAAGTTTCAACTAATTGCTGATTAATATCTAATATATAAATGGGTAAGGGGAAAATCCCCTGAAGGATACAGGGGAAAAACCCCCTGTTGTTAAATTTTTAAAAAATGCCTAGAAAAGCGCAATTATTGATAACCATTGCTTTTACGTTATGGCTTTACCATAAAAGAGTGTGCAAAAAGGGTGTGTATATTTGTGTAAAAGCCTGTTTTTTGGATATATTAGCAACAGTTAACCTAAAAAGTGAAATGTTATGGGAAAAAAAAGACCCGAAAAGTGTATAAGCGTAGAAGAAGCTAAAGAACTACAGCAAGTTTGGTGCAATACTAGAACACCTGAAATAGATAGATGTATAGGTTTTGAAGATACAAGAGAGTTCTGGTGGAGCGTTGAGGAGTTAATGGAATATCTTAAGTATGTTAAGAAAAAGTCAAGAAAAATGGGGATCGATAATCCTGGAATTAGAATGTACCTAGGAGCATATCCTGATTCTAAATGTAAAATGGGGAAAGGATATGCAACTTTATTTCTGGCTCCTACTGGTGATCCTGCAGGTAGTTTAGGTAAAGATGGTGATAGTGCTGAAAATAATTATGATATAGATCCTTATAATGGTGGCTCTAGTAGAATACCTCCAAGATTATTTTAAATATGCTAGTATTTGCATACTCATATTTGTTATTTGAATTAATAGCATCTATTGCCGGTACTTCATATGTTAATAGATGCCGAGAGGATGAAACTTCTCGGTATTTTGTTTGGTTTTTATGGATTACTTTTTTTGTCGAATTATTTGGTACTCTTCCTTCTTTAATTTATTATTTTGGCCTATTTCCAGCATTGAAGGGTACCTTTTTAGAATATAACGATTGGCTATTTAATGTTTTTTTTATTTTCAACTTCTGTTTTTATGTATATTATTTTTGGTTGAATTATAAAATAAAAAGCCTGAAATTTTTCATGAAAATTTTAACCGTAATTTATGTTTTAGGAGCTATTATCAATTTAATTTTAACTGATATTTATTTTACGGGTATTTCATCTTTTACCTATGTGATTGGTACTATTCTGCTTTTTATTGGTGGGATATTATATTTATATGAAATGCTACAAAGTGACAAAATATTGGCTTTTTATAAAACAATACCTTTTTATATTGCAGTAGGTTCGATTATTTTTCACTTGGTAGTTACGCCATTATTTATATATGATAAATATCATAGCTTAGAAAGTCCGGAATTTGTAGATATAACTAGAATAATTTTGAATAGTGCTATTATTTTTCTGTATACTTGCTATACTATTGGATTTATAATATGCTCGAAAAAGAACAAATTGTATTAATTATTTATTTTACTGTTATTATTCTTTTTTTAATAGTATTCAGTATAATATTTTTTGTTGCCTTCCAACGTCGAAAAAATAAACTACTTCTCGAAAAACTAAAGGCGGAACAACGTTTCGAAGATGAAATCTTTAAATCTCGTATCGAGATCCAGGAACAAGCACTTAAAAATGTAAGTTGGGAACTTCATGATAATATAGGGCAGTTGTTATCCACGGCTGTTATGCAAATCAATATTATGGGAACGAGTATAGAAGCTTCAGCGGCAGACTCTTTGCAAGATGTTCGCAAATTAGTGGGAGATAGTTTACAAGAAATTCGTAATTTATCCAAAACTTTGAACAATGAAGTAATTCATAATATAGGACTAGAAAAATCAATTCGGGTAGAATTGGATAGATTCGAAAAGCTCCGTTTTCTAAAAACGAAACTTTCTATTACAGGAGAAGAGTTTCATATCAATCCAAAAGATGAGATCATATTGTATCGAATTATTCAAGAATTTTTTTCAAATACTATCAAACATGCCGAGGCTTCCAATCTAGATGTGGCATTAGAGTATACGCCTGACAGTTTGGATATAAGAGTACAAGATGATGGGGTAGGTTTTGATATGAAATCGGTACAAGCAAATTCTGGATTGTTAAATATGAAAAGCCGTGCGGCGTTGGTTAAAGCAAAGTTTGATTATAAATCAGCTCCCGGAAAAGGAGTTTCGATAGCATTATCCTATCCGATAAAAGATAAAGTTTGATATAAAAACTTAATTAAATGAAGAAAAAGACCATTGTTATTGTCGATGATCATTTGTTATTTGCACAATCATTAGAAAGTTTGATAACAAAACTTGAAGAGTATGAAGTATTGGCCATTTTAAAAAATGGAAAAGAGCTTACGCAATATTACATGCATAAGCGTAAAGTGCCTGATTTAATACTACTGGATGTGAAAATGCCAGTAATGGATGGAATACAAACAATGCAATGGCTTAAAGAACATCGACCAGAACAAAAAGTATTGGCGCTTACGATGGAGGATGATGAAGATACGATCATCAAAATGCTAAGGGCCGGAGCAAAAGGATATTTGCTAAAAGATATTCATCCCGAAAATTTTGAGTTTGCCATGAAAATGGTCATCGAACAAGGATTTTACTATTCTGGCAAAATCGAAAATGCGCTGCGCAATTCTGAGAATATGGATGATAGTGGTGAATTTCATGAAAGATTAACAGTGAAAGAAAGAGGTTTTCTAAAGTTCGCTTGTTCAGAACTTACTTACCGGGATATTGCAGAAGAAATGGGATTGAGCCCAAAAACTATAGAAAACTATCGCGAAGCAGTATTTAAAAAACTCGAAGTAAAAACAAGAGTGGGTCTGGTTATTTATTGCATGAAAAATAAACTTATCAAAATTGATTGAAACCTATTTTGAAAAGCTTGAAAAGCGCATTCAAAATTATAGGTTGAAACAATTCCACTGAAGAGTGGGAACTAGTACCGTTTTTGAAGTTTTCTACAGATAATCGTATTAAATGAAATATTTTTCTATATTTGAAATAGAAATGAAAAGAACAAATATAAATATCAATAATGTCATTATCGAGGTGATTATTTCATCTTGATAAAGGGATATTTGCGATACCAAAATAATAGAAAAATCCCTTTGAGACAGCAAAGGGATTTTTTGTTTTTTAAAAGATTATGAAAACACTTAAAAATATAATTATCAATGTCATTAGTATCGTGGTGATTTATTCACCGTGACGAGGGGACATTGATATATTATTAAAATAATAGAATCCCTTCAAGTATTTGAGGGGATTTTTTTTGAATCAAAAAGTGAATGTCTAATAAAAATTAACAAATAGTGATTGTAAATAAGATGATTGTAAATGGTTGTAAATCAATAGTTAAAAGTGTTAAAGGTTGTATTGGATATTGTAAGGATGTTTAATTATATGCAAAGGTTTAGACACAACGAAATAATTTTATACTGTGGATTATTTGTATTGATAAGAATATATCAATAAAAAAGTTAAAATATTAAAAAATTAACAATAAAATATACATTCAGAACGAATGAGCTTAAATAAGTATAGTAAACAGGTAACTCAGGATGATACCCAGCCAGCTGCACAGGCAATGCTTCATGCAATTGGTCTTACGGATGAAGATTTTAGTAAACCTTTGGTCGGGATTGCAAGTACAGGGTATGAAGGAAATCCCTGTAATATGCACCTTAATGACCTAGCCAAATTAGTGAAGAAAGGTACACAAGAAGAAGATGTGGTTGGACTTATTTTTAATACCATTGGAGTAAGTGACGGTATTTCTATGGGAACCCCAGGAATGCGTTTTTCACTCCCTTCTCGAGATGTGATTGCAGATTCTATGGAAACCGTGGTGCAGGCGATGTCGTACGACGGAATGGTTACCGTAGTGGGCTGCGATAAAAATATGCCAGGTGCTTTAATGGCAATGCTTCGATTAAATCGTCCGGCTATTTTGGTGTACGGAGGAACTATAGCATCTGGATGTCATGAAGGTAAAAAACTGGATGTTGTTTCAGCATTTGAAGCTTGGGGCGAAAAAGTCGCTGGTACCATTACACAAAAAGAATATAAAAATGTAATAGAAAAAGCATGTCCCGGTGCCGGAGCTTGTGGCGGAATGTATACGGCAAATACCATGGCTTCGGCTATTGAAGCATTGGGAATGTCTTTGCCTTATAATTCTTCGAATCCAGCAATAAGCAAAAATAAAGAAGAAGAAAGTGTAGCTGCTGGTCGTGCTATGCGATTGCTTTTAGAAAAAGACATTAAGCCTAAAGATATCGTTACCAAGAAATCTCTTGAAAATGCCATACGATTGGTTACCATTTTGGGAGGGTCTACCAATGCAGTTTTACACTTTTTGGCGATTGCCAGGGCTGCAGATGTGGAGTTTACCTTGGCGGATTTTCAAAGGATAAGTGATGAAACTCCTTTTCTTGCAGACCTAAAACCTAGCGGAAAATACCTAATGGAAGATGTGCATGCCGTAGGAGGAATTCCGGCAGTATTAAAATATTTATTGAAGAAAGGACTGCTTCATGGTGATTGTTTGACCGTTACGGGGAACACACTAGCCGAAAACTTATTAGATGTTCCTGACTTAACACAAGGACAGGATGTTATAAAGCCCCTTGAAAATCCTATAAAGCAAACGGGACACCTTAGAATTATGTTCGGGAACCTGGCCAAAGACGGATGTGTAGCAAAAATAACAGGTAAAGAAGGACTTCGTTTTCAAGGGAAGGCAAAAGTATTTGACGGAGAATATGCTGCAAATGATGGAATTAGAGATGGCAAAGTAGAAAAAGGCGATGTAGTCGTCATTAGGTACGAAGGGCCAAAAGGAGGACCTGGAATGCCAGAAATGTTAAAACCCACTGCGGCTATAATGGGAGCAGGTCTGGGTAAAGATGTGGCATTAATTACAGATGGAAGGTTTTCTGGAGGAACTCATGGTTTTGTCGTCGGACATATTACACCCGAAGCTCAAGAAGGTGGTTTGATCGGATTGGTAAAAGATGGCGATGTTATTACAATAGATGCTGAAACCAATTCAATTACTGTCTCGGTGGATGAGGCCGAAATTGAAAAAAGAAAAGCTTCTTGGATACAACCAGAACTGAAATTCAGTAGAGGAGTATTATATAAATATGCAAAAACAGTATCATCGGCATCACGGGGATGTGTAACCGACGAATTCTAAACAAAATTTCAATGCTTAGCATTGATTTCAATAATTGTCATTCTGGCGAAGGCCGGAATCTAAAAAAGTCTTGAGTTTTAAATCAAAAATCTGGACTCAAAATAAAAGAAAGCGTATGGAAACACAAACGCAAACTATAAAAAAAGAAACGAAAGTTGCAAAGGGAAAAATGACTGGAGCAGAAGCAGTGATTCATTGCCTTTTAGCAGAAGGTGTAGATTTAATTTATGGATATCCGGGAGGCGCTATCATGCCGGTATACGATGAGTTGTATAAGTTCCGGGATCAACTACACCATGTATTAACAAGACATGAACAAGGAGCTACACATGCTGCTCAAGGATATGCTCGTGCTAGTGGTAAAGTAGGTGTTGCAATTGCGACTTCGGGACCGGGAGCTACTAATTTTGTGACCGGTATTGCTGATGCTCAGATTGATTCTACACCAATGGTTTGTATAACCGGTCAGGTTGGTTCTCATTTATTAGGATCTGATGCTTTTCAGGAAACAGATATTATTGGTATCTCTACGCCAATCACCAAATGGAATCACCAGGTTACCAAAGCAGAAGATATACCGACCGTATTAGCCAAAGCATTTTATATTGCGCGCTCGGGTCGTCCTGGGCCAGTATTGATTGATATTACCAAAGATGCACAATTTGGTGAATTAGACTTTGTATATGAAAAGTGTAAAGGTATAAGAAGTTATATTCCAACTCCTGAGACAGACCCAAAAAGTTTGAAACAGGCGGCCAAATTGATTAACGATGCCAAAAAACCTATGATCGTTTTTGGACAAGGGGTAATCTTAGGAGAAGCAGAAGCAGAACTAAAAGAATTCATAGAAAAATCTGGGATTCCATCTGCATGGACAATTCTCGGTTTATCGGCATTACCAACGGCACATCCTTTAAATGTTGGTATGGTTGGGATGCATGGCAATTATGGACCCAATAAACTTACGAACGAGTGTGACCTTCTTTTGGCTATCGGGATGAGATTTGATGATCGAGTGACGGGTAATTTAGAAACCTATGCAAAGCAAGCCAAGATTATTCATTTCGAAATCGATCCAGCCGAAGTAAATAAGAATGTTAAGGCTGATGTAGCTGTGATGGGAGATGTGAAAAATACCCTTGCACAAATACTTCCGATGATAAAACCCGATTCGTATGATTCGTGGTTACAAGAATATAGAGATTTTGATAAAATAGAATTTGACAAAGTGATCAAAGAAGAACTATACCCTGAAAAGGAAGGCCTTTCTATGGGTGAAGTCCTTAGAGGAATTAATGAAGAAACCAAAGGTGATGCAGTGATTGTATCTGATGTAGGGCAACACCAAATGATAGCCTGTCGATATGCCAAGTTTACGAAATCCAAGAGTAATGTTACTTCTGGTGGTTTAGGCACAATGGGCTTTGCGTTACCAGCGGCCATAGGAGCAAAAATGGGAGCTCCCGAACGAGAAGTGGTGGCTATTATTGGTGATGGAGGGTATCAAATGACAATACAAGAGCTGGGTACAATTTTTCAAACCAGAGTGCCGGTGAAGATTGTAGTGCTTAATAATGATTTCCTTGGAATGGTGCGGCAGTGGCAACAATTGTTTTTTGATAAACGATATGCCTCTACCGAAATGGTGAATCCCGATTTTGTGAAAATTGCCGAAGGATATCATATTAAATCCACAAGAGTAACCAAAAGAGAGAATTTACAGGAGGCAATAAAAGAAATGATAAGTTCTAAGGAACCGTATTTCTTAGAAGTTTGTGTAGAAAAAGAAAATAATGTATTCCCGATGATCCCAACGGGAGCATCAGTTTCGGATATAAGATTAGCGTAGATTATGGAAAAAGAAAATTTCACTATATCGGTATATACCGAAAATAATATTGGATTGTTGAATAGGATATCGGCAATTTTTCTAAAGCGTCATATTAATTTGGATAGTATGACCGCTTCACAGTCCGAGATCAAAGATGTGTTTCGGTTTACAATTGCCGTAAAAGTTACCGAAGAACAAGTAAAGAAGATTGTAGGGCAGATAGAAAAACAAATAGAAGTTATCAAAGCATTTTATCACAAAGAAGAAGATATTATTTATCAGGAAACGGCTTTGTTTAAAATTGATTCAAAGTTATTGTTTGAAGAACGTCAGATCCAAAATGTTATAAAAAACAGCAATGCTAATATTGTAACGGTTACTCCAGAGTTTTTTGTTTTAGAAAAAACAGGAAGGCGTAGAGAAGTAGATACTTTGTATCGAAAACTTGAACCTTTCGGATTAATGCAGTTTACTAGATCTGGCCGAATAGCAGTTACCAAAGAGAAGATGCATATTTCGGCGATGCTTGAAAAATTTGCGACGGAAACCGTGTAAGGGATAGAAGCGACATCCTTTTATCTTTGACCCCAGAGGCTCTCGAAGGGCTCAAAGATAAAAGATACAGCGGATAGCCCGGTCCCGTCCCGATAGTTCTCGGGATCGGGATACACCCAAATAAAGAAACAACTAAAAGTCAAAATTAAATCAAATTTCCCCGGTGGAAATAACAACAAATTAAAAGAGAAATGGCAAATTATTTTAATACGCTATCATTAAGAGATCAACTAACACAATTAGGAAAATGTAGATTTATGAATGCCGATGAGTTTTCGGCAGGGGTTGATGCCTTAAAAGGGAAAAAAATAGTTATTGTAGGATGTGGTGCACAAGGCCTTAATCAAGGTCTGAATATGAGAGATTCTGGTTTGGATATTTCTTATACACTTCGTGAAGCTGCTATCAAAGAAAAAAGACAATCATATAAAAACGCCACAGATAACGGGTTTAATGTGGGAACCTATGAGGATTTGATTCCGAATGCCGATATGGTAATTAATTTAACCCCAGATAAGCAGCATACACAAGTAGTGAATACAGTAATGCCTTTGATGAAAAAAGGAGCTACATTATCTTATTCTCACGGTTTTAATATTGTAGAAGAAGGAATGCAAGTTCGCGAAGATCTTACGGTTATAATGGTTGCTCCAAAATGTCCTGGTTCTGAGGTGCGAGAAGAATATAAAAGAGGATTTGGTGTGCCTACCTTGATTGCAGTGCATCCCGAGAATGATCCTCAAGGTCATGGACTTGATCAGGCAAAGGCATATGCTGTGGGTACAGGAGGCGATAGAGCTGGAGTGCTTGAATCTTCATTTGTTGCCGAGGTAAAATCTGATCTTATGGGAGAGCAAACCATACTTTGTGGTTTGTTACAGACAGGGTCAATTCTGTGTTTTGACAAAATGATAGAAAAAGGAATTGACGCTGGATATGCTTCAAAATTGATTCAATATGGTTGGGAAACCATTACCGAAGGGATGAAATATGGCGGGATCACTAATATGATGGATCGATTATCTAACCATTCTAAGGTTAAGGCTTTTGAGCTATCTGAAGAATTAAAAGAAATTATGCGTCCATTATTTCAAAAACATATGGATGATATTATGACCGGTCATTTTTCGAAAACCATGATGGAAGATTGGGCAAATGACGATAAAAACTTATTGTCATGGAGAGCAGTAACAGGAGAAACTGCTTTTGAAAAAACTCCTGCGGGAGATGTTGAAATTTCGGAACAAGAATTTTATGATAATGGGGTATTAATGGTTGCTTTGGTAAGAGCTGGTGTTGAATTGGCTTTTGAAGCCATGACAGAGTCCGGAATTATTGAAGAGTCTGCATACTATGAATCATTACATGAAACTCCGCTGATTGCTAATACGATTGCCCGTAAGAAATTGTTTGAAATGAATCGTGTGATTTCGGATACTGCTGAATATGGTTGCTATTTGTTTGACCATGCTTGTAAACCACTATTGGCTGATTTTATGAAAAAAATCGATACCGATGTTATCGGAAAGGCATTTGATGATGAAAAAAGCAATGGAGTGGACAATGCAAAGTTAATAGAAGTAAACGCGGTACTTAGAAATCATCCGATCGAGAAAGTAGGAGCCAGACTAAGGGCTTCTATGACCGCAATGAAACGAATAATATAATATTGATATTGTTTAACTGAATGATTGTTTAGGAGTTTAATACTAAGAAATATAGCCAACCATTTTTTGTATAGCCGGGTCTGTTAAGGTTTTGAGATGTGTATTGTGTGACCTTTGATGGATCCTGGCTTACAAAATTTAAGAACTAAGAATTATGAGAACTGCCACGACCACTTATTTTCCGGCTTTAGAGGATATCCAAAAGGCAGCTTCTACCATTAAAGAAGTTGCAATGGTAACTCCTTTGATGAATAGTATTCGATACTCAAGAAGGTATGATGCAAATATTCTACTGAAGCGAGAGGATCTTCAACGTGTTCGCTCCTACAAGATAAGAGGTGCTTACAATAAGATTAGTTCTTTAAGCAAAGAACAATTAGAAAAGGGAGTAGTGTGTGCCAGTGCAGGGAATCATGCCCAGGGAGTAGCTTTTGCATGTAATCATTTGGGAATAGAAGGTACTATTTATATGCCTTCGGTGACACCAAAACAAAAGATAGCACAAACACAAATGTTTGGAGGTGATCATGTGAAGATTGTATTAGAAGGAGATACCTTTGATGACTCCTCAAAAGCCGCAATGAAGATTTGCGAAACAGAAGGGAAAACATTTGTTCACCCCTTTGAAGATCCCAAAACCATTGAAGGGCAGGGCACTATTGGTCTTGAAATATTCAAACAGGCAGATGTACCAATCGATTATGTTTTTGTAGCGATTGGCGGTGGCGGATTGGCCTCTGGATTATGTGGTGCTTTTAAAGCACTATCTCCCAAGACCAAAATTATAGGTATAGAACCCAATGGAGCACCCTCTATGCTTACATCTATTAAAAATAATAAGAATACCGAGGTTTTGGATATCGATAAGTTCATCGATGGTGCCGCCGTTCAAAAAGTTGGAGACCTCAATTTTGAGATCTGTAAAGAACATCTGTCCGATATGTACACCGTTCCCGAAGGATTGGTATGTCAAACTATTCTTGATCTGTACAATAGAGATGCCATTGTTGTCGAACCTGCAGGAGCTTTAACGCTGGCAGCTTTAGAGTTTTATAAAAACAAAATTAAAGGGAAGAATGTAGTTTGTATAGTAAGCGGGAGTAATAATGATATTACTCGTACAGCAGAAATTAAAGAGAGAGCCTTGCTGTATGCAGATTTGAAACATTATTTCATAGTTCGCTTTCCGCAAAGAGCAGGTGCATTAAAACAATTTGTGGGCGAAGTACTTGGGCCCAATGATGATATTACCCATTTTGAATACTCTAAGAAATCCAGCAGAGAAAATGGCCCTGCTGTAGTAGGAATAGAGTTGAAGGATAAAAAGGATCTTGAACCTTTGATCTCTCGTATGAAAGCGCTTAATTTCTTTGGAGATTATTTGAATGACAAGCCAGATCTGTTTCAATTTTTGGTATAAGAAACTCGTTTCGCAGTAATTATTACTAAAAGAAAACCCTTATACATAAATTATGCAAGGGCTTTTTTGACAATTGCACATTATTTGATTGTCAAGAGTAATCTAATTTCAGTTTTGAGTCTATTACATAACAACACAATACATAAGATTAGTTTTCTTTTTTTAGTTGGTTTACTATTTTAATTGAGCTTTTAGTAAGATTAGTAATTGTCTGATAATCAAAATCATTATTTTTATTCTTGACTATTAGTTTGGATCCCATACCTACACAATGAGCTCCCGCCGTAAACCAATTAGTAAGATTTTCCTTTTCAGGAGAAACCCCACCACTTGGCATTATGCTAGACCAAGGGCAAGGAGCCAAGATACTTTTAACAAAATTTGGACCACCCACTTCGGCTGCAGGAAATATTTTTACAATTTCAGCACCTAATTCTTCGGCATAATTGATTTCACTTAGTGTGGCGCAACCAGGTAACCATGCTATCTTTCGTCTATTACACGCTTTTCCTATCTCTGCGTTTAGGATAGGGGAAACAATAAAGTTTGCTCCCTTTTGAATGAACAATGATGCGGTGCCTGAATCTACAATAGATCCAATACCCAAAACCATTCCCGGGAGCGCATTTGCAATCCACTTGGATAGCTCAGAAAAAATATCCTGGGCATGATCTCCTCTGTTCGTGAACTCAAACACCCTGGCACCACCATCATAACAGGCGGTGACTACTTTTTTTACGGTTTGGATATCCTTATGATAGAAGAGAGGTACGATTCCCGTATCTTTCATTATCTGTGTGACTTCTATTCTTGTATACTGTGCCATTTATCTGATTATTCTTCCTGTTAAGTTGCCTCTAATTATATTTAGTACTTCTTCTTCAGTAACTAAGTTAGCATCTCCTTCTATAGTGTGTTTTAATCCGCAAGCTGCATTAGCAAATTCTAGTGCCATAACATCATCATAGTGTAATAATCCATGAATTAACCCTGCTGCGTATGCATCTCCTGTTCCAATTCTATCAACAACATGCGTAATCTCTATTTCATTGGTTTGAGCGTATTCATTTCCGTTCCACATTCTGGCAGTAATTTTATGCCAGTTTGCATTTAGTGATACTCTGGTTTTATCAAATACTTTTTTAATATTAGGATGTTCATCGATTAACAACTTACTGGCTGGAATAAAACCTTCTTTACTATTTAGAAAAGTTGTGTCCAGAAGCTCATTAATTTCATTTGGTCCCCCTATAAAAATGGTCGAGATACCAACTAGTTCATTGAGTATCTTTACTGCATCTTTTCCATAATTCCATAAATTGCTTCTATAGGCAGGATCGGCAGATATTGTAATCCCTTTTTTATAGGCAAGTTTTAACCCTTCTTTAAGTGCTTGATAGGCATTATTAGAAAGGGCAGGAGTAATGCCTGTCCAATGAAACCACTGGCAGTTTTCTAAAATCTTTTCCCAGTCTATTTTTTTTGGATCAATATTACAAAAAGAAGAATTTGATCTATTGTATGATATTGCACTAGATCTCATGACGGCACCAACCTCTAAGAAATACATTCCTAGAGGGTGATCTGTATCTATGATAACATTCGTGTTAACACCAAATTTGCTAAGATAACTTTTGGCGGCATCACCAATAAAATCATTTGAAACTGCACTTATATGCTGGGTTTTATTACCAAATTGAGATAATGAAATAGCTACATTGGCTTCTGTTCCGCCAAAGTAATACTCTAGTTGATTAGATTGTTTTAATTTTTTATTTCCCAGAGGAGCTATACGCATTAAAACTTCTCCAAAGGTTATTACTTTACCCATCTCGTTGTTTGGTTTAGTAATTCTCTATTTTTAAATTCCCAAAGCTTGACCTCCACCAATTTGAATAGTTTCGGCTGTTATAAAAGCGGCGTCATCACTTGCCAAGAAAGAAACAACAGAAGCTACATCTTCTGGTTGACCTAATCTTCCTAATAAAATATTATTTTTCCATGATGCAAAAACTTCGGGTTTTGTTGATTTAATTTGTGCATGGAATGGAGTATCAATAGTACCGGGAGATACTGCATTTACTCTAATACCATACTCGGCCAGGTCTTTTGCTAATGCTCTGGTAATTGCATTAACTGCTGCTTTAGATGTTCCGTAAATTCCTGCTCCGGGTCCTCCAGCTGTCCACCCTGCATTTGATGTGTAGTTAATGATAGAAGCGTTTTCTCCCTTTTTAAGGAATGGAATAGCGGCTCTAGAAGCAAAAAATGTTGAGTCAAGGTTTAACGCCATTACAGATCTATAAAATTCTGTTGTCATTTCTTCAAATCTTGATCTTCCACCTAATCCACCAGCATTATTTACTAGTACATCAATTTTACCAAATTTTTCTCCAATTGCATTTATGTTTGAAGTTACAGCATCTTCATCTGTAACATCAAATCCATAGTACTCTGCAGTTATTCCTTGTGCAGTAAGTTCTTCTACTCTTTGAGCTCCTTTATCTTCCTCTATACCATTTAAAATTACAGTATATCCATCATTACCTAATCTTTTTGCAACTTCGAAACCAATACCACCGGTAGCTCCAGTTACTATAGCTATTTTTCTTTTTAAATTCATTTCTTTTATAATTTTTTTAATTTAGTTGTTCTAATTTTTTCTTTTAAGGGTTTTATTTCCTTGATCAGTACAAAGATTGAGAGTACTGATAAAGGTGCTAATACGGCCAGGATAATAAATGCCGGAGTATAAGACACAGTTGTTATCTTGGGTATAATGAAGTTCATAATGGCTACCGAAATAGCCCCAATGGTTCCTGCTAGTCCAGCTAATTTTCCAACGGATTTACTCTTTAAAAGGTCACTGGATAATGTTTGGATGTTGCTGATAGAAAATTGGAATCCAAATAGTACTATGAATACAAAAGAAACAAACTTTTCTGGGGTGTCTGCAAATAAAATCGCCGCTATAATCGATACAAAAATAATAGCTCCACCCAGGGCAATAACTCTTTTTCTGGCTTTATCAAGACTTAGTCTTTTCATTAGTTTTTGAACATACCATCCACCAGCAATACTTCCTATGGCCGCTCCTACATATGGGAACCAGGCATACAACCCAATTTCCTTTACATTAAAGCCATATTGTTTATTGAGATAAATTGGCATCCAGAATACAAATAACCACCAGATAGGTTCAATAAAGAATCGAGATGCGAGGATTCCCCAAGCTTCTTTGAACTTAAGTATTTCTAATAGGGGAAGTCCTTTTTCATTATCATTTTGGGTGGTTTCTGGTTGTCCAGAAAGAATAAGTTTTTTCTCTTTATCGGTTATCCAGGGATGTTCTTTAGGTTGTTTTTTGTTGAAAATTAACCATGGAATGATCCATAAAAATCCAATTACACCAATTATAATGAAAGTCCATCTCCATCCATATCCTTCAAATAATTCTGCAATTGTTGGTGCAGCAACTATAGAACCAATAGCGGCACCGGCATTAAAAATACCTTGTGCTACGGCACGTTCTTTTATTGGGAACCATTCGGCATTGTTTTTTACCGCTCCCGGCCAGTTTCCTGCCTCAGAAACACCAAGTATACCCCTATACAGGCCCAGAGAAGCTAATCCTTTGGCGAAAAAGTGTAATAAAGAAGCAAGAGACCAGAAAAAGATAGAAAGTACAAATCCTATTTTGGTACCTACTTTATCATATACCCATCCCGAGATAAATTTACCTGCTGCATAGGTGATAGTGAATATGTTTATAATCCAGGCATAATCTTCTTCTGTTAACCCCAAATCCTTTTGCATTTCAGGCCACATGATTCCCAGAGCAGACCTATCAATATAATTGATAATTGTTGCCAGACATACAAGTCCTATAATCCACCATCTTAATCCTTTAACTTTCATATTTTATGTTTAGTTAAAGAGATGTCTCTGAAAAAAATGCTAAGATGCTAATCATCTATACAGATGTTTGAGCGAACTAAGTGTTATTTCAGTATACTGGCCATTAATGCCCTTAGGAAGATTCAAATAAATTTTAAATACCTAAGTAGTAGTAAAATGGTTTAAGTATAAATCCCTCTATTATTTTTTTAAAGAAGATAAATTCGTGCAATTTTATCTTCAATACTTATTTTTAATCCTTTTGGTTATAGCAGTATTGATATAACATTTTGAAGTGAGCTTTCATTTTTGCCTTGGCTAACTTCGGGTTTTGTGTTTTAATAGCTTCATAGATGTCTGTATGTTCTTGGATACCTAAAAATGCTTGATTAGAATCGCATACATGGTACTTTTCAAAATTGGTAATAATTCCGGGAGTAATAATGAGCATAAACGTATTCATGGTGCTATTCCCACTTGCTTTGGCAATAGCTAGATGAAACAATAAATCCTCCTGTACGGCATCTTCACCTTTTATAACTTTATCGGCGTAGGCATCAAGCGCTTCTTTAATGAGTTTTAAATCATCATCGGTTCTTCTTAGAGCGGCTAACCTTGCAGTTTTTAGTTCTAGTAAAATACGAGTCTCTACCAAAGACTTGAAATCGGGGTCATCCAATCGCAAGATATCTTCTATCATACCGTTCATTGCGATAACTCCAATATTAGCAACAAAAGTTCCACTCTGGGGGATAGACTGCAAAAGGCCATAAAATTCTAATTTCTGAATAGCTTCTCTGATGTTTCCTCTGCTAACTTCGAATTTTTCTGATAAACTTCTTTCTGAGGGCAATTTATCCCCTGGCTCCAAATTTTTATGGTTAATCAAATCCCTTATTTGGGAAATAATTTTCTTCTGAATTTCCTGGTTCTCATTCTTTGTTAGTATTTCTAATTTCATAGTCTTCAGTAGGTATTAAATAAATTGGTTAACCAGATTGGTTCTCCAAATTTATAAAATTATTTGTTATAATAAAAATATATAAATAGTCAAAAAAATAATTATTTAATTGCTTTGTTTAAGCTGTTTGTGGATTATGCTAACCCTACGCCAATAGGGTTAACAGATCCAATCAAAGACTAACTCAAATTTAATTTCTTTGCTTTAATTATTTCAATTTAGCGATTCGAAATGCTCCAAATTAATGAGATACTTCTAACCGATAATATTTAACCTTTGCGTATGCTCCTTCATCATTGGTTGTTAAATAGTTACCTGCCTTGAAATAATTTTCGAACACTCCCCATCGTTTAATATTTAAGTCCTTGTAAACAGCAAACTCATTATTATTTAGTGAGATCACCATTTTCCCGTTCATGACTTTTACTTCTAGAGTGAATTTTTTGAATCCCACTTCTTCTTTAAAAGTATATCCTTCATCATCTGTCCAGGCATCTGTTTTCAAAATTTCAATTTTTGATGCATTCGGATTTTTTAATACTTTCGTCTTCACTCTTACTTTACCATCTTTCCAATAGATTTTCAAGATAGGAGGAGCATTATTATCTTTTTGTCCTGTCAAATCCCGTTGCTCATTTGTTAACCGGCCATGGATTTGCATGATGATAGTTTTGTGATATTTACCTTCTTTGTTTTTAGAAATATCGTCAACTTTCAGTTTCCCTCTCATTATACCACCTTGCGCAAAAGTCCAATTTGTGTTGTTGTCACCTGGTACCATTTGTTCACGTAATTCTGATCTTGAATATTTGGTATTTGAGGTTTTGGAGCCAGGAAAAGCATAAAATACAAGCGATCCATCTATTGAGTCATTGTACATGTATTTCTTGAGCTTTTCATTGGTTGCATAATTCAAAATTTCTGGTGGTTCTACTTCATCAGGTTTGCCTATTGGTAGTGTTACTTTCCAATGACTTAAATCTATTTTAGGTAACCGATACTTCTTTTTTCTTTTTTCTTTTTTTACATTCGAATCTGTAACGCTACTTTCCTGAGATTGACAAGTAGCGCTAACAGATACAAATATTATTACTAAAAATGGTAATATATATTTTTGAATGTTTTTCATTTTACAGGTTAATTAATAGCTGTAATAGTAACAGAATCAACTCGTACTTCTTCATCTCCACTTGCATATCCATACATGGCAAAGTCGACAGGATCTTCAGGCCCAGAATTACCAATGCCTCTTATGAAGAGCGCAACACTATCATTGGCTCCCGAATTAAATAAGAAAGTAAAAGTGCGGTACTCAGAATCATTTGGATTATCGACAGCCTCAATGAGTAAATTATTACCTGCTTCTTCAATTTGCGCTACAGAAGTATAACCAAAACCATCTTGTGGAATTTCAACAGTATCTGTGAAGTAAATAGGCGTGTAACCATCTACATAACCCTCTCCTGCCAAAACTCTTATTTCCAACTGAGTGGGTAAATCTCCAGTTTGGTCTGATTGGAAAAGGACAGGGATTTCAATTCTGTAATCTGCATTTGGAGTAACTGCAAACTCTTGATATGCGTGATCTGGTTCAGCATTATCCAACTTGAGAAGATCAGAACCATTACCACTACTGGATTCACCTTGCTCTCCTACACTCTTGTTAATCCATCCGGAACAAGTACAATCAGAACCTGAAGATTTAGGAAGCCTGTCAAAATCAGCATTTAATAATACAGGATCCGGAACAGCTGGTGCATCTGGCTCAATCAATTCTATTGTTTCCGAATAGGTAGACGTTTGATTTAGTGCATCTTTAACGGTTAATGTAACTGTATAAGAACCCTCTCCTGGATATACATTCATCGGATCTATTTCAGTTGAAGTATTTCCGTCACCCAAATCCCAACTGTAACTAGTTGCATTATCTGATTGATTTGCAAAAGTAACCTGGGTAAAGGTTTCAATTTCTACACCACTTGTAAAGGTAAAGAATGCAGTTGGTGGTGTCTCATCTGCGATAGAATTTGCCTCTGGCAATTCATCTACAAAATCACAAGAGACAAATACCAGTGTAAAAACCAAAAGCATAGCCGTACAGGTTTTTGATATCAATCTGTTGTTTAAAACTATTTTTTTCATAATGTTATGTTTTATTTTTAGTATCCAGGGTTTTGTCTTAACACTCCTTGGCTAATGGCAATTTCTGCACCAGGAATAGGTAACAATAAATCTGTAGCTTGAAATTCAAAATTGTTCGCAGCTGAAAAGGCGGATAGAACCTCTTGCGCTACTCCAAAGCGTTTTAAATCTAAGAAACGATGATTTTCAAAAGCCAATTCTACACGTCTTTCGTCCATCAATGCCTGTTTGGTTATACTTGTGATAGGATCAGTAATGCCTGCTCTTTCTCTAACAGCTCTAAAAGATGCGATCGCTGCAGGAGCACTAGTTTCTTGACCGCCTGCAAGAATAGCTTCAACATGCAATAACAGCACATCTGCATAACGAGTGACAATCCAATCATTACCAGCAACCCTCGGATTACTAGGTGGATTTGTTGGCAAGCCTATATTTTCGTCAACTATTGGTAAGAATTTTACGGTTTGGAATTTACCTGGATTTCCCGGATCTTCTCTATAGGTAAATTGGCCTCTAGTGCCACCAAAAGTATTGAAAGCAGCTACAAGTTCGTCTGTGGCATAATTTGAACCGGTACCACGCCCCACTGCATCTAAAAATTCTGCAGAAAAACCTTGACTATCACTTACTATATCATTTTGAAAACCAATAGCAAATATGGTCTCATTATTGGCCTCATTATAAAAAATGTCTAAGAAATTGGATTCAAGGCTATAATCACCACTATCAATTACTTCTTCTAACAAACGTTGCGCATCTAAATGATTAGTCCCTAAGGTAAGATATACTTTCGCAAGAAAAGTTTGAGCTGCGGCCTTTGATGCTCTTGTTCTAAAGCTATTATCTAAATCACTATTTACAGCAAATTGAAGATCACCGACTATTAAATCATAAACTTCGCTTTCATCAACTCTTGTGAAAGCAATTTCAGTTTCTGCAGGACCAATAACTCTGTCTACCAATGGAACGCCGCCATAAAAACGAACCAAATTAAAATAGGCATATGCTCTTAAAAAACGTGCTTCCGCTTCAAACCTATTTGCGTTTTCATTAGACGCATTTTGCAAGTTTTCCAGCACCAAATTGGCTCTAAAAATAATATTGTACATACTTCTATAGTATGTAATTACTGCTGCTGTTTGCGGTGTGACCGTGAAGGTTTCGAAATCGAAACCTTGAGGAGACCCACTTTTTGTTCTTGAATTATCGCTTAAGGTTTCAGCCATTTGATACTCTATTTGAATAGCTAAATGTGGATTGTTAAAACCACCATCACCTTCCAAGGGGTTGCTACCTTGCAAGCCGTCATAAATGTTTATTATCCCCGCTGTTATTTCATCATCATCGTTAAAAAAATTATCAACAGTAGTGGCAGAAGTAGGCACCGTATCTAGATCACACGACCCTATAAAAATTGCCAAACAGCATATAGAAAATGTTTTTATTGATTTCATAAGTTTTGTTTTTGGTATGTTAAAATTCAACATTTACCCCTAGGGTTATTGTTTGCTGTATTGGTGTACCACCTCGTTGATAACCAAAGGTTAGAGGTGTCAATTCACGAACATGTTCCGGATTCCAACCCGTATAATCATCAGCTGTAATAAATAATAAATTTTGACCGGTAGCATATAATCTAAGTTTGCTCAATTTCAAATTGTTAGTGACCTCTTTAGGAAAATTAAATCCTAAACTTACCGTACGCAAAGCTAGATAGCCCGCATTCTGTACCAATTGGTCTGTAAATATACGCTGTACCAAAAACTCTTGGTTTGGCGTGCTAGCTCTATCAAAATCTACCGTATTACTATTAAAAAAGTCAAAAACATATTGATCTCCTAAGTTATAGGTCTTGGCTCCATGACTACCCTGAAATAAGAAACTAAAATCCAAATTTCCATATCTAAAATTGTTACTAAAACTCCAAATCAAGTCTGGATAAGGGTCGCCTAAAATAGTTTTATCATCTTCGTCTATCAAACCATCGCCATTCAAATCTTTTGCATAAGCGAATTGAGTTCTGTTACCTACTTGTCTAAAAGGATCGTTTAAAAATTCGAATGGAATATCCCTATCATATACATAACCATAAAAAGATGAAATAGGCTGCCCCACTAAGTTGATCCATTCGACCAACCTACTACCATCATTGGTGTTAACCACTTGACCGTTTGAATCACCAAAATCGACCAAAGTGTTTTCATTAAAAGAGCCTATTAAGGTCGCATCCCACCTGAATTTTTCTGTACTAACTAATCGTGTACGTAGTTCTACTTCAATTCCTTCATTTTCAACGGTACCAAGATTTACTAGTGCCGATGTAAATCCGGTTGTACCAGCCACTGGATTATTTAGAAGTAAATCTTCACTGGTTCTTTTGTAATAATCAACTGAACCAGAAATTCTATTGTTAAAGAAGCCAAAATCGACCCCTGGGTTAATTTCCACTGATTGTTCCCACCCTAGAAGGGCATTAGGAATGTTAGCTGGATCAAAGCCATTGACTATAGTACCATCAACAACTGCACTAGAGGGTTCTAATAAGGCAAGAGAAGGGTAGTTGTCAGTTAAGAAAGAACCAGTATCAAGGGCATTAGTACCCGTAACACCATAGCTAACCCGAAATTTAAGTTGGTTGATCCAATCTACATTTTCCATGAATTTTTCATTAGAGACTACCCAACCTGCTGATACTGCAGGAAAGCTACCACTCTTAGTATCCCGTCCAAAAATAGAACTACCGTCTCTTCTTATGCTGGCATTGAACAGATATTTATTATCATAAGAATAGATTACCCTAGCCAAAAAACCATTTAAGAAGTTTTCATAGTCAAAGGCCGTTGCATCGTTAATGATAGAACCTCCTCCTACGTTGGGAATCAAATCTGAAGTAAATCCACTAGTCTCTAATTGTGATTCCTCAAAAAATCTATTTTCTAGAGTAATACCTGCAATCGCATTAATTTCGTGTTTTCCTATTGTTTTGTTAAAGCTTAAAATATTATCTGAAATTAAAGCATACCTACTACGTGTATCATAGGAAGCACTTGCACGAGCGGCCCCCTGTCTTGACGAGTTAATACCTCGATAATCCGTATTTATCCTATTTTCATAGGTAGCCGTGAATGTTGACTTAAAACTTAAGTCATCGGTAAACTTATAATTTGCGTATAAGTTTCCATAAAAATTATACCTATTTTCAAAACGTTGACGTTCGAGTAATTTTGCCAGTGGATTGATATTACTTGTGTTACTAATATCAACCCCGCTACCTACAGGAACCCCCTGAAAATTACCAGCAGCATCAAAAATACTTGTTGCCCCGGCAGGATATTCGAAATCGTCAAACATTCTTTGTAATACATAGTCTCCAACCCGTGCATCAGCATATCTACCTCCATCACGAACACGGTTGACAAAATTGATGTTAAACTCATCCAAACGGGCAGGTACCCAAGAAGGTTGTCGTATAACATCATAAACACCAGTTGCGCTAAATCGTCTTCGTTTTGAGTAAGAAGGAGAAAAACTTGCTCCTATCTTTAACTTATCCGTGACTTCCGTACTAAGTTTAAGCTGTGCTTGGTATCTTTCAAAACTATCTGTTAACAGTACGCCATCATCAGAAACATAACTTAAGTTAATATTATATTTAGTTTTTTTAGTACCACCTCTTACGCCAAAACTATGGCTTCGGATTACACCTCCATCTATAACGATGTCTTGCCAGTCGTTTTCGGCATTTATAAATTGTCTAAATTGACTTCCCAAAGAAAGACCACCTGTTATTTGTCGCTCTCGTTCCAACTCACCTTGAAAATCAATATCATAAGCATCACTTCGTCTACCTTCTTTTAACCCTGTAAAAGTATTATATGTAAATTTGGCTTTTCCCTCTTTACCTTGTTTAGTTGTAATTTGGATTACACCATTTGCACCTCTTGAACCATAAATAGCGCCTGAAGCGGCATCTTTGAGCACTTCAAAAGATTCTACATTGTTCATATCAATGTTGGTTAAAAAATCAGAATCAACAACGGCACCATCGACTACTACCAAAGGCCCATTATTTGAAGTTATTGATCCTACACCTCGTATACGAATCGTGGGTGCAGCACCAGCTTCACCTTCAGAATTTCTGATATTTACCCCAGAAACTTGACCAATTAAAGCTTCGTCTACCCTAGACACTGCAATTTGATCTAAATCTTCGTTTACTACTTTGGAAATAGCTCCGGTCAACAAAGATTTCTTTTGCGTACCGTACCCAATCAATACCACTTGTTCTAATTCTGCAGCATCTTCTTGTAACCAGATTTCTAATTGCTCCTGATTTGTGATGATTACAGTTTGTGTGATATATCCTATATAAGAAATTTGAAGTACATCGTCTGGTTTTACCTGAATTTGAAAATTTCCATCAAAATCGGTAGATGTACCTGTCGAAGTGTTAGTGATAATTACATTTACTCCCGGAATGGGAACTTTTCTTGCATCTGATACCTTACCAGATAGCAAATAACTGTCCTGAGCTAACAAAGGAATTTGAGATAAAATCAGGACTATAAAAATTAATTTAACTTTAAAATTCATTTTGATTGTGTTATGTTCCTACAATTTTGTTTGACACTTTGGAAGGCGCCTCAATGAAGAATATTTTTTTCTTATTCTCCCTTCTTTAATGAATCACATAACTATATTATTAACAAAATTTCGTATTTTTGCAGAGCATGTGATTTGTAAAGTGCATGCATGTTTAAGTATTACTTCCCTCTGAAAGAAGTAATTTTTAAAAAGGATAGGCGTGCACCTGTCCTTTTTTTGTTTCCTAATAATTTATTTGTTTCATGTTTGATATAATTTGACTTGTGTGAATAAAAGAATGTTTGCTTTTTTTGGTAAACCAAACTGGATAACCAATTTGGTTTACCAAATATATATTATTTTAACATTAAACAAAAAAATATTGTAGTTTTTAATGTTAAAATTTCATTACTCCTTATTCTGTATGAGGAAATTAGCGGAAATCTTTTTGTGATTAGTGTGAATATGACGTATTAATTTATTCGGATTACATGAAATCTTCTCTAATGGGACTAAAAGTGTCTATCAAAAAACCAGATTTTGTGCAAATAGCACCATGCATTACATTTGGGGGGATGTAAAAAGAATCTCCTCCTTTTAATGTTTTTGTTTCTCCTGCAATAGTAACTTCAAACTCCCCGCTAACAATATATGTTACCTGGGAATGATAGTGCTTGTGCATAACTCCTATACCGCCTTTGTCAAATTTCACGTTTACTAACATAATTTTGTCATCATACCCCATAATTTGGCGTTCTACACCATCACCAACTTTTTCCCATTTGATTTCTTCCCCGATTATAAACTCTTTACTTGATCCAAAACTTTTCATGTGATAATTATTAAAAATAAAAATTAATTTTCTTTGACATAGGAGTAGGGGCCAGACCACTGATATGTCTTTTTATTTAAATTGATTTTGTGTTTGCTTTTGCTATCTGCATTTGATGTACATAAAATAAACGTATGTACTTCATTTTTTTTTGTTCTGATTAGCCAGGCAATATAATTATTGTCTATTGTAGGTAATCTTTGGATTTCTTTTATGTTACTATGAGCATTATGGGCTATTTCTGTTACCCTATTATAAGATCCATGTGTTTCGATTACATTTATATATGCGCCGTTTTTGGCTTTGAGCTTTCTTAAAATAATGGAAGGGTCTCTTCGCAAATTAAACTTTGGGTCATTTGCACCAATACGTGCAAATAGAAATTCATCATTAGCATCCAAAAGGGAAGACAATGTGTAAAAGGTATTGTTTGAAAGCCATGTTGTTCGTACCGTCTTATCATTTGGTGACACTCCTTTTCCTTCTAGCCATAAATGTTGATATCCATTTTTGTTTCCTAGTACAGACAGGTTATTAGGACTGCTGTACTCAAAGTTGGTGTCCATTATTTGCCCGCGATAATAAAATGGTAAATCGAACTGATGTGTAGTATCTGAACTAAATTGTAATACATCTATTAATAATGGGTTTTCAAAATCTTCATCTTCGAGCATAATCATGGTTCTATGAAGTTTTGTGTTGGGGTAAGCATTATCTTCTTTAGCGCTTACTATTTGTAATTTTGGGTTCGAAGTATTAAAAAGAAATTTTTCTGAGTGATGATTACTTCCTGTTTTAAAATCACCTTTGAAGTGGGAGCTTTCATCCTGAATGATGGTATTATGCGCAATACTTTGTTTGGCCCATGTTTTATTCTCTTTAAGATAACCGCCTCCATTCTTTTGTTCAATATTTACAAATCTTGCCAATCCATAATCTTGTAATATTTCATCACCATTATTGTAATAAGAAAAAGATAGTTTGTCATAATGTCCATGACTTAAGCCTTGTGCAGTATATTTCATCACTAAACTTAAGCCTGAATCTTTTGAGCGCAAGATACCTACGCCACCTTCAGAACCATCAGAACCATCTTTGAGCTCAATTGATTTTTTTTTGAATGGAGTTGCCTTATTTTGCATAAGCCCTAAAGCAACCGCTAATCCTGTGTCATCTAATTGTACTTTGCTTTGTTTCTTAGCTATGCTCAATAGAGAAGTGTCGTTTCCACCAAAATGGTAAGCAATGTTTACTGCTGAAATTAATTCTCGTGAATAATATGACATTCCTTTTTGTCCATCATTAAGAGGGAAAAATTCTCCATCTGAATCTGCTAAATTTAATAATGCATATACGGCTTTAATTAGCACACCGTCTTTATATTCAAAGATTTTTAACTCTGGTTTTGCATTCTGTAATGCTTCCGCAAATATCATAAAAGGATACATTGCATATCGTTGATAATATGGTCCCTCTGTATAGTAACCGTCTGGTGAAAATGGTTCATCAAGGTTTGCTAAGAACCCTGTTTTCTGACCTTCTGATTTAATAAAACCTCCATCATTATCTTTTAGATTAGGGTCGATCTTGTCACTCTTTAATCCATATAATGCCCTGTTTATTAATTCTTCATTGTCCATTACAAGACCAATCATACCCACAGCTACATTACCCCAAGTACTGTGATTGTGAATTCGATTAAAAAATTGGGGGCTTTCTTCTGAAAGGAAATTTACGTAGGGAATAAACAAATTTTTCTCTAGATAGTCTCGCTCTTTCCTGGATAGGTATTCATAAATACAATCATAGGCTTGACTTACATATACTAACCAATTAGAATCATTTAAGCATTGCCAAAATATCTTTCCTCTGGCATAAGATCTTGTTTGAGGATGTAGGGGAAGTTTTGGGTATATTTCTGCGTAGGCTTTCAAGACATCATGTACATAACTAGCATATTTTTCTTCCTCCAAGAGTTGATACAGTACCCCAGCTTTTTGAAGAGTTAACCAATTCTTTTTATGCCTGTCGTGTGTATAGCCTCCAGCCATATCTTTTGGAATTGGGACATGAATCCCAGTAGCAATTTCTGAATCTATTTCTTTTTTTGTTTCGGCTAGCGTTTTATCAAAAATGGGTATACTTCCTAATTGTTTTCGAATATTTTCAACTCCTTTTTTGGTTAAAATTAGATTGGGATGTTCTTGTGAAAAAACATTTGAACAGAAAGCAAAAACCAAAACAATAAGAAATTGTTTCAATAGGTTGATTGACTTAAATTTTAATTGGCTGAGCATAATTATTCAGTAATTACTCCTAAGTTTAGATCATCATCTCCTTTTCCATTCATAGGAGAATCGGATCTAAGTTGATATGTGTTTTTATTTTTAAATTTAGGATCTAAAGACCAAATATTCTTTATCTCATATTTTTGATCCCCAGTTACAATTGTCTTTTCTGACCCAAAGAAATTCATGTTGTGTACTTTAGCTATTGGTCCTCCTACTACAAGATGCATTTGAATCCCCATACTATTATAGAAAATACTATTCTTGATTACTGCATTTTGTACTCCAATCAAGGAAATAGCTTTTTTGTTTTTATTTCTTTTTCCATGGCCTACATTATCAACGACATTGTGGTCAAAGGTTAAGAATGGCCCAAATGTGCTTTCATCACGACCGTCTCGAACTAAGTTTAATAATGCTCCTTGAATATCTGAAAAAATGTTGTTTCTCAAGGTTACGAATTCAGCATTAAAAATGCCATTTTCGCCAATTTCTTTATCTAATGAAAGCACGTTGCCTGATATGTTTTTGAAAGTTGAATTTTCTATACGAATTATATCTGCCATAGTGTTTTTAAATACTTTCATTACATCATATGAATGATTAATGTCTAGGTTTTTGAAATCACAATTATCAATAAGTAATTTGTAGTTTTTATTCATTGAATATTTGCTGGTTCTGATAACGGCATTTCCAGAATAATCAGGTGCTTCTTTTCCATCAAAAATCAGCCCTTTAAGTTGTAAACTTCCTCCGTTCTGAATATCAAAAAGGGATTTCTTTTCGAAAGTAATTGTTGATTTTTCTGCAAATGATTTAATCGTAATGGGATGGTTTATATTTATGGTTTTAGTCACTAAATATCCATGAGAAGAAGTTAATTCAATAATGTCTCCTGGGGCCGAATTTGTTATGGCATTGAATAAAGTATTAATTCCGGGTGCTATTTGTATTGTTCTTCCGGAGTTGAAATTAACGGTTTTATCTTTTTTAGTGTACCACGAAGCTCCCGTAGATTCTTTTGTGGGAATTTCTCCTTTAATTAACGCGCCAATATTTTTATCAATTTCATTTGGAACCAGTAACCCATTAGCGCCTTTTTTGAAGTTCAGTTTCTTGGCAACAAACCCAATATTGGTTATGGGCTTTGTATTTGGACTTATGATATTGTCACTAAAGTGTATTCCACTAATATCATCATAAACGGTAAAAGAATTATCCTTATTTTCATTGTAAAAGATATTGTTTTGCATTGCAGAATTTACTGGTGTTGCACTTCTTTCAACATCGCTCCCGGCGCATAACTGTATATAATCACAATCGATGAACGTATTATTCTTAATTTTTGCATCAGATACTTGAAAATAGCGATTAAGAGGTGAATTTGGTACCCCGTTCATAACGACTAATGCTCCACCAAAACGATATCCAGTTAGCCCAATAGCGTAGTTGTTTTCCACAGTCTGCTTGCCATTGATAACTCGAATACCACCTGTACTAGGTACTCCATTACCTATAAATACATTGTTGTTTACATTGGTTTCATTGCCGTGACGCATGGTCAATGTCCCCCTACACTCATAAAACACATTATTCCGAAATGTATTTTGGCATGATTTATTAGAGATTATTTCTAGTTCACCACCACAACGGTCGAAGTAATTATATTCAACAATTGTATTAGAATTGCTAAGAGAATGATGACTAGTTCCTATCCGAAGTGTTTCTCCTCCGTTTGATCCCAAAGTATGTCTTGGGCCAAAATAATTATGGTCAATTTGATGATGATTTTCTATGAAGTACTCAGAATTTAATCGAACGGCCATGGTTACACCCAGATTACTTTTTCCTTCAATATGGTTGTGATCAATACGATTGTTTCTTCCATAAATGCCTAGCCAATAATCTTGTTCTCTACGTTCGGGATTACTATAATTGTCAATTACACATTCGGTTAAGCGACAATTTGAAGCAAAATTATTTTTGTCTTTCTTGAAAGAAATAACTTCAGAAGTAGGAGTAAAGCCATTTTTAAACACCAAACCACTTACTACTAAATGTTCTCCTGCTATACGCAAGTAAGAAGCCCCCTCCAAGGTAGTTAGTCCTTTTTCTTCTACTGTTAAGGTAATAGGCTGGTCTTTGGTTCCTTTAGCCTCAAACAATAATTCAGCGTCCTTCCAAATTCCCTTTGCTAATATTATAGAATCCCCAGGTTTTGAATTTTGTACCGCTCGATTAAAGGCATCGACTGAGTCAATTGTTTCTACGATTTTTTTTTCGACAGTGTTATTACAAGAGTATAGAGATACAGAAATAAGAATGAAATAAAGTGCTTTTGCTTTCATGAATTATTTTTGGTTAACCAAATTGGTAAACCAAAAATAAGGATATAAATCAATAATCAAAGAAAGTATTACGATTTTTTAAATTTTTCTCATAAAAAAATAGAATTTCATCATGTTTTTTTATGTTCTGATAGGCCTTTGCTAACGATTACAATATTTGTGCAGTTCTTTGAAGTGGTTATCCAGGCTTGCAACTGCTTTGTCTGCGTCTTTTTCTATAATCGCATCCAGGATGGCCTGATGTTCTTTTATTAATAGGTAGTTATCTTCTTTATTACATACCTTATTACTTACAAAATGACTAATAATTTCAGGAGTGATTACCAGCATTAATGAATTAATCACGCTATTATTACTCGCTTCAGCTAATTTGAGATGAAACATTAAATCTTCTTCTACCGCTTCCAGGCCTTTTATGGCTTTTTCACTATAAGCATCATGCGCCTTTTGTATCTGATCGATTTGATCGTCTGTTCTTCTTGTTGCCGCTAATCGCACCGCGTTAGTTTCAATAATTATTCTTGTTTCTACTAATGACGTAAAATCTGGTTTTTGTAGTTGTAGGATATCAGACATCATCCCGTTTAATGCGGTAACTCCAATATTTGCAATACGAGTACCACTCTGAGGATATTTTTTAACTAAACCGTAGAATTCTAATTTTTGAATAGCCTGACGAAGTTGATTTCGGCTAACACCAAACTTCTCAGCAAGGTTCCTCTCTGCAGGAAGTCTGTCCCCTGGCTCCAAATGCTTAGCTACAATTAACTGTCTAATCTTAGAAATGATGACTTCTTCAATATTTTCTTTATCTGTATTTGAATTTTCAATCTCTTCTATTGAATTCAATTTCATAATAACTGTAATTGGTTAACCATCTAAGTTAATCAAAAATATTATTTCTGACGTTATTCAGAAGGAAATTAAGAAATTTTTAGACATGAAATTTGATAATAAGAATTTCTTATTTTTTGTGTTAACAAATTGCTTATTTAGTAGTTATTGTGTAATTTTTTTACGAAAACGTTTGAGTTGTGTAATAAAATGATTATTATTGCCAAAAATTGGTTAACCAATTTAATTATTGGTGAACCAAAATATGACACACAAACTTATACTAACGTTCTAAAATTAATATTATGATAAATTATTCAATGAATTGGAAAAAAGATATTTTCTTCCAATTCGCTAAATCAATTTTATTATCTACTTTTTTAGTTTTTGTTTCTTGCGAGACTGAAGAATTCGATAATGCAACTTCTCAACTGCTAAACGAAGATGCTACAGCCAAAGTTGCCATTATACCAGTTAGTGTTTCGGCAAATGGTGATGATGGTAATGTGCCGGCTAATACTTTAGATGGTAATTTAAGCACACGATGGTCTTCAAAAGGATATTCGGGAAAGTATATTACTTACGATCTAGGCTCTGTAAAAACAATATCTAGCCTTAAGATTGCATGGTATAAAGGAAATCAAAGAAAGGCATATTTTAAAATTAGAGTTGGTAATTCTACGTCTAGCCTAAGCACAATTTATGATGCTAAAAGAACCGGAAGTAGTGGTAATACTACAAATTTAGAAACATATACTTTTAATGAAGTAAGCGCTAGGTATGTTAGAATATCTTGTTTTGGTAACTCTAGTAGTGCTTGGAATAGTATTACAGAAACACAAATACACTCATCTGGTACTACACCTCCACCACCGTCAGGTGGGAATTCCCCAGGAGATGTCTTAGGACTTACTTCTAATACTTGGAAACTAAATGGTTTTACAGGTAATCCTGGTTCATCAGCAACATATCGTGATGATGTATTAGATGCTACGGGCGAATCATTTAGTACGTATGAAGATCCTAATTATTTCTATACAGATGGAGAATGGACATATTTTAAATGCTATAGAGGACTAGGGGGGTCTGCAAATTCTCAAAACCCAAGAGTAGAATTAAGAGAGTTGAAAAATGGGGGGCTTGCAAATTGGGATGCTAAAAATGGTAATAACACTATGACCTGGACAGTGAGAGTAGATCAATTGCCAAAAAGTACGAGTGGTAAGGATGGTGTATTGTGTTTTGGGCAAATTCATGGACCTTCTAGTACCGTGGATGATGTAATTAGAGTACAGTTCATTGGTGACCCAGATCAATCTTCTGGAAATGTAAGAATTAAAATTAGTGGTTATATTACTGAAGAAGTTCTTGGTGGCAGTAAGATTCTAAGTGGTACTTATAAATTAGATACCAGTTACACTTTTAAATTAGTATACAATGATGGTTTAGTAGAGCTTTTTGAAGGAGGGAATCGAATATTCGACCAAGAAATGGATACGAGTACAGAAGGCAACTATTTTAAAGTTGGTAATTATTTGCAGTCGGTAAAAGGAGCTTCTTATACGGGTTCTCATGGTATAGTAAGAGTAAAAAACCTCAGTATTACGCATTAATAAAACAAATTATTTAAAATTGTCTCAAAGAATGTAAAAAACAGGAAGTCATGACTTCCTGTTTTTTTATGTAGTTGGTTTAAATAATGAATCAAATGGATTTTATTTTTTCGTTTGATGATCATTGTAAATATTCATGTAAGTTTCTAATTCTACCAAAAACCCTTACTATTTAAATCATTTTACTGGTAAATAGTATTTCTGTAAAAGTCATAATATCAGTTATTTAAAGGTGATATGTGTATTTTTTTTATAAAAAAATGTTAATTTTAGCTGTGGTTGCTTTATTAGGGTTAACTGCTACAAACGCTCAGGTTAAACTTGGTCTTGGTGTGGGTTATGCAATACCATCTGGGAATGTTGCTGACTTTACAGACGGTGGTATTTCTGCACATTTTGAACTAGGATATGGTGTTACAGAGAATATCGATGTATCATTTCTTTATACTGGAGATTTTTTAGTTGGAGCTGATCTTGCCGAAGGAGCAATAATTGGATCTATCGGAAATGTTGCGGTTGGTACCTATATGGTAAATGGACGTTACTATTTCACTGAGTCTGGATTTAGACCTTATGGTAGTCTTGCCTTAGGTCTTGCATCAATTGGAGCCATTGAAGTTGATGGCACTGCGGCTGAGTTAGCTGCAAGTACATCCAATTTTGCATTTCGTCCTGCTCTTGGATTCAAATATGGAGTGCTTAATGTGAATGCTGCGTACTTAAGTGCAGGTAAAACAGGCGATGCATCTGTAAGTGATATTGCATTTAATTTAGGATTGTTATTTACTTTCGGAGGAGAGTAATCTAAACAATTACTATCAAAATAAAGGAAGGACGACCAAATAAGGTCGTCTTTTTTTTTTGTTAATTAGCATATAAAATGTCAAATCAATGATTAAAGCTTTATATTTTTAAAAAAACCTTAAAAATTAAGCAGTTTTTAAAGATTGTAGGCGATGCTTATTATTTTTTATGTAATATTGTACCATCTAGTTAACGAAAGGGGCTACGGCCGACGATTTAGAGTTACTATTATGAAAACGGCAAATTTTATTTATTCAGAAGTTAGTGTTCAATGTTTGAACAATTTAGGTGTTATTATTAAAATACCTACACGCCGCTTTCGTCGCCCCCTGGGGGTCTAATTTTCTTTTGAAGTAGGTGCGTCCTGCTTCCCCGAGAGACATATTCCATTTTCGATTTATAAAATGTATTAAAGGGTACTATTCAAGTATTTTTAATTCACTCATACCAATCGATCTTTTTTCGGAATCCAATCCTAAAATTTTTAATAATAAAACTATTTGATAAACGGAATTACGTTTATGGAACAGGTAAATATCATAATCGCTGACGAAAGTCACTTTAAGTATTCACAGGAAATATGTGATGTTATATCCGACTCTGCCAAAGTTAGAGGAACCGGTATAGCCAGACGTACTCCCGACTATATACAAACCAAAATGGAGAACAGAAATGCAATCATTGCGTTGTCGGGTAAGCGATTTGCGGGGTTCTGTTATATCGAAGTTTGGGGCGATAAGAAGTATGTGGCACATTCTGGGTTAATTGTGCATCCGAATTTTAGAAATCAGGGGCTGGCAAAAAAAATTAAAGAGTTCACGTTTAATTATTCTTTGAAAAAGTATCCGGCTTCCAAAGTATTTGGAATTACTACTGGGTTGGCCGTAATGAAAATCAATTCAGACCTTGGATATCGACCTGTTACTTTTTCAGAGCTTACAGATGACCCTAAATTTTGGTCAGGCTGTAAAACATGTGCAAATTTTGATATTCTAACATCCAAAGAGCATAAAATGTGCTTGTGTACAGGAATGCTATATGATCCATCAAAAAAAGTAAAGAAAAAAGAAAAATGGTTTAATGAAAAAGTATTGAAAAGATTAAAACATATTAAGCAAACCATGCTTACAAGCAATAAACAATTGTTATTATGGAAAAAGTAGTATTGGCATATAGCGGAGGTCTGGATACCTCGTACTGCGTAAAATACCTTATACATGAGAGAAACTTGGAGGTACATACCATTTTGGTAAATACCGGAGGTTTTTCAGAAAAAGAATTACAAGAAACAGAGAAGAGAGCCTACGAATTAGGAAGTTCTGATCATGTGAATAAAACAATATTAAGTGAATTTTACCAAAAGGCAATCAAGTATCTAATTTTTGGTAATGTTCTTAAAAATAATACGTATCCACTTTCGGTAAGTGCAGAACGAATTTTTCAGGCTATTGAAGTAATCAATTATGCCAAGAAAGTAGGAGCAAAATACATTGCTCATGGTAGTACCGGTGCCGGGAATGATCAAATTCGATTTGATGTGATTTTTCAAACATTGGCTCCAGAAATAGAGATTATTACACCCATTAGAGACTTAAAACTTTCCAGACAAGAGGAGGTAACATATCTAGAGAAATATGGAGTAAGCTACAGCTGGGAAAAAGCGCAATATTCTATTAACAAAGGTATTTGGGGAACCAGTGTTGGTGGAAAAGAAACCTTGACTTCTCACAATGCATTGCCAGAAGAAGCATACCCAAGTCAACTTCAAAAAGAAAAAGAAGAAACCATCGTACTTAATTTTGAAAATGGAGAATTGGTTGGATTAGATGGTGTTGAAGATACCCCAGTGAAAAATATTCAAAAATTAGAAGAGTTAGCAAGCGCTTTTGCTATCGGAAGAGATATCCATGTGGGCGACACCATTATCGGAATCAAAGGAAGAGTAGGTTTTGAAGCCGCAGCTCCTATTGTGATTATCAAAGCACATCATTTATTAGAAAAACATGTTCTCACCAAATGGCAACAATATTGGAAAGAGCAATTGGCTAATTGGTATGGGATGTTACTACATGAAGGGAATTACCTGGATCCAGTGATGCGAAATATTGAGGTTTTTCTGGAAGATTCGCAAAAGTCGGTAACCGGAAATGTAACCGTGAAATTGAAACCATACCATTTTACGTTGGAAGGAATCGAATCTGATTTTGATATGATGAAATCTGATTTTGGACAGTATGGAGAGATGAATAATTCCTGGACGTCTGAAGATGCAAAGGGGTTTATAAAAATCTATGGTAATGCCAATAAGATATATCATAATATAAATCCAAACGAATCATGATAAAAGTTGGAATCATAGGCGGATCAGGGTACACAGCAGGGGAATTATTGAGATTGCTCGTTCATCATCCTAAAGTTGAGCTGGATTTTGTGTACAGTACTACCAATGCCGGTGTAGCTATTCATAAACAACATCCTGATATGATAGGAGAGATCGATCTAGAGTTTACGGATACAGTAAATCTTAATGTTGATGTGTTGTTTTTATGCTTAGGCCATGGAAGATCCCAGGCGTTCTTAAAAACTCATAACTTTTCAGAAACAACAAAAGTTATAGATCTGGGTAATGATTTTAGATTAAAGAAAGATGAAAGATATCTAAACAGAGATTTTATCTATGGTTTACCAGAATTGCAAAAGGAGAAAATAGAATCGGCAAAGAATATTGCTAATCCAGGATGTTTTGCTACCGCAATTCAACTAGCACTATTGCCATTGGTTTCCAAAAGAAAAATTAAGGATGCAGTACATATTAATGCAACAACTGGAAGCACGGGAGCCGGAGTAATTCCTGGTAATACAACACATTTTAGTTGGAGAGATAATAATTTTTCGAGCTATAAGGTATTTACACATCAACATTTAGGAGAAATAGAGCAAAGTCTTGGTCAGTTACAAAATGATTTTGACGTTCCGTTATTTTTTATTCCGAATCGAGGGAATTTCAGTAAAGGAATTTATGCAACGATATATACCAAATACGATGGTAGCGAAGAGGAGGCAAAAAATTTGTACAAGTCTTTTTATAAGGATGCTGAATTTACGACGATTTCCGATCAGGAAATTAGTTTGAAGCAGGTAGTTAATACAAACAAATGTATTCTTCATATCAGCAAAAAAAATGGAATGTTATTGATTACTTCGGTAATCGATAATTTAATCAAAGGAGCATCAGGACAGGCAATCCAAAACATGAATCTTATGTTTGGGTTTGAAGAAAATACAGGATTAAAATTAAAAGCGAGCGCATTTTAATTATGAATAAGATAACAATCATAGGAGTAGGTAATCTAGGAAAATCAATACTGTCGGGTTTGGCAAGTAGCGATTTACTAAATGCAAAGGATATCACAGCGGTTGATAAGTCAAAATACAATCTAAAGGAAGTAGAAGAAAAGCTAAATGTTTCAACTTCACAGGACGTTATAGGATCCATAAAAGGTGTTAAATGGATAATTCTTTGCGTACAACCCAGACAACTGGATATCGTTTTGCAAGAAATCAAGGAGATCTTGACCCCTGATCAAATTTTGATCTCTACCGTAACAGGAACTTCTATTGATGAAATTAACGAAGCGGTTCCTAACAATAAAGTGATACGAGTAATGCCCAATACCGGTGCTGCAAAAAAACTGTCGATGACTTGTATTGCCGCTAATGAGGATGTAAAAGAAGAACTGGAATTTGTAGAAAAAATGTTTGACACCATTGGTCAAACATTGATCATAGAAGAACGGTTGATGCAAGCGGCAACAGTTCTGGGGGCTAGTGGTATTGCGTTCTTTTTGAGGTTTCTAAGAGCAATGATTCAGGGAGGTATCCAAATGGGATTTCATCCTCATGAAGCGCAAATTATCGCAGTGCAAACCGCTATAGGAGCAGCAACTTTGGTAGCCAAAAACGGGACACACCCTGAGCGGGAGATTGATAAAGTAACAACCCCACAGGGATGTACCATTGAAGGATTAAACGAGATGGAACATCAAGGATTGAGTTCCTCGGTAATTAAAGGAGTGATGGCTTCTTATGAAAAAATAAATACAATAAAATAGTTGATGAAGTACTCAGTGAAAATTGTACAAGAATTAACCAACAACTTAATAATATGAAACTATTTGATGTGTACCCTTTGTATGATGTAGAACCTGTAAATGCATATAACTGTATTGTGGTTGATAAAAACGGAAAAGAATACCTAGATCTATACGGCGGGCATGCCGTGATTTCAATAGGGCATTCGCATCCGCATTATGCAAAAAGATTAAAAGAACAGATAGAGAAAATTGGGTTTTATTCTAACGCAGTTCAGAATAGCATGCAATCACAATTGGCAGAAAAGTTAGGAAAACTGTCAGGATATGAGGACTACCAATTGTTTTTATGTAATTCTGGAGCAGAGGCGAATGAAAATGCTTTGAAATTGGCTTCATTCCATACCGGTAAGTCAAGAGTAGTTGCCTTTAATAATGCATTTCACGGGCGCACATCGGCAGCCGTTGCTGCTACCGATAATGCGAAGATCAATGCTCCGATTAATAAACAGCAAGAAGTTACTTTTTTGCCTCTTAATGACATTGATTTGGTAAAGGATGAATTACAAAAAGGTGATGTATGTGCTGTAATTATTGAACCCATCCAAGGAGTTGGAGGGTTAGATGAGGGAGAAACTACATTTTTTCAGCAATTAGAAACATTATGCCATGAATTTGGAGTGGTTTTAATTCTAGACGAAGTCCAATCAGGGTACGGCAGAACCGGAAAGTTTTTTGCACATCAATATCATGGGATTACTCCGGATATAATATCGATTGCCAAAGGAATGGGAAATGGTTTTCCGGTTGGAGGGATTATGATTGCACCGCATATCAAACCCGGGCATGGGATGCTAGGAACCACCTTTGGAGGGAATCATTTGGCATGTGCAGCTTCATTGGCAGTTTTGGAAGTGATTGAGCAAGAAAACTTAATAGATAATGCAAGATTAACAGGAGAGTATTTTATGTCTCTGGGTAATAAGATACCTGGGGTACAAATGATAAAAGGAAAAGGGCTAATGTTGGGATTAGAGTTTGATTTTGAAGTAGGGGATCTTAGAAAGAAACTAATTTATGATCAACATATTTTTACAGGAGGCGCCATGAACAAAAAACTGTTACGAATACTTCCTCCATTAACCATTGGCAAGAAAGAAATTGATCAATTCATAAAAGCGTTACAAAACGTATTGATAGTAGAAAAAGTGTAATAATGAGCTTAGTATTAAACATATCGCAAAGAAATTCGGTTTTAGAAAAAATGGCTGTTTTGGTAGATCAAAACAGAGTAGCTATACTGGAGATGAATCAAAAGGATTTGAAAAGTTACTCTGGAAATGATAAGGCCATGTACGACCGATTAAAAGTAGATGATGAAAAGATCAATGGGATGATTTCTTCCCTTCAGCAATTGGTACAACAAGATGATCCGGTTGGAGTGGAACGATTCAGATTTAACCATGATAATGGAATGCAGATATTCAATAAAACAGCTTCTTTTGGTACAGTGCTGATTATTTATGAATCAAGACCCGATGTAACTATCGAGGCTGCAGGAATTGCTTTTAAATCAGGTAATAAAATTTTACTTAAAGGAGGAAAGGAATCACTCAATTCTAATCTTGAAATTGTAAAACTTTGGCACCAGGCACTTTCAGAAAATAATATCACAACCGATTGGGTAGCATATCTAAATTATAACAGAATAGAAACTCAGGCATTTTTAGAAAAACCTACGCAAAATGTGGATCTTATTGTTCCGCGAGGCGGAGAAAAACTAATTGAGTTTGTAAAAACCCATGCCACCTGTCCTGTTATTGTAAGCGGTAGAGGAAATAATTTTGTGTATGTGCATAAAGAAGCAGATAGAGCTCTGGCGTTAGATAACATTATCAACGGAAAAACGGATAAAATTTCGGCTTGTAATGCTGTTGATAAGGTATTGATTGACAAAAACCTTCCGAATAAAGAGGATTTTGTAAGGAACCTGATCGCAACGCTTCAAAACTACGATGTTGAAATATTAGGAGATACTTCGCTTTCAAAATACGAAGAAGTTACCCCTATTTCAAACAAAACAATATGGCATGAAGAGTTTTTGGATTATAAAATTGTTATCGGCGAGACTGAAAATGCGAGGGATGCAATTTCGACAATAAATGAATACAGTGGAGGACATTCTGCTGCAATTATTACTAGAAATGAAAAGGAGGCCGAAACCTTTATGTCATCAGTAGATTGTGCGGCTGTGTATCATAATGCATCGACACGATTTACCGATGGTTTTCAGCTAGGTTTGGGAGGAGAATTGGCAATAAGTACAGATAAATTACACCAAAGAGGTCCTATTGGATTACAGCATTTGGTAACAAATAAATGGTATATACATGGCGATGGGCAAATTAGATAAAAAGAGGATTGTATTAAAAATAGGATCCAATACCCTTACCAAAGAGACCGATCAAATCTCCAGAGGCAAAATAGAGGATATTGGTAGGCAGATAATGGCCTTACAAGACGAATACGAATTTGTGATTGTAAGCTCAGGAGCCATTGCTGTTGCAAAACAATTTGTGAATTTAGAAAGTAACGGAAAAGAAATCAATGTAAAACAAGCCCTGGCATCTATTGGACAACCACATCTAATGCGGATATTTCAAGAAAGCTTTAGGGATCTGGGTCTGTTAACCTCGCAATGCTTACTATCATATTCTGATTTTGAAAGAAAGCAATCAAAAAAGAATATTGTTAACACAATTAATGTACTGGTTGCAAATCATTACATACCTATTATTAATGAAAATGATACGGTAGCCACCGATGAAATCCAGTTTGGAGATAATGATAAACTAGCAGGTCTTACTGCTGCATTACTAGATGCAGATTTGTTAGTGATTGCAACCAATACAGATGGAATATGTACTAGAGCATCTGTTGAGAACAGTACTTATCAAACCATAAAAGAAGTACATGATATTAAGGTGTTAGAAAATGAAGTAGTGTCTTCCATTTCTTCTCATGGAACGGGAGGAATGAAATCTAAGATCGAAGCGGCCAAAATAGCGCAAAATT
This sequence comes from uncultured Aquimarina sp., assembly GCA_947496555.1. Taxonomy (GTDB): domain Bacteria; phylum Bacteroidota; class Bacteroidia; order Flavobacteriales; family Flavobacteriaceae; genus Aquimarina. Next base: position 95,394 of record CANMDH010000001.1, on the reverse strand, counting down.
CAAATATTGAAACTTGGATAGTGAATGGATTGAAGGATAATTTCATGATAGATGCAATTAATGATAAAGTTCCATTTACCAGAATTAATAAAGAAAATATAGAAGCGAAAATAGAAGTAAGATGAAGAACTATTTTTCCATACAGGATATAGATTCCCTTAATACTTGGGTACAAGAAGCTATTGAGTTAAAGAAAGCACCATTATCCCATAACCAATTGGGAAAAGACAAAACTATTGGACTGTTGTTTTTTAATCCGAGTCTGCGTACCCGTTTAAGTACTCAAAAAGCGGCCATGAATTTGGGTATGAATGTAATCGTAATGAATTTTACAGGAGAAGGATGGTCCCTGGAATACGGCGACGGAACTGTAATGGATCAAGGAAATTCTGAACATGTAAAAGAAGCCGCACAAGTGGTTTCACAATATTGTGATGTATTAGCAATTCGTGCTTTTGCTAAGTTAGAGGATAGAAAAGATGATTATAGTGAGAAGGTATTAAAAAGCTTTATTAAGTATGCTGCTATTCCTGTCATTAATATGGAAAGTGCTACGGGTCATCCTTTACAAGCTTTAACAGATGCCATAACAATTACCGAACATAAAAAAACAGATAAACCAAAGGTTGTACTATCATGGGCACCGCATCCAAAAGCCCTACCACAGGCTGTTGCCAATTCTTTTGTAGAGATGATGCAACACATGGATGCTCATTTTGTAATTACCCACCCAGTGGGATTTGAGTTAGCCAGTGAAATTACTAAAGAGGTGCCCATTGATTACAACCAGGAAAGTGCATTTAAAGATGCAGACTTTATCTATGTCAAAAATTGGAGCTCATATAATGATTATGGAAAAATAGGAGAGGATAAAAGTTGGGAGATTACCCAGGAGAAAATGAATATTACAAATAATGCAAAATTTATGCATTGTTTACCTGTAAGAAGAAACGTAGTAGTTGAAGATGCGGTAATCGACAGTGAAAATTCAATAGTGATTGAACAAGCTAACAATAGAACGTATGCCGCTCAATTGGTGTTGAAGAAAATTCTTGAAAATGCGTAAGATGGAAAAATTATTAGTAGCCAAGATAGGTGGAAATATAATCGAGAACCAAGATTCTTTAAATTCCTTTTTAGAAAGCTTTTCTAAGGTAGAGGGACCAAAAATTTTGGTGCATGGTGGAGGGAGATCTGCTACTCAGTTAGCTTCTAAACTTGGGGTTAAGACAGAAATGATTGATGGGCGAAGAATAACTTCTGCTGAGAATTTGGATATAGTGGTAATGACGTATGCAGGATTATTGAATAAAACAATCGTTTCTGGTCTGCAGAAATACGGTTGTAATGCCTTGGGATTTACAGGGGCAGATGCCAATGTGATTTTGGCTGAAAAAAGACCAGTACAATTTATTGACTATGGATATGTGGGGGATGTAACCAAAGTAAATGCAAAAACGATTAAGGGAATCTTGGAGCTTGGAATTACCCCTGTCTTTTGTGCGGTTACGCATGATGCAAACGGACAATTGTTTAATACCAATGCAGATACGATTGCTTCGGAAATTGCTTCGGCTATGGGTAAAGAATATGAAGTGTCTTTATTCTATTGTTTTGAGTTGAAAGGGGTTCTCGAAAATATTAATGACAAGGATTCTGTGATAGAGCATATAGATTTAGAAAAGTATACCCAATTAATAGATGCTAAAGTGATTGCTGATGGAATGTTACCAAAACTGCAAAATTGTTTTGATGCATTACAGAAAAATGTAAGTAAAGTGCATATTGCTAACGCAGAATTTATAAAAGATAACCAAACAAAACATACCACATTGAGTTTGTGAGGTGTGTAGTGGTGAGTAAGTTAGAGATGAGTTAGCTCAAAAGTAAAATTAAAAAGGAACTCAAATACTCACATACCCAAAAACTCAAGGACTAATTATGATAGAACAACTAACAAATAACGGCATTAAACTATTACATCGGTTGATAGAAACTCCATCTTTTTCTTCAGAAGAAGATAAAACCGCTTTAATTATTGAGGATTGGTTCAAACAATACGATATTTCTTTCGAAAGGGAGAATAACAATATTTGGGCATACAACAAGTATTTTGACGAAGCTAAGCCTACAATTTTACTAAACTCACATCATGATACTGTAAAACCTAATGGTAATTATACCAATGATCCATTCAAAGCTTTTGTTGAAGATGGAAGACTTTATGGATTAGGTAGTAATGATGCCGGAGGGTGTTTGGTTTCTCTATTGGCGACATTCACATATTTCTATGATAGAAAAGATATAAACTACAATTTTGTGATGGTAGCTTCAGCCGAAGAGGAAAGTAGCGGTCCACTTGGATTAAAAAGCGTATTAAAATACTTGAAAAATGTTGAGTTTGGTATCGTTGGAGAGCCCACATTAATGCAATTGGCAGTCGCCGAAAAAGGACTTTTGGTGTTAGATGTTTCGGTTAATGGAACAGCAAGTCATGCGGCGCATCCCAATAACGATAACTCTATTTATAACGCCCTAGAAGTAATTCGATGGTTCAAAGAATATGAATTTGGAAAAGAGTCTGAAACCCTTGGTAAGGTAAAAATGACAGTAACACAGCTAAATGCGGGAAAACAACATAATGTGGTTCCTTCTCATTGCGATCTGGTGGTAGATGTAAGGGTAAATGATAAATACAAAAACGAAGAGGTTCTGGAAATTGTAAAGGAAGCAATGCCCAAAAATGTTGAGGTGAAACCAAGGTCATTGCACCTGGGATCTTCTTCAATTCCAATAGATCACCCTATTGTAAAATCGGGTATCACTTTAGGAAGAACTACTTATGGGTCGCCAACATTATCGGACCAATCGGTGTTAAGTTGTCCTTCATTAAAACTTGGACCAGGAGATTCAACACGATCTCATTCTGCAGACGAATTTATCTGTGTAGATGAAATCAAAGAAGGAGTAGCATTGTATATAAAAATATTAGAAGGAATTGTTTGATCAACATTAAGTTGTCATTCCAGCGTAGACTGGAATCTATAATAGTACGCATAGAGATTAAAATAGTAGAAAATGAAACTCTGGGATAAAGGATTACCAACAGATCAGAAAATAGATATGTTTACCGTAGGTAACGATAGACAGTTAGATTTGGTAATTGCCAAATATGATGTAAAGGCAACCTTGGTGCATGCCAAAATGTTGCATAAAATTGATTTGTTATCTGATACAGATATCTCTGATATTGAAAGAGAACTCAACAATCTACAAAAAGAAATTAAAGACGGTACTTTTATTATTGAAGATCAGTTTGAGGATGTTCACTCAAAAATAGAGTTCGAATTAACCAAAAGAATTGGAGATGCCGGAAAGAGAATTCATACGGCCAGATCCAGAAACGATCAGGTGTTGGTAGCGATGCATTTGTATTTAAAAGACGAGTTGCAACAAATTAAATCTTTGGTCAAAGAACTATCTCAAAATCTATTGGATTCTGCAGAAAAGTATAAAGAAGTTCTACTACCCGGATATACACATTTACAAATTGCAATGCCTTCGTCATTTGGGCTCTGGTTTTCGGCATACACCGAGAGTTTTGTTGATGATATACATTTCATAAATGCGGCACTAAAAGTAGTAGATCAAAATCCCTTAGGGAGTGCTGCAGGCTATGGTAGTTCATTTCCAATAGATAGAGAATTTACCACAAAAGAATTAGGTTTTGAAACTTTAAAGTTTAATGTAGTAGCAGCCCAAATGAGTAGAGGAAAATCTGAAAAGTCTACTGCTTTTGCGGTAAGTAGTGTAGCAGCAACACTTTCAAAACTGGCAATGGACGTATGTTTGTATATGAGTCAGAACTTTGACTTCATGAGTATTCCTTCAGAGTTTACAACGGGATCCAGTATTATGCCTCACAAGAAAAATCCAGATGTATTTGAGCTGATCAGAGGGAAATGTAACAAAATTCAAGCGTTGCCTTATGAGCTAACCCTGTTGACTAACAATTTACCAAGTGGGTATCATAGAGAATTTCAGTTGCTTAAAGAAGGAATCGTGCCTGCTATCCAAGACATAAAGGCATCGTTAGAAATGGCAATATATGCGCTAAAAAATATCAGAGTTAACAAAAGTATTCTGGATGATCCCAAGTATGACTATCTCTTTAGTGTAGATACTCTGAATACTTTGGTGATGAACGGAATGTCGTTTAGAGATGCTTATGTAAAAATTGGAAAAGACATAGAGAATGCAAATTATAAACCAGAAAAAAATACAAAACACACACATATTGGAAGTATAAATAATTTGTGCCTTAAAAGCATAGAAGAGAAACTGAAGCAAGTTTAATTGAGTGTAAGTTGAGTTAGTTTAATTTTTTGGCTTCAGTCTAGACCCCCAGAGGAGTTGTTAACCTGTGGGGGTTGTTTTTGTTCAGCGATAAATAGTATCTTAGAATCAAATATTAAATAGATGAAAATTACCTGTTTCGGAGAAGTACTTTGGGATATATTTCCTAAACATAAAAAAATTGGCGGAGCCCCTCTTAATGTTGCTTTGCGACTTAAAAGTATGGGGATAGATTCTTCTATAATTACTAAAATCGGTAATGATGATTTGGGAAAAGATATAATGAAGTATGTAGAAGAACGGGGGTTACCCACGAATACATTTCAGGTTGATAAACAATATAAAACGGGTGAGGTTCTGGTTATATTGGATCATGAAAATACCGCCACCTATGAAATAAACCAACCCGTAGCATGGGATTTTATAGAATATTCAGAAGTCATAAAAGAAGAGGTAAAACGGTCTGATGCCATTATATTTGGAAGTTTAGCTAGTAGGAATGATGCTTCTCGAGATACATTATTTCAGCTACTAGATATTGCAAAGTTTAAGATCTTAGATGTAAACCTAAGACCCCCTCATTACGATGCTATCTTACTTTCAGAATTAATGAAGAAAGCGGATTTTATAAAATTAAATGATGAAGAACTAGTAGAGATTTGTGCACATTTCAAAATACACAAAAATACCCTTGAGGACCAGGTAAAGGCAATCGCAACATATACCAATACAAATCAAATATGCATCACCAAAGGAGGAAAAGGAGCTACATTATTCTATAACAATGCCTTCTGTAATAATTCGGGATATAAGGTAAAAGTAGTGGATACAGTTGGAGCCGGAGATTCATTTTTGGCTACTTTGATTTCGGAATTACTTCATGGAAATGATCCACAAAAGTCTATTGATTTTGCTTGTGCCGTTGGTGCTATGGTTGCAGGTAGTAAAGGTGCCAATCCTGTATTTACAAAAAAACAAATACAGGATTTTATAAAAAGTAAAAGCTAATAAAGAATGATATGCTGACAAAATAGTATCTTTAAAAGACACATTTAATCATTTTAACCATGGCTCAGAAAAAGATAAACCGAAGACAAGCAGTTAAAAACATATCACTAGGTGTTGGAGCTATGAGCATTGGTGGTACAATGATAGCAGGCCAAACAAAAGACTCTGTAGACAATAATACTAATAGTCTTCCTGTATCTTTAAAAGGGAATATAAATCATTCAGTATGCAGGTGGTGTTATCAAAAAGTTCCTTTACAAGAATTGGCTCAAAAAGGAAAGGGCATAGGTTTAAAAGCAATCGACTTATTAAAACCAGATGAATGGAAAATTGTTCGGGATGTCAAGTTAAAGTGTTCCCTGGCTACAGACACTTTTGCTAGTATTACACACGGGTTTAATGATCCCGGAAATCATGAGAAATTACAGAAAGAGTATACTGAACTTATTTCTAAAGCTTCACATGAAGGGATAAAACAGGTCATTGTTTTTTCTGGAAATCGAAATGGTATTTCTGATGAAGAAGGATGGGAGCAGTGCGCTATTGGATTAAATCCGCTGGTAAAACATGCCGAAAAGAATAATGTAACTTTAATAATGGAGTTGCTTAATAGTAAAGTAGATCATAAGGACTATCAATGTGATCACACTCCCTGGGGAGTGGCTTTGGTGGATAAAATAGGCTCTTCAAATTTTAAACTATTGTATGATATTTACCATATGCAGATTATGGAAGGTGATATTATTGCCACCATTAGAAAGTATCATAATTACATTAATCATTACCATACCGGAGGAGTTCCTGGAAGAAACGAAATTAATGACAACCAGGAGCTTAATTACCCGGCGATTATGAAAGCTATAGTAAAAACTGGTTTTAAAGGATATGTAGCGCAAGAGTTTATCCCTACATATGATGATACGTTGAGAGCATTAAAAGAAGGGATTACAATTTGCGATGTTTAGATTCTAAGGAACTAATCTTTTCAAATCATCGATTACATTAATATTATGCCGCAAACTGGCATATAGAATAAATAAAATAAAAATTGCAATAGTAAAACCAAAAAGAGTCCCATTTTTATTAGTGCTAGAGAATTTTTTTGAAGTCTTCAGGTATGCCTGAGATAGTTTTTTAGTGTATTTGGTGACCAACCCAAATGCAGGAGCAAAAATTAGTACCACAATAGCCATATCTATAATCACCAAAAGATATCCATCTTGTTCAATATGTTTTTTTACATATTTAATAATATGCTCATTAATTAAAGCAGCACACAGAACCGCAACTGCGTAAATGGCATACTGAGTTAGTTTTTTATTGTTCATGGGGCCGATTTATTATTTCTTTTTAAGGTTGAAAAGCTAATAAAACTATTGGGTTAAATCAAAATTTTATGGGAACAAAACGTTTTTAACTTTTGTTTTATTATGCACTAGTAGTAGTAAATTCAATAGTATTTTAAGATTTCTTTTGTTTTTTATTAATGAAAAACAGTGTTTGTTTAACGTATTTAACGCTAAATTGCTATATTTATGCTAAATAAGTATACATGAAAATTAATGCATGTCCGAATTGTGGTTCCGGTGATTATATTAAGAGTGGAATAGTAAATAACAGGCAACGTTTTAAATGTAAATCCTGTAGCTATTTTTTTTCGGTAAATAAGATAGGAAAAAAAATAGATGATTATTATGTAAATAAAGCTTTGCAATTATATCTAGAGGGATTAACCTATAGGGAAATCGAGCGAATTTTAGGGATTTCTCATGTAAGTATAATGAATTGGGTAAAAAAATATAGCATTAAAAGACCTTATAATGCTGATTATCATCCAACCTATAAAATTTTAAATGCTTCAGAGTTGTCTACTTACTTTCTAGATGTTAACAATCTATCAGGTGCTGGTGTTGTTGTAACAGAACTGGGAGACAAGTTTATGCTCATAAAATGGGAACGTTTTAGAGATTAGATATATTAATTTAACGAATAAATATATTAGTTTTTCGTTAACTCATACTTTTTAAGAGATTAGTACTGCGCACAAAATCAAATTAATACTAATCTAAATCTTTTAAAACTCTATGAGAAAACAACTAATAGTGCTGTTAGGTTTAAGTTTTTTTGCCTTACAGTTTACGTATTCACAAGGATCCCCGGATTATGATGGTGGACTTAAAGTGAAACTCAACGAAGAGGGAACCAAATACTTCAGAGTAATTTCATGGGTACAGTTCTGGGCCAGATATCAGGATGAGGTACCAGATGATGTGAGTAAAACAAATATGAGTATCCGAAGAGCTCGTATTCTGGCTTATACACAGATCAATAAAGATTTCTTAATTCTTACTCATTTTGGTCTAAATAGCTTAAATGCTAACAATCAGAGCCCCTTGGGAAGAGGTGAAGAATCTCAATTATTTTTTCATGATGTTTGGGGGCAATATAATTTAGGAGCAAATCATGCCATTGGGGCTGGTCTTCATTATTGGAACGGAATCTCCCGTCTTAATAATCAAAGTACCTTAAATATCATGACATTAGATAATAATCGACAATCCTGGGCAACCATAGGATTATCAGATCAATTTGCCCGTCATATAGGTATTTATGCCAAAGGATCTTTTGGTAAACTACAATATCGTGTTTCAATCAATGAATCAGGGACAAACAATCTTCAGGAAGGCACAGACCCTACTCCAGATGGTGCTGCGGTTTATGCAGGAAGAAGGCTATTAGGTTCTAAAGATGCAGGGAAGAATTTTGCAGGTTATTTTGATTATAACTTTCTTGATCAAGAATCAAATTTCTTACCCTACAAAGTGGGATCATATATAGGAGGCAAAAAGGTTTTTAATGTGGGCGCCGGATTCTTTTTTCATCCAAAAGGAAGCGTAATAGCCAATTCTACAGGAGAACTTGAAGGCGAAGATGTAGCCATTTTTGCTGTAGATGCCTTTTATGATGCTCCTTTAGGTGAAAATGGATCTGCAATTACTGCCTATGCTACTTATCAAAATAATGATTACGGAGAAAACTTCACCTTAGGCCAGACCTACGAAACAGGCTCTATGATTTATGGTCATGTTGGGTATGTGATCCCTAATGATAATAAAAAAACCAAGTTTCAACCCTATGCATCTTTCAATACTCGGTCGATAGATGCTATAGATGATAATGCCACAACTTTTGGAGTAGGAGCGAATGCATATTTTAGTGGTCATCACTCAAAAATCACCTTAGAATATTTAAACACGAAATACGGAGATAATGATGCGCAAAGCTTTATTACACTTCAAGCTATGATTTACTTATAAAATTTAAACTTATGACAGATAAACAAAAAGCAGTCGCGTACTGGAAAGAAAACCTTAGGTACTTAGTAATTCTATTGACAATCTGGTTTTTAGTTTCCTATGGAGCAGGAATACTTTTCAAAGATGCGCTAAACAACATCAGACTTGGAGGCTTTAAATTAGGTTTCTGGTTTGCGCAACAAGGTTCTATTTATGTTTTTGTGATACTCATTTTTGTATATGTACGATTAATGAATAAACTGGACAAAAAATATGGTTACGATGAGTAATCTTAATACTAACCAAAAAAATATATTATTATGAGCGTTCAAGTATGGACATGGATTTTAGTAGGGATTACTTTCACCCTTTATTTTGGGATAGCCATATGGGCTAGAGCAGGTTCAACCAAAGAATTTTATGTAGCAGGAGGCGGTGTTTCTCCATTAGCAAACGGTATGGCTACTGCTGCCGATTGGATGAGTGCTGCTTCATTTATTTCAATGGCAGGTTTGATATCCTTTATGGGATATGACGGTTCTGTATTTTTGATGGGTTGGACCGGGGGATATGTACTCCTCGCACTTCTATTAGCGCCTTATCTTAGGAAATTTGGAAAATTTACCGTGCCGGATTTTATAGGGGATCGATATTACTCTAATACCGCAAGAACAGTAGCGGTTATTTGTGCATTGATTGTTTCATTTACATACGTAGCTGGGCAAATGCGAGGAGTCGGAATCGTATTTTCCCAATTCTTGCAAGTGGATATTAACCTTGGAGTCGTTATTGGGATGGCTGTGGTATTGGTATTCGCATTTCTAGGAGGAATGAAAGGAATAACGTATACTCAAGTTGCACAATATTGTGTGTTGATATTTGCTTTTATGGTACCTGCATTTTTTATCTCCATGCAAATGACAGGAAATATCATTCCGCAAATAGGAATGGGGGGTACTGTTGAAGACGGGACCTATTTATTAGAAAAGTTAGATACATTACACACTCAGCTAGGGTTCAATGAATACACAGACGGTTCAAAATCAACCTGGGATGTTTTTGCCATTACATTAGCGCTCATGGTAGGTACCGCTGGATTGCCGCATGTGATTGTACGTTTCTTTACGGTGCCCAAAGTTAAAGATGCTCGTAAATCTGCAGGTCTTGCATTATTGTTTATTGCCATATTATATACAACAGCACCCGCTATTGCCGTTTTTGCCAGAACAAACCTGATCGAGACTGTAAGTAATAATAAATATGAAGAGGTTCCAGAATGGTTTAGGAACTGGGAAAATACTGGGTTAATTGCCTGGACAGATAAAAATGGAGATGGTAAGATACAGTACGTAAATGGTAGTGCAACCGATGGAAAACCAGCATACACTGATCAAAGAGGACAATATGGTGAACGATTGGTTTCTAATGCCAATGATTCTGCAAATGAATTGTATGTAGATAGAGATATTATGGTGCTTGCTAACCCAGAAATTGCGAAATTACCTAATTGGGTGGTAGCTTTGGTGGCGGCAGGTGGATTGGCCGCGGCACTTTCTACTGCTGCTGGACTATTATTGGTAATTTCTACTTCAATCTCTCATGATTTGATTAAAAAACAAATCAAACCCAATATTTCTGAAAAAGGAGAGCTTTGGGCAGCACGTATCAGTATTTTGTTTGCTATTATCGTGGCAGGATTGTTCGGTATTTATCCGCCAGGTTTTGTAGCAGCCGTCGTCGCACTGGCCTTTGGGTTGGCTGCGGCATCATTCTTCCCTGCAATTATATTGGGTATTTTTGATAAGAGAATGAATAGACAAGGTGCTGTATCTGGGATGATCGTTGGTATTACCTTAATGTTATTCTATATGATTAGATATAAGACAGGGCTAATTGGAGTAATGGAGCCAAGACCCGCTAGTGAATGGTGGTTCGGGACATCTCCTGAAGGTTTTGGAACCATAGCAATGATTGTCAATGTTGTCGTTTCCGTTGTGATATCTCGTATCACAGCTGCTCCACCAGAAGAGGTGCAGGATATCGTAGAACATATTCGAATCCCGAGTGGAGCGGGAGAAGCATCTTCACACTGATTTTTAATTTAGAAGAATACGGTGCTCTACAATAGTTATAGCACCGTTTTTTTCCTAACTTTATAAGGTTAATTGTGCTAAAATGAAGAAAAGACACCAACAAAAACTTATAGTACTTTCCTTAGTGTTGTTTTTGCTGTGGAATGTTCCGTTGGTATTGATTTTTGATCATTCTGGCGAAATTTTTGGTTTCCCGATGATCTATTTCTTTATTTTTCTGATTTGGATATTGGCTATAATCATATCATACTTCATATTACGTAGGCACTATGAATAATTATCTTTTGATATCTGTCATTATTGTCTATTTGGCTTTTTTATTTTTAATTGCCTTTTGGGCAGAAAAAAACTCTAAAAGCAAATGGGTTAATAACCCATATATCTATGTGTTATCTTTGGCTGTATATTGTTCTGCATGGACGTATTACGGAAGCGTAGGTATTGCTTCGCAATCAGGGATCAGTTTTTTGACTATTTATTTGGGACCTGTAATCTCATTGCCTTTGTGGATATTAGTCATGCGCAAGATTATACGTGTTTCAAAACAACATAAAATCTCAAGCATAGCAGATTTTATATCCTTACGATACGGAAATAACCGTTTTCTGGGAGCATTGGTAACCGTTATCTGCGTATTTGCTATTGTCCCCTATATCTCGTTACAACTTAAAGCTATTTCAGAAACTTTTGAAATTATTACTGATGAGACCAGTTATGTTTCAACTACAATATTAGATGACTCTACCTTTTATATCGCAGTACTGCTTGCAATTTTTGTGGCTTTTTTTGGTACTCAGGCAACCGATGCTTCACAACGTAGAAAAGGTATTATGACAACCGTGGCGGTAGAATCGATTCTAAAACTCGCCTTTTTCCTTATAGCTGGAGTATATGTTACATTTTTCTTATTCGATGGGACATCAGATATCTATCGGCAAGCTTCACAACTTAATAATTTTAAAGAAATAACCTCTTTCAATGGTTTAGAATCTGGTTTTAACTGGATGTTTATGATCATGCTTTCTTTTTTTGCAATTTTTTTGCTGCCTAGACAATTTCATGTTGCCGTAGTAGAAAATGATAGAGAACGTTACTTAAAAAAGGCGATATGGATGTTTCCATTATACCTGCTATTATTTAATGTTTTTGTGATTTTTATTGCGTGGGGAGGAAATCTTACTTTGGCAGGTGATGTAAATCACGACTATTATACGTTGCTTTTACCATTACAAAACAATAATGTAGTACTGGCAATGTTGGTATTTTTAGGAGGTTTTTCGGCGGTAATTTCGATGGTGGTAGTTTCTACATTAGCATTGTCAACAATGGTAAGTAACAATTTGATTATTCCGTACGGTTTCTTAGACAAGTTTATACAAGGGAATCCCGAAAAGAATGCCAATTACATTAAAAACATCAGACGAATTTCGATATTCTCATTAATCATTATTGCATACTTCTTTTACATTAACTTCTCTTATGAATTATCATTATTTTCAATAGGTTTAATTTCTTTTGCTGTAATTGCCCAACTGGCGCCTTCATTTTTTATTGGCCTTTTCTGGAACCGTGGTTCGGCTAGAGCTGCAAAAGTTGGAATGATTATAGGAGTTTTGACAGTAGTGTATACGTTGATTCTTCCTTTTATTGTAAATGTACTTACTGGAAATAATTTATTTGTAGAACGAGGTCTCTTCGGAATTGAAATGCTAAAACCATATGCTTTATTGGGGATTGATTTTCTTGGACCAGAGGCACATTCCTTTTTTTGGAGTATGTTCTTAAATACGTTTAGTTTTTTAACTATTTCATTGCTTTCCAAAGGAAATTATAGAGAACGTAATTATGCTGAAATGTTCATAAATAGTAGTAATTATGCGAATTTACAAGATGGCGCATTTGTGTGGAAAGGAGAAGCTTATGTTTCTGATATACGTAGTATGCTGAATCGTTTTTTGGGTGAAAAACGAACAGAAAGGGCATTGAATCTTTTCAATATGAAGTACGGAATTTCTCAGGAAGAGGAGATGGCAGACGCCCGGCTTATTAATTTTTCTGAAAAACTTCTCACAGGGAGTATTGGTAGTGCATCTGCTAGAATTTTAATAGGTAGTGTTGCTAAAGAAGAACCCGTAAGCCTTCTCGAGGTATTAAAAATATTAGAAGAATCAAAAGAAACGATTGCGATCAATAAAGCATTAAAAGAAAAGTCTAAAGAACTTACTCAACTTACCGAACAATTAAAAACTGCCAATATTGAATTATTAGAACAGGATCGTATAAAAGATGAGTTTCTAGACACTATAGCGCACGAACTAAAAACACCTATCACCTCTATAAAAGCTGCTTCTGAAGTACTTACGGATGGAGATGATATGCCCGACGAACTAAAAACTAAATTTCTGGATAATATTGTGAATGATTCTGATCGCCTGGCAAGATTAATCCATAATATTCTAGACCTTGAAAAACTCTCAAGTGGTAGAGATCAAATGGAAATTCAACCTAATCAGATTGATGAAACTATAGATAAGGCAATCAATGGGGTTTCCCAGATAGCTAGTAACAAAAACGTAGCGATCATTCACCAAAACGGAAAAGAGATTCTTGCCAATTATGATGAAGATCGCATGCTTCAGGTGTTAACCAATTTGTTATCTAATGCACTTAAGTTCTCAGAACCTGAGAAAGGTGTAATTATGATTGATGCACATCAAAAACAACATATGATCGAAGTTTCAATAGAGGATAACGGAAAAGGGATTCCCAAGGAAGATGTAAATTATATTTTTGATAAATTTTATCAATCAAAACATCAAAATGTTAAGAAACCCATGGGTAGTGGACTTGGATTGGCAATAAGTAAAAAGATAATAGAGAGCCATAAAGGTAAAATATGGGTCGATAAAAAATATAAAAAAGGAGCACGTTTCCTATTTACAATACCTAAATAAATTAGCCTCAATACCAATGAATAAAGAAATAATATATGAAGAAGATATTAATTGTAGATGATGAGCCAAATATCGTAATGTCATTAGAATATACATTCAAAAAAAAGAATTATGAAGTGTATATAGCTCGGGATGGAGGAGAAGCCCTGCAAATTGCAAAAGATAAAATACCCGATGTCGTTTTGTTGGATATCATGATGCCCAATGTAGATGGATATGAAACGCTAAAACAAATAAAGAGTAATCAAAATCTTAAGGATACCAAAGTAGTGTTTCTTTCGGCCAAGAACAAAGCTGCCGATATTGAGAAAGGACTACAAATGGGAGCCGATAAGTATTTAACCAAACCATTTTCGGTTAAGAAACTGGTAGCAGAAATAAACGAATTATTGAATTAACTTTTGATGTTGTGTGCAAACAACATTTGTTTAAACTAAATAAGTAACACATGAAATTAAGATTAAGTCCTTTAGCCTCGGATATTGTAATAAGTATTTATGTAGTTATCTCGCTTTACTTTCGGTTTAGCCTGGAAAATCAAACACCTATAAGTCCTTTGAATTCTGTTGTCATAGGACTGTGCTTCGTAACGATCCTTTGGGTTTTAATTAAATTAAAGGTGCTAAACCCCAACTGGTTTGGTCTTTTTAAAGGAAAAAAACATAAGAATTAAAAATATATTAAATACACCAACAATGAGTAATTATCACATAAAACATCTTGAAGAATACTATCAAGTATATAGAAAATCAGTTCGGGACCCTGAAACCTTTTGGGCAGAGGTAGCCGAAGAACATTTCATGTGGCGAAAGAAATGGGACAATGTATTGAGCTGGGATTTTACAAAACCCGAGATCAAATGGTTTGAAGGAGCGCAATTAAATATTACAGAAAATTGTATTGATCGTCATTTACGTAATAGGGGACATAAAACGGCTATTCTCTTTGAACCCAACAATCCAGAGGAAGATGCACAACATATTACCTATAAACAACTTCATGAGCGTGTTTGTAAATTTGCTAATGTACTTAAGGAGCAAGGGATCGAAAAAGGAGATAGAGTTTGCATTTATCTACCAATGATCCCAGAGTTAGCAATTTCTGTATTGGCTTGTGCTCGCATTGGAGCAGTACATTCTGTAGTATTTGCGGGGTTTTCGTCTAATGCGCTATCAACCAGAATAAATGATTGTGATGCAAAAATGGTAATCACATCCGATGGTTCGTATAGAGGGACAAAAACGATTGACTTAAAAGGTATCGTCGATGAAGCATTAGAAGATTGCCCAGGTATAAAATCAGTATTGGTTGTCAATCGAATAGGATCCGACATTAACATGAAAAAAGGTCGTGATCACTGGCTGCAGCCATTACTTGATGATGCTTATAAAGATTGCGTGCCTGAAGTAATGGATGCCGAGGATCCATTGTTTATTTTGTATACATCAGGTTCTACAGGAATGCCAAAAGGAATGCTTCATACTACTGCGGGATACATGGTATACACGGCTTACACATTTAAAAATGTTTTTCAGTATCGCGAAGATGATATTTATTGGTGTACGGCTGATATCGGGTGGATTACAGGACATTCTTATATCGTTTATGGACCTTTAGCGAATGGGGCAACCACAGTGATGTTCGAAGGGGTACCATCATATCCTGATTTTGGAAGGTTTTGGGACATTGTACAAAAACATAAAGTGACACAATTCTACACAGCTCCGACAGCTATTAGAGCATTAGCCAAAGAGAACCTGGACTATGTGACTAATCGGGATCTTTCGAGCCTGAAAGTTTTAGGAACGGTAGGAGAGCCCATTAACGAAGAAGCATGGCATTGGTATAACGATCATGTAGGGAACAAGAAATCACCTATTGTAGATACCTGGTGGCAAACAGAAACCGGAGGTGTGATGATTTCGCCCATACCATATTCTACGCCAACCAAACCCACCTATGCAACCTTACCTATGCCTGGCATACAACCGGCATTAATGGATGAGAACGGCCAGGAGATCAAAGGGAATCAAGTGGATGGACGTTTGTGTATTAAATTTCCATGGCCATCTATGGCCAGAACTATTTGGGGTAATCATCAACGTTATAAAGACACCTATTTCTCAGCTTTTGAGAATAAATACTTTACAGGAGATGGGGCCTTGCGAGATGAAGTAGGGTATTATCGGATAACAGGTAGAGTAGACGATGTAATTATTGTTTCTGGTCATAACCTGGGTACTGCACCAATCGAAGATGCTATCAATGAACACCCTGCCGTTGCAGAATCTGCGATCGTTGGTTTTCCACATGATATTAAAGGAAACGCATTGTATGGTTATGTTATTTTGAAAGAAACCGGAGAATATAGAGATCGTAATAACCTAAGTAAAGAGGTAAACCAACAAATTACCGAACGAATTGGCCCTATTGCTAAGCTTGATAAAATCCAATTTGTGCCTGGATTGCCCAAAACACGTAGCGGAAAGATCATGCGAAGGATCCTACGCAAAATTGCATCCAAGGATACCGATAACCTTGGTGACACCAGTACACTTCTTAATCCAGAGGTAGTGCAGAAGATAATGGATGAGGCTCTATAAACACTAGTAACATGCAAATCAATGATATAAAAGTCTTTCTGGGGTATTATTCTAAAATCAAGAAAAGAACCCAGAGGCTATTTGAATATATTCCTCATGATAAAATAGAATGGACCTACCGGAAAGAAAAATTTACCATTGGAGACATTATACGTCACCTAGCCAATATAGAACGTTACATGTATGCCGAAACTGTGCAGTTTAAACCTAGTAGATATAAAGGTTGTGGAGTTGAATATGCAAAAGGACTTGAAGAAGTGAAGGCTTACTATGAGAAAATGAATGAAGAATCCCTGAGAATATTTGCTCAATTATCAGCTGAAGATCTTCAAAAAGAGTGTAAAACACCCGGAGGAATAGAAATCACCATCTGGAAATGGCTACGGGCCATGGTAGAGCACGAAGTACATCATAGGGGGCAACTATATCTATACCTGGGAATGTTGAATGTGAAAACCCCTCCCATCTTTGGGTTAACTTCAGAAGAAGTAATATCAAATAGTAATTAAACCCGAATTATGCATTATAGCTTCATAACGAAGTTCTAATGCATAATTCGGGTTAAAAAAGATAAACATACTATCTTTAGAGTCTTTAATGGGGTTAATTATTGAATGAAAATAGTACTAAAAGATAGAATAAACTTTTCGATGGTAGCGATAAAAAAGCATTCAGGAATTCTTGCTATTTTATTAATATTTATAGCCATTGGAATCCTTTTGATTTACATAGCTACCAAGATTGAAAAACCCATTGCTTTATATGGTTTTGGTGGATTTGTAATGGTATTTTCTCTTTTTGTGTTTTTTTATACAATACCCTCAAGTTTCCTGTACTATTATGAGCAGGAAATAACAAAAAAATATGGAAGTTACACTATTGCAAAAATTACGAATAAAGAAATTGAAGATCATTCTTATCAAGAAAAGGCTGATGGTCACATCGATTATATAGAAGAGTTTCATTACCTCTTGTCTTATGTTTTTGAATATAACGAAACTACTTATGAGAACAGTTTTTATGTAAATAGTTTGGCATGTTATGAAAAACTGACTATTGGAGCAAAAATCCCTATTAAATTTTTACGCACAAACCCCAAAAAATCTTCAGTACGTCGAGTAAAACTTAGCAAAGAACTAGGTATAAAAAGTGTTAGTTGACTAAGCAAGGAGACCAATTGAGAGTTTCTAATTCCACAGAACCACATCTTTATTTTCAAATGCAGAATATTCCAGACCAGGCTTGGCAATGGGAGATTGGGTATATTTCAAGAAAATAAAGATATATTAAAGGTTCAAAGAAGATTATACACCGACTATAAGGATATAAAATAAGAAATTAAAAAACTACTGCATTAATATCAATGTATTGGAAGACACAATTTTGTATTTATTATATTTATAAGGAATCTATAAAATCATGGAAAGATGAAATTTAAGGGCTCAAAGGATATTAATCACAACAAAGATAAACTAGCAAAAATTTTTGCAGACCCAAATAATCTAAAAGAGTACCAGGATGGATTTGTAAGAAAAGAATTGATAAGTGGTAGAGAAGGAGAGGATGGAGCAGTTTCCAAAATGTACTACAAACACGGGAAGCATGATATGGAATTGACCGAAACAATTACAGCAAATCGACTACCGGATTCTTTTGAAGCTAGTTATCATCACAAACATATGGATAACACTATGAAGTGTACTTTTACAGCTCTGGATAATGACAAAACGAGGTATGCGTATGAATTTGAATATACCCGTATAAATTGGATCATGCCAAAACTTATGGCAATTCTATTTCCGGGAATGTATCGAAAACCGGCAGAAAAGTGGATGAATCAATTTAAAGAATTTGCCGAAAAGCAATAATTTGTTCTCTATAGGTAAAAAGAAACGGTGTTGGGAATAATGGGATATCTTAGGTAGGCCACGAAACCAAGAAATTTCTACAAGTACAAAAAGGGGTGTTTTCCTTATTTATTTAGTTGATGAACCCTTACAAACAAATTTTGGATCTCATATTTTTATTCAAAAATATCATGGTGAGATGAGATCAGCAAAAACTATAATCATTCTTGTTAGTATCATTGTGGTTGGTCTTATGCTGTGGGCAGTAATGTTAAAACTAACCTGGGAAGACCAAACACCCAATCGCCTATTGGTTGAAATGGGAAAAACCGGTGCTACACTTTCTCTAATTACAGTTATAGGAGGTCTTGTACAATGGATATTAAAGGATGTTGATGTTAGAAGACAACGGGAGAAAGAAAAATTAAATTTTTATCGAAATGTTCTTTCTGATTTCAAATCTGTATACGATAAGGTAGAAAAAGCTCGCCTGCTTATTGAAGCGCACCGTACGGCCAAAACCTACGGTGAACAAATGCGAGAATTAATAGACGGGGTCGTTATTCTTCACAATATTAAACGTGCTCTAAACCCAGAATTCCCCAAATTAAAAGAAGAACTGAAACCGTATATCAGAGGAATGAATCTTTTTATCAAGGGTTTATTAAATGAATATAGAGATAACTATAAACGGATTTCGGTACTTCAAGAGATAGACGAGAAAAGAAAAACGATACTTAAAGAAGAAAGAGCAAAGCATTCAAAACTCGATATTACAAGCAACGATATACCATCGGGTGCTTGGGAGCAAATGAAAATCCTTCCCAAATTGGGTGCATTAAGGGATGACAGGAAATTTAGAGAGTATGATTCACACTTTTTAAAATATCTCGATAAGGCATCCGCTATTTTACGAGAGAGAATTCCGGTAGAGGAAGAGAATTAACCTAATCTGCAAACAGATGATAAAAAACAGTAAAATGGTTTTTAATAATCCTTACTACATTAATTGTAAGTTCCTAATGGTACACATGTTTGTTTCCCTAACGACCAGTCAAAAAAAATTAGACTTCTATTAACAATCTAATGTAATCTATTAAGGACAATCTTTTATATATTTGGAAAGTAGGTTGTTAATAATCCTGCAAAATGCTTCAATTAGAAATCCAAACTTGACCAATACTTCTTGCTTTTTCAATAAAAGATAATGAAGATGAAAGTAACAAGATTGTTTATTTACCTGTTTGCCCTTAGTATTCTTTTTATTCCAACCGTAAAAGCTCAAAATGATTCGCCTCCGGTTCAAAAACTCAAAGAACTATATACTTCAAATTCCGATTTTCAGTCTATGGTGAACAAGATGTTCAAAAATGTTCAAAACCTTCCAGATGGATCAAAAAACCCCTGGAAAGACAAGGAAATCGATGATTTGTATACTTTTTTGAACGAATGGTTCTACTTTTTACCAAATAAAGACAATGGATTGGATCGTATTATTGAATTTTCCTTTCTTTACTATGAAAACCCTGATGGGAAAAAATTTATTCTCGAAGAACCTGGTTTAAGTTGGTCTTTATTCTTCATCGAAGAACGAGGGAAATTTATGGAAAGCCCGGCCTCTACCAAAAACATAAACAAATGGCTGAGTGATGCGAGTCTTGGAAACGAAGATTTTGTGTTACCAAAGGATGGTTTCAAATCCTTTAATGAGTTTTTTACAAGGGATATAAAAACAGGAGCACGCCCAATTGACAATGTACATGATAATTCTGTGATCGTATCTCCGGCAGATGGGGTGATCAATTTGATTAACAATGACCTAAAACTTGATACCAAGATTCCGACCAAAGCAAAGATGGAGTTAAGTCTGAATGAGTTATTAGACTCCTCAAAATATGCAGAGAAGTTTATTGGCGGTACAGCTCTTGCGGTATTCTTGATGCCAACCAACTATCATCACTATCACGCTCCAGTATCGGGAGTTATGGTCGAATCCAAAGAAAGCGTAGGGGACCGATTATTTGGTATGCCTGATATATTGGATATGATTAACAATGGTAATCCTGGATATAACAAAGATTATAGTGTGTTTCAGGACTTCAGGCATGGATATTTTATTATTGAGACCAAACAGTATGGTCATGTAGCGATGATCCCTATTGGATTGCAAACCATTGGATCTGTCAATTTTGTAGAAAAGTTTAGAGAAATCAAACCCGAGGCTCCGAAAAAGGTGTACAAAGGAGAAAAACTAGGTCATTTTGCTTTTGGAGGGTCTACCGTGTTATTATTATTCGAGAAAAACAGAATATCATCACTTACCGTACAACAAGGGCAACGTATTGGGAAGTTGAAGGGAGATAATAAGTAGTCTCTTTAACATAAGTATATCAGATTTTTATAAAAATATAGCTATATTTAAACCTGCCTTCTGCTTATTAATTCAAACTTGAAATTCGTATATGGAGAGTGTATCCGTGTTTACAGTTATCATGTTCGTACTGACTACTATAGCAACCCTTTGGTTGTTTTATATTGCCAGTAATGAAAATAAAAAAGTAGTAG
The DNA here is from genome assembly GCA_947496555.1 of uncultured Aquimarina sp. GTDB lineage: Bacteria > Bacteroidota > Bacteroidia > Flavobacteriales > Flavobacteriaceae > Aquimarina. Next base: position 74,672 of record CANMDH010000001.1, on the reverse strand, counting down.
TAGCAATTTTAATATGGGGTTTAATTGTTGGTGTTTTGGGAGTCTTAGGATTTTATGAAAAGTTAGGTGAAGTACCACCACGATTTGTTTTTCTATTAGGCCCAGTTACATTGTTTGTTTTATTACTATTTATAACCAAAAATGGCAGACGATTTATAGATTCATTAGACATAAAATGGTTAACACTATTACATGTTGTACGACTTCCTGTAGAAGTGGTATTGCATTCGATTTTTTTAAGTGGTTTGATTCCGGTGTACATGACGTTCGAGGGATATAACTTTGATATCGTTTCAGGAATCACAGCCCCTATCGTATATTATTTGATATTTGTGAAGAAAATTTTGGGCAATCGTTTCCTCTTGTTCTGGAACTTTGCATGCCTGGCCTTATTATTAAATATACTAACCATTGCCGTTTTAAGTGCACAAACTCCTTTTCAGAAATTAGCCTTTGATCAGCCTAATGTTGGAGTAACCTATTTTCCATTTGTATGGTTACCTACTATAATTGTACCCATAGTGCTGTTGTCGCACTTAGCGAGCATCAGGAAATTATTACGTTTAAAGAATTAAAAAAAGGAATTGAATATCCGTAATATATCATATACGATAATCGTCAACCTGAACTCGTTTCAGGTTCGCATTATAACTGATTGTTTATGAACGAAATGAGATTCCGAAATAAACCTGCCTACCTGCGGTAATGCAGGCAGGTTCGGAATGACGCTAAAGAATTACATTATTACACATTAAGGATAATCATAAAAGGAAAGAATGTTTTTCTATTTAAAAGGATTGCACTGTCAAATTAATAATTATCTTAAAGTCTCATGTATAATTCAATAAACACTAAGAATTGATATTCGAAAAACAAACATTACCAAAATCCCTCGAAGCGTTTATAGAATCTATATTCTATTTTAAAGGCTTTCAACCCGATCACTCTATCGAACGCGTAGTTCCCACCGGACACCTTTTTATTATTTTTGAATTAGATGGTATAGAGAGAAATACCTTTGATAACCAAACCCTTGTCGTCAATAAAACTTTTAAGAATGTTTGGATCTCAGGAATGCATAAAAACTACCTTTCTATCTCTGCTCATCAGGACTCTGAGATGTTTGTCATACAATTTAAACCCACAGGTTCATTTCCGTTTTTGCATGTTCCCGTTCATCAACTCAATGATAAAGTAATTGCAGCACAAGAGGTTTTTGGAGATGAAATAGTAGCGCTACGCGGGCAGATTCTTAAACCTAAAACGGTTAATAAAAAGTTTGATATTGCTACAAAATGGCTTCAAGACAGATTTGATGATGCCAAAATACCCGAAGAGGCACTGGTTGTACTACTAAAACAACTACAAGAGAATCATTTATCCACACATGCGACTATAGTCGAGACCTACCCAAAAACTCAAAAACATTTGATTAATCAGTTTAAAAAATATTGTGGCTTAACACCCAAAGTACTGCATCGTATTTTTAGATTTAATCAAATATTGCAGCAAATTCATACACAACAAAAAATTGCATGGTCACAGATAGCCTATCAATTTGGATATACGGATCAATCGCATTTTATCAAAGAATTTAATGAGTTCTCAGGATTCAATCCACAAGAATTCATAGAAGCAGATCATCATAATGGTGCCCCTAATTTTTTTCCACTGGATAAGCAAGGTTAATTTTTTACTATCTTGGATAATACTCATTTCTTTAATTTGTATGAATTAAGATCTAATTAAGTATTTGGACATATGAAAAAAACTGTATTTTTTTTGGTGACAGCATTCTTTTCGTTAATTAATTATTCTCAAAGTTCAAACGAAGAGGTAGAAAAAAGGGTACATTCAAAAATAGATTCTACCCAATCTCAAAACCTTGTTTTGGCACAATCTTTTGAAGTAAATGCTAGTTTGGATGCTTGTTAGGATGCCTATTCAACAAAAAAAGGATGGCAAAGTTGGGTTACTCCTTTGGCAGAAGTGGATTTTAAAATTAATGGACTCATAAAAACCAATTATAATAAAAACGGTACGATAGGAGATGCTTCTACCATACGTCTTCATGTAATCAATTATATACCCAGGAAGATGATTACGCTTCAGGCTGAATTAACCAATGATTTTCCTGAATTTATGAAAAAAGATGCCAAGGATATGTATAACATTATTCATTTTGAAGAAGTAGATCAGGACCACACTAGAATTACTTCTTACGGGATTGGTTATAAAAACAATCCAAAATACCTTGAACTTATGAAATTTTTTATTTCTGCAAATGAAAAAGGGCATACGCAACTTATTTCTTATTTAGAAACAGGACAACCAACAAAATTTTAGTTATGGACAAAGCATTACAAACCATGATCGACAATATGCCCGAAAAAACGGGAAAGTCATTACAAGAATGGAAACAAATTCTAACAACTAAGTCTTTTGCTAAACATGGCGAAGCCGTCAAATTTTTAAAACAGGAGCATGGCGTTACCCATGGATTTGCCAATACCATTGTATCACTTTCTAAAGAAAATACTGATACGCCCGATGACCTGGTTACCAATCAATACAAGGGTAAAGAACAACTATTGCCAATTTATAATAAACTTCTCGAAGTGGTAGATACTTTTGGCGCAGATGTTGTGAAAACACCCAAAAAGACAAGTGTTAGTATTATTAGAAAAAAGCAGTTTGCGCTTATCAAACCCGCTACCAAAACCAGAATAGACTTGGGTTTAAAACTAAAAGATAAACCCACCACCGATCGGCTGGGCGATTCTGGGCCTTTTGGTACTATGTGTACCCATCGTGTACAAATCACTTCTATAGATGATATCGATAATGAACTTGTAGAGTGGTTAAAAGAAGCATATAGTAAGGCGAATTGATCTTCATTTTGCTCAAATCTTTGGATAAAGTACATTATTAATAACCCCGTCACATTTTTAGGCGCTCGCGTATGGGTAGAGTCTTTTCACGTAAGTCAGTATATCATTCCCGTTAGGTTCATAATTCGTTCCGTATTTATAATTACCTTCGGCGTAATCATATATAAATCTTTCCCGCTGAACGGGAATATCAATGCACACTACGGGAGAGCTATGGTAAGCTACGAAGAATAATTTACAACAACCGGGAAGAGCAGATCAATCACCAGGAAGCGATAACATTGTGCCGGGGAGAATCAAAAAAAACGGGAGTCTATTTGAATGGGCCAGAAGTGATTTATAAGCGTTTACAAATGGAGTGATTATAAAGAATATATATGTACTTTTACGTATATACAATTGTTGGCAGTAATGCCTTAGCAAAATCATCAATCAACAAACAATCAAATGAAAAATCACAAAAAGATTTTCTTAATCCTCATGTTAATTGGAGCATTATCGACTTACGGGCAAAATTTACCGAGTTTATTGACCGAGAAAAATATAAACTCAACCTTTTCCATTCTAGCCTATGACGAAAACACCAAAGAATGGGGGATCGCAGTTGCCACAGACAATATTTATGTTGGGAATTCTACAATTTACATTGAACCTGAACTTGGAGCGTTTTCAGTAATTGCAGAAACCGAACCAAGATATGCGATTCAAGGATTTGAAAAACTTAAGGGAGGAAAATCAATCGAACAAGCTATTATCGAAGTAAGAAATAGTGATGCAAATGCAAATTATCGACAAGTTTCTGGAATAGACAAGAAAGGAAACATTTTTGCCTTCACAGGTAAATCTCTAAAATATTGGAATGGGAAAGCATCCCAAATTTTTGGAACAAATTATGTTGTGATGGGCAATCAACTTGCTGATAAAGTATTATCCAACATGTCTAACACTTTTGAAACTTCCAAAGGAACTCTAGCTGAACGGCTTTTGAAAAGCCTTATTGCTGGACAAAATGCTGGCGGACAAATTTCAGGAAAACAATCTGCTGCAATTGTTGTAAAAGGCATCGATAACCAATGGTATAATCAAATTGACCTACGTGTGGATAATTCAAAAAATCCGATTCAAGAACTACAAACCTTAATGGATTACCATTATGGGAGAATAATATTAAACCAAGCGCTTTATGCACATAGAGAAGGAAACTCAAAAAGAGCTAAGCAAAAATTAACGGAGGCGGAATCAATGCTTGACGGCTGGACTGGAATGTACTCTAGAATAGCAGCAGCGAATGTTTCTATGGGAAATAAGGATATAGCAGTTCGTTGGATAAAAAAAGGACTTACAGAAAACCCAAATTGGGAAGTTAATCTTCCCGCTTTTTACTTTTTACGAGATAATCCAGAAATGGCAAGTATTATCAAACCTGAAACTTTTAGCACTAAAGATTGGGAAAGTGCATTAGGAATGTTGAGTAATCTAGGACAAGAATTGAAAGTTATTGAGTTAGCAAAAGTGCTTATCAAAAAGAAAATTGAGTCCTCATATTTAAACTTTCTGCTTGGAAGAAGCTATTTTTATGAAAAAGAAAATGACAAGGCAATTGCGTATTTATCTAAGGCCTTAAAAATGGACAACGAAAATATTGAGGCGCAGAATCTTTTAGAAAAAATAAAAGCAAATTAAAAAGAAAACACTACGCCAGTTAGGACGGATTTGTAATCCGTGAAAGTTTTACAGCATATGGCTAGGATTACAAATCCTAGCTATCTGGTAATTATTTAAATCAGACAGTATGAATAGAAGATGTTATTTCTTATCAATAATTGGACTCGCTTTAGCTTTGCAAAGTTGCAAACCTATTAACTCAAATAACTCCTATGTAGGTCAAAAACCGCCTGGTAGCATACCCAAATTATTTGCCCCGTCCATAGTTAATACAGATGATATAGAAATTAATACGGTGTTTAACTCTTCTTTTACTGAATTGTTTTTTACAAGAATTATTGATGGAAGCTTTGTTATACATCATTCTGAATTAATTGATGGAAATTGGACTGCACCGCAACCTATTCAAATGCATTCTGACCAAGATGGTAATTCGGTAGCTATTGATCCATCAATTACCCAAGATGGCAATACCATGTATTTTCTCGGAATTAATCCTGAAGATCGTTCTAATAATTCGAAACCAGACATTTATAGAAGTCAAAAAATAGAAGGTAAATGGCAGCTAGCTTCAAAGGTCGAGCAACCAATATCAACAGACAAATATGCCGAATCATACCCAGTAGTTGTTGCTGATGGAAGTATCTATTTTACATCTGACCGGCCAGGGGGCTTTGGTAAGCGAGATATTTATCGAGCTCAATATTTAGGAGAAGGAAAATTTGATACACCGGTAAATATTGGTTCAGAAGTAAATTCAGAAAAAAATGAACGTAGTACTTATGTTTCACCAGACGAAAGTTATTTGATTACGGCAAACACGTATACGGATGAAAAAGGGTTTGCCATATCTTTTAAAGAAAATAACAAATGGCAAACACCAATTTATTTTGATCTTGGAGAACCGCTAATTAAAGATTGGATTTATTTCTGCCCTTATATGTCGCCAGATGATAAGTATTTTTTCTTTTCAAGAAGATACAGTGATCCTCCAGAGAGTGGATGGAAAGGGGCAACCAAAGGAGAAGTGTATTGGGTAAATGCTAGCGAGATTTTTAATCTTAAAAGAGAATAAAAAATTACTAAAAATGTATAGAAAAATAGCCAAAATAGTTGAGAATTTAGGGTGTGTTTCCCGATTTAAATTTCTTGTAGATTAGCGGGAACGCAACCCACAACCTGCGACTGTTCTTATAAGAACCATTGGCATTTATTATAAAAAGAGTAACAAAATTATATTTGATTCGCCCTACTTAGCATGATTAGACCTTTTAAATTTATTGTTTCTGTTATTGTCTTATTTTTTTCAATTGTAATTTCTGCGCAAAGTGATGACAAAACTATTGCGGGCCAAATTTTAGACAAAGAAAACAATCAACCTATTGCATTTGCATCTATACACTTAAAAGGGCAAGCAATAGGTACAATTTCAAACGAAGAAGGTGAATTTATTTTTCATATTTCGAATGTCAATGGTTCAAATACCATAATAATATCTAGTTTGGGTTACAGGTCTATTGAGAAAAAAATTGATGATTTTATTGAGAATCGGGTAATATTTCTAAGCTCAAGAGTTAATGCTCTTGATGAAGTTGTAATCACATCGACGAAAAAGAAAAAACTAACAGCAAAACAAATTGTAAAAAAAGCATATAAAGAAATTGATAAGAATTATCCTACTCAGCCTTACATTCTTGAGGGATTTGTTAGAGACCTTCAAAAAGAAGACGATAACTATGTAGAATATCTTGAATGCGCTGCAAAATTTTATAATCAAGCTCATAATGTATCATTAGAACCTAATGTAGAATTAGTTGAAATAAGAAATAGCTACATCGCACAAAAACATCCTTGGAATGAACAATGGGAAAGAAAAAATTCAATTATCGATTTAATCGAAGATGATTTTATCCGATTCGATTATGGACCCATTAAAGCTAAAGGTGGCTGGAAATATATTATAGAAGATATTTTGCCTTATAATAATAAGTATGTCTACAAAATAATAGGAACAGATGCACCTTTTCAAAATGCAATACTCTATATAGATACCGAATCCTTTGCCTTTGTTAGAATGGAACTTACGAGAGTTCCTCATAATGGAAAGTCCTGGAAAAGAAGACTAACAAATGGTCAACAACCAACGTATTACAACGTTATTTTTGAATACCAAGAGTATAACAATAAAATGTATCTAAAATATCAAAAAGAGGAAGATACTTGGGAGATATATGATACCGAAGATCCTAATAAATTGCTATTTGTTAAAAACCCAAAAAAGGAATTATTTATTAATAAAATAATCGTCGATAACATAGAAAAATATCCTTTTCAACAAAATATGAATATCGGAAGTAGCCTCGAAAATCAATCAAAAGAATATAATGCAAAATTTTGGTCAAACTATAATGCGCCTAAGGAAACAAAAGAGATAAGTAAAATAGAACAATACTTAAGAGAGCGTACTGACCATTAGAAATTACTAATATTATCGGATCCTAAACATTTTTAATTCTTACCTTTTTAATTAAATTGTAAAGGAATCAAAAAACACAACATCATGCCAACAGTAAACGTATATCTTACCTTTGAAGGTAACTGTAAAGAAGCTTTTGACTTTTATAAATTGGTTTTTGGAGGAGAATTCCCATATGTCGGAACTTTTGCAGAAATGCCACCTCAAGAAGGAATGCCAGTCCCAGATGAAATGAAGGACAAAATTATGCACATCTCTTTACCAATTAGTAAAGAAACCATAATCATGGGAAGCGACACTGGAGGAGAGTGGGGTGTTAATTATAAGCAGGGGACTAATTTTTCTATTTCAATAACCGCAGATTCTAAAGAAGAAGCCGATAAGCTATATAATGGATTGTCTGTAGACGGAAAAATCACCATGCCTATTGATAGCACATTCTGGGGAGATTATTTGGGAATGTTTACTGACAAATTCGGTATCAATTGGATGGTAAGTTTCAATGAGAATCCGCAACAATAAAAATCCAAGATATCTACTAAAAATGGTTGTTTAATGTCTATTGGGATTCAACAAATTCTAGCTAGGTTTATTCCAAATCCAAAGAAACTTTTTCTTATCGACAGTTTGGGAGCATTTCTTACGGCCTTCTTCTTAGGGGTACTTCTTGTAGAATTGGATTAATCTTCATTTTAAAATAAATTTTGGCATATCGGTATTTGTAGATACATTAAGCCTTCTAAAATTAGGCTAATATATCGATAGCTATAAATATATAAATATGACGAAATTTCAATCATTCTTAAAAAAGAATTACCTATTTATAGTAAAGAATTCGACATTGTTATTTTTTTTATTCATAACATGTTGTCACAACAATACTTGGGCTCAGGAAATACTATTTTATCAACATACACCAGCCCACCCACAAAAAATTCTGTTAATCACAAAGACAGAAAATGCAACCTTGGTAAAAGAAGAAAACGATGATAAAACCCTCATTAATTTACCTTCTTCGATATCTCATTTAGACATACATCAAGGGATAATTTATGGTATAGAAAAAAATATGATTGTTGGCTATGCTATAGCATCGGGAGAAATAGTTAATCAAATACCATTACCGTTAGATGTTAAGAAACCATCTGATCTTGAGATAGGATTTGATGGAAGCCTGTTCGTTACGGATACCGATGCTACGGCTGTATATGTCTATAAGAAAAAGTGGGAAGCTGCATATTCTAATCCGGAAATTCAAAATACAAATCATCTGCTCAGAATTCGAGGTGCATTGTTTATAGCATCTGCTAATGCACTAAAAATGCTGAATCTAAGAAACGGAGAAATTTCTATTTTATCCAAAGATTTTAGCAACATTAAAGCGATCACCGAAGATCACGAAGGAAGAATTATAGTTTTTGATGGGGATAGTAACAAGTTATTTCGTGTAGCAACCGATCAATCAATAGAAAAGTTGAATTTTGATACGAATGGATTAATGGATATACAATTTATTCCAGGTGAAAATAGATTAATTGCATTTTATTCAGGTACGATTAAATCTTTTGATTACCTAGACTTGGTAAAGGAAGCCGATTATCATACCAATCGAATTATGCAACCTGTTATGAAAGGTAAACTAGCCATTTCAGGTTCTGAGTTTTTAATACACAAAATAAAAAATGAAAAACAGAGCCTTGAAGTTTTAGAAGGATTTTATCCCGATAAGCACGTGCGGTATCAAAGTTATTATCCACCTTCTACAGCATCTCCTGAGCTTATTCGTTGTGCTGAGAAATCCTATCAAGCTCTTGTTAAATGGATAGAAAACCCACCAGTAGAATTTAATCAAACGATCAAAAATGGGACTCCACCACTTTTTTGGATGATGACCAATGATTACACTTCTATAAAAGAGTCTATTGAGAAAAAACGAGATTCAGGACTTTGGTATTGGAAACGAAATCCTAGTCTTAATGGTAGAGTACCTGGATACTGGAAATGGGAAGCGGTATTGAACGAGAAATGCGAATGTGTTTTACCTAATCAAAAGCAGGTTATAGAATATCTCAAAGAGTTTACTCAAAAAAAATAGTTCGTGTACAGACTATTTATCATGCATTTTATAAAAATAAAACCCGATTGTGCAGATTTATAATCTATACAAGCTTTTGCCAAAAGGGTAACTTAAATTACAAATCCTGGAAATTAACACTTATGATGGCGAGGCTCACTATAAATGGTGGGAAGAATTAACCTTTTCACAATATGTATATCTTTAAGGAAAGTACATCATTAGTGGTCCCGGCACATTTTTATACGCTCCAGGGAGGTGACGACCCTTTCCCGGGGCTATACAATCCCTTCCCGGAATATATTTGCTTTTCCCGGCAGGTGTATAGGCCGTCCCGCTGATATACAGACCCTTCCCGGCGACCGGGGGCAAGAATGTAAGAGCCGGGAAAATTATTGAAAGTTTTGGGGAGTGCTTTATAACAACCAGGAAGATCAAATTAATCGTTAGGAGATACTAAAACCATTTTGTGAAAAAAAGAAAATTTCCCGGGACACAACCTAAATTGACTAGGATTGATCAATTACTACTTTGTTTTGTGTTTGAATTACCAGAAAGCAAAATTATTTTACCTGGATTGTGAAAATCCGTAACCTGGGTAATGTTTTTTTGTGTATTGTTGTAGGTACAAACTAAATATTAAATGTAGTTTTTAATCCGATTGTTTTGAGGATTACGATATCTATCAGTTATTTATTAAAATATGGAAACCCGAGAGTTAAATAAGGTACTAAAGTTTATCGAAGAAAATATAAGAATAACTGATCAAACTTCAATAGAATATTTAGATCCTAAAGGTCATTTAGAAAGATTAGATAGTAAACAAAACCAAATAATATTTGGCCGAAGAGGCTCAGGCAAATCTTTGCTTTTAAAATCTTTAAAAGAATCTAAACCTGGAATAATTTGTCTAACAATTAACGATGAAATGAAGGACAAAATTATGCACATGTCTCTGCCTATTAGTAAAGAGACAATGATTATGGGAAGTGACACCGGTGGAGAATGGAGTGCTAATTTTAAGCAGGGAAACAATTTTTCTATCTCAATAACGGCAGATTCAAAAGAAGAAGCTTATAAACTATATAGCGGATTGTCTGAAGGTGGTGAAATCACCATGCCTATTGATAATACCTTTTGGGGGGACTATTTTGGAATGTTTACCGACAAATTTGGAATTAATTGGATGGTAAAGCTTTAATGAGAATCCGCAACAATAAAAATCCAAGATATCTACTAAAAATGGTTGTTTAATGTCTATTAGGATTCAACAAATTCTGGATAAGATCATTCCAAATCCAAAGAAACTTTTTCTTATCGACAGTTTGGGAGCATTTCTTACGGCCTTCTTCTTAGGGGTACTTCTTGTAGAATTGGAAGAAATTTTTGGAATGCCCAAACAGGTATTGTATTATTTATCCCTGATAGCTATTTGTTTTGGCATGTATTCGATTTTATGCCATTTTTTTCTCAAAAAAAATTGGAGTCCTTACCTTAAGATAATTATCATTGTAAATCTTATGTACGGTTGTGTAACTGTTGGTTTGGTGGGTTATTTTTACCAAAGATTGACTATTCTGGGTTTGACCTATTTTACACTTGAAATTATGGTAATGATCACCTTAATAGTGATCGAGGTACTAATACTTTACAAAAGAGCAAATAAAAACGGATAACGGTTACCATATGTCTTATAGGTTATAAAATGAAACACAAACTTTCATTCAAATTCACTTAGCATTTCCAAACCTTGTTTGATACGTTCTTCCCATATTATATTTAGTTGTAGTTCTCTTCCATGATTTGTTTCATGATCAAACTGCTTTTGATACATTCTACAGGCTTTCCATAATTGGTTATAAGCATTCCAATATTCAGAGAATCGAGCTTCCTTTTTTGATTTTAGTTTAGAAAACCGCAATCTTATTTTACGTGCATAGAGTTCTGCAATATCAAAATGAAGTTGTTCATGTTTTAACACAATGGGATCATGAAAAGTAGTGGTCCATGATTGCTTTTTATAAAAATGAGTAACAACGGTTAATCTTTCATATCCTTGAATCCTATCCTGTTCATCCACTTGCACATTTTGAGGTATGATCTCAATTTTATAACTAGTCAAGGCATTGGCAACAATGTTGGGATCGATTTTTCCTTGAAAATCATTCCAGGTAAGCTCTTTTTTTGACGACCATGAGATAATGGCATTACTTGGTTTTGTATAAACCGTTTGTCCAGATAGGCTACTAAAGCTAAAACAAAGAAGAATCAATAGGTATTTCATTCGGTATTATTGGAGGTTAAATATAAAGAAGATATAATAATTATAAATTCGTACTGAAGATCAGATTCATAATCAGTTTTATTAGTCAGCTTCTTTGAAATTTTTAACGTAGACATTATTTTTTTGTATCTTGGTTGATGACACTATCTTAAACATTTTCAAAGGGTTATAGCTAATCATCACAAATCATGTCGAGTGCCATAAAATATCGTACCTGTCACCTTTGCGAAGCAATGTGTGGTTTGGCTATCGAAGTAAAAGATAATCAAGTAATCTCTATCGAAGGTCATAAAGAAGATATTTACAGCCGCGGACATATTTGTCCGAAAGGAATCGCACTAAAAGACTTACACAATGACCCGAACCGTTTAAAACAACCAGTCAAAAAAACATCGAATGGATGGCAGACGATATCGTGGGAAGAAGCTTTTGATACGGTAGAGCGGGAATTCAAAAAAATAAGAAAAAAATATGGTAATGATGCCATAGGTACTTATACTGGTAACCCTACAGTACATAATACAGGTACAGCTATCACTTTGTATGATACGATCAATGCCCTAAATACCAAAAACCGTTACGCATCGCATAGCTTGGATTCTGTTCCTGTCTTTTTAGTAAACCAAATGATGTTTGGTCATGCGATGATGGCTCCGGTTCCGGACATTGATAATTTGGATTATATGCTTATCATTGGAGCAAATCCCATGGCATCCAACGGTAGCTTTATGTCTACCCCTGATATTAGAGGGAAGATTAAAAACATTCAACAAAAAGGAGGGAAAGTAGTTGTGATCGACCCTCGTAAAACCGAAACGGGGGATAAGGCGAGCGAGCATTATTTTATCCACCCTGAGAAAGACGTATTGCTGCTATTATCAATAATTAATGAATTGATTAAACGCAATGCTATTCCAACATCCAAAGCCCTTTCACTTTCTGATCATTTTGAGGAACTAAAGGTGATGGTACGTTCCTACACTATACGAAAGATCGCACCCATTACAGGAATGAGCGCGAAACAAATAGCACATATTGTAGATGACCTAACAAAATATCCGCACAGTATTTTGTACGGAAGACTAGGGGTGAATACGCAATCCTATGGTACCTTATGCCAATGGCTTATTACTTGCATCAATATTCTGTTAGGGCAATTAGATGAAAAGGGAGGCCTTATGTTTACACTACCAGCCATTGATTATGTAACCTTAATGGCACATGAATCTAAAATGTTTCGGTATAGCAGTAGAGTCAAGTCATATAAAGAAATAGTGGGCGAATTCCCGACGGCGACCATACCCGATGAGATATTGACCAAAGGAAAAGATCAAATACGAGGGTTTATTACCATTCCCGGAAATCCAGCTAGATCTGCACCCAACTCAAAGCTTATGGAAAAGGCGTTGGCCGATCTTGAGTTTATGTTGGCAATCGATATGTATATCAACGAGACCACACAATATGCCGATATTATTATGCCTCCAGCCGTAGGCTTAGAAACTATGCACTATTCGTTTGTATTGCATATGATTGCCACGCGCAATACGGCCAAGTTTAGTCCGGCTCCGTTATCCATATCCAAGAAGCAACGATATGATTGGCAAATTATGGGAGAGCTGCAACGACGATTATTTAACGGAAACTTTTTTCAAAGAATAAAAAGCAATCTAACGTCGAGAATACATCCAAAAACGAAATTAGACCTTGCTTTAAAAACAGGACCTTATGGTATTTGGGGTGGACGTTTTTTGCAAAAAGATGGACTGAGCTTAAAACGCTTAGAAAAAAATGAAAGAGGGGTGGAGCTGTCACCTTTGACCCCAGTATTGCCCAAACGCCTGTTTACAAGAAATAAGAGGATAGAATTGATGCCCGAACTTTTTGTAAAAGAGATGGAAAGAGTGCAAGAACTTCTACACCCTGAAACGAATGGGGAATATCCACTAAAATTAATAGGAAGAAGGCATTTGCGTAGCAATAATTCTTGGATGCACAATTTACCTGTATTAGAAGGAGGTTCCCGAAAATGTACTGTAATGATCCATCAGGAGGATGCGGCTGCTCGCAATATACAACCCAAAGAAACGGTTGAGGTATATTCTGAGTTTGGAGCAATCCTTATTGAAGCTGAGATTACTATGGATATTATCCCTGGTACGATTAGTATTCCGCATGGTTGGGGACATCATGGTGAAGGTTTGGAAATGGACAGGGCACAAAGTAACGCCGGTGCCAATGTCAATCAATTAATGGATCATGATCGCCTGGATCCGTTATCCTATAATATGGCGTTTAATGGGCATCCTGTGTCCATTAGAAAGGTTGAAATCTCATAATAATTAATCAGAATTTTTTATTCTGAAGTAGTAAATTTTTAATAACCAATAAAAACAAGTCATGAAATATGTAAAATATCTGCTAGGGTTTATCGTATTGTTAATTCTAGTTTTTTTTGGAAGAGGGTTGTTAACTCCATCTATTTATCATGAAAGCGAAATAATTGTAAATAAACCTGTTAAAGAGTCATGGGCGGTGATGTCTGATGAGTCTAAATTACCAAAATGGATCAAAGGATTTAAAAAAACAGAATTAATTAGCGGAACGGCAAATACTGTAGGAGCTGTTTCTAAAATTTATGTCGATGACAATGGTCAAGAAATGGTCATGGAAGAAACCATAAAGGAAATTACACTTAATGAGCTCATGGCTATGAAATTTACAATGGACTTTATGGATATGGATTATGAAATTCATATGAAAGAAAACGATGGAAAAACAACAATCCACTCAAAATCAACAACCTTAGGAAACGGATTGTTTGCAAAATCAATGCTCTCATTTATGAGTGGATCGATGAAGTCTCAAGAAGATGAAAATTTACAAAACCTAAAAAAATTAATTGAAGAAAATACAACAGATTATTTCGATGATTTGAAAACTGAAACTGAAGAGGAATATAACTGAAGAAAATGACAACAACACCAGAGCACGATAAAAGAATAGCAGATTTGACCTTTGCATCTGTCTATCCCCATTATATATCAAAAGTAGAAAAAAAGGGGAGGACAATAGAAGAATTACATCAAGTTATCAAATGGTTGACAGGTTTTGACGACAATAAATTACAAAAACTAATTGATGAAAAAGTAACATTTGAAACATTCTTTTCACAAGCAAATTTAAATCCGAATGCACATCTTATTAGAGGAGTAATCTGTGGATATCGAATAGAAGATATTGAAACACCTTTAACTAGGCAAACAAGATATTTGGACAAACTAGTAGATGAATTGGCCAAAGGCAGGAAGATGGAGAAAATTTTAAGGCAGTGATAGTAAAATAGAACAGCAAAATTCCAATCGCTTGCAGTGTATATAAAAAAATAGCGGAGAAAGTGCTAAACTGAAAAGTTAGTCATCAAAATCCGCTGCTTTTAATATACGAGATCGTTATCTATACGTTGTCGATTATTATTTTTTACAAAGGAATATTCCCATGCTTGCGATCAGGACGTTCTGCTTTTTTGTTTTCAAGCATACTGAAGGCTTTGATAAGTTTACGCCTTGTGTTTTTTGGTAAGATCACCTCATCTATAAATCCACGTTGTGCTGCTCTGTATGGATTTGCAAATTTATCGGCATATTCTGCTTCTTTTTCTGCTAGTTTGGCTGCAGGATCATCAGCTGCTTTTATTTCGCGTCTGAAAATGATCTCACTAGCTCCTTTGGCTCCCATTACTGCAATTTCAGCCGTGGGCCATGCATAATTAAGATCGGCACCAATATGTTTTGAGTTCATTACATCATAAGCTCCTCCGTACGCTTTACGGGTAATAACTGTTACTTTAGGAACGGTAGCTTCACTAAGCGCATACAATAGTTTGGCTCCATGAATAATAATCCCATTCCATTCCTGATCAGTACCAGGTAAGAATCCAGGAACATCAACCAATACCAGTAGTGGAATATTAAAACAGTCACAAAAACGGGTAAAACGTGCTGCTTTTTTCGAACTATTTACATCCAATACCCCCGCCAAAAACATAGGTTGATTGGCAACGATCCCAACGCTTCTTCCGCCCAGACGGGCAAAACCGACAATGATATTCTCTGCATAATCTTTATGAATCTCGTAGAAAGAATCCTCATCAATAATTCCGCTAATTACCTCATGCATATCATAAGGTTTGTTAGGATTATCAGGAACAATGTCAGAGAGTATATCACGTACTTCATCTCCTAATGTACATGCAAGTTTCTGTGTAGTTTCTTTATTACTTTGTGGAAGATAACTAAGCAGTTTCTTTACATCTTCCAAGCATTCGATATCATTACCTGAGGTTACATGGGCTACTCCCGATTTGGTAGAGTGGGTGCTAGCTCCTCCAAGTTCTTCAGAAGTTACCTCTTCGTTAGTCACCGTTTTTACAACATTAGGGCCAGTTACAAACATATAGCTAGTATCTTCGACCATTAATGTAAAATCGGTCATAGCAGGTGAATATACGGCTCCACCGGCACAAGGTCCCATAATGGCCGAAATCTGAGGTATCACTCCTGATGCCTGAACGTTTCTATGAAAGATATCCGCATACCCCCCAAGAGATTTAACGCCTTCCTGTATACGAGCTCCGCCAGAGTCATTTAGACCAATAATTGGAGCTCCCATTTTTACGGCCATATCCATTACTTTGCAGATCTTTTCGGCATGTGTTTCTGACAAAGCACCCCCAAAAACGGTAAAATCCTGTGCAAAAACATACACCAATCGCCCTTCTATGGTACCGTAACCCGTTACCACTCCGTCACCATAATAGACCTCTTTTTCCATACCAAAATCTGTAGTACGATGGGTAACGAGGATACCTA
Source organism: uncultured Aquimarina sp. (assembly GCA_947496555.1). Taxonomy (GTDB): domain Bacteria; phylum Bacteroidota; class Bacteroidia; order Flavobacteriales; family Flavobacteriaceae; genus Aquimarina. The sequence continues at coordinate 58,411 of CANMDH010000001.1, read as the reverse complement.
TTTCTTCAAAAGAACCTTCATCAAGCAGATATTCTACACGTTCACGAGCCGTTAGTTTTTTCTTAGCATGTTGTTTTTCGATACGTTGTTCACCTCCACCTAATTTGGCCTGGGTAACTTTTTCTTGCAATGTTTTAATCTTAGCGTCCATAATCTAGTGTGTTGGTATACGTAACGTTTGTTGATCTTTTAAATATTGTTTCATGGCTACAATAGCTGCAATTTTTGCCTCTTGCGTTGTGTTTGCCTGTAGTTTTTCTGGGGAATAGTACTTCTTAACAAAATGTGTGTCAAAATTTCCAGAAGTAAAGGCCTCGTGTTCACAAACAAACTTTCCGAAAGGAAGCGTTGTTTGTACACCTTCAACGTTGTATTCATTAATTGCTTTAATCATTAACAGTATTGCCTCTTCACGTGTATTACCGTAGGTAATAAGTTTGGCAAGCATCGGATCGTAATAAATAGGAATATCCATACCTTCTTCAAAACCATTATCGACACGAATGCCTTCGCCAACCGGAATTTGATATACATCCAAACGACCTACACTAGGTAAAAAGTCATTCAATGGATCTTCGGCATAGACTCGTAGCTCGAGAGCATGGCCGTTGATTTTCAGGTCATCTTGGGCAATTGGTAGTTTTTCACCTCGAGCGACTTTAATTTGTAATTCTACCAAATCGACCCCTGTAATCAATTCGGTGACAGGATGCTCAACCTGCAATCGGGTATTCATTTCCAGGAAATAAAAGTTATGATTTTCGTCTAAAAGAAATTCTACGGTTCCCGCACCCAGATAATCACAAGCTTTGGCAACCTTTACGGCTGCTTCTCCCATCTTGGAGCGTAATTCTGGGGTTAATACTGAAGAGGGAGCCTCTTCTACCACCTTTTGGTGTCTTCGTTGTACACTACACTCACGCTCAAAAAGGTGAATCACATTGCCATGACTATCGGCCATTACCTGAATCTCAATATGTCGGGGAGAGGCTACGTATTTTTCAATAAATACAGATCCGTCTCCAAAGGCAGAAGTCGCTTCACTAATAGCACGTTGCATTTGTGACTCCAGGTCTTCTTCTTTTTCAACAACCCGCATTCCTTTTCCACCACCACCGGCAGAGGCTTTGATCAAGATTGGGAAACCTATATCTTTTGCAATGGCTTTAGCTTTATCGGTATCGGTAATAGCTTCATCGATACCGGGTACCATAGGAATGTCATAAGCTTTTACAGCGTCTTTGGCAGCGAGTTTGCTTCCCATTATCTGTATAGCTTTAGATTTTGGACCTATAAAGATGAGGTTATTCTTTTCAACTTCCTCTGCAAAATCTGCATTCTCACTTAAGAATCCATAACCTGGGTGTATTGCATCTACATCAAGTTGCTTGGCAACCTCAATGATTTTAGAGCCTAATAAGTACGATTGATTAGAAGGAGCTTCACCTATGCAAACAGCTTCATCGGCAAATTTTACGTGTGGAGCATCCCGGTCTACAGTCGAATATACTGCTACCGTTTTGATTCCCATTTTCTTGGCGGTTTTCATCACCCTGATGGCAATTTCTCCTCGATTTGCAACTAATATTTTTTTCATATTAAATTATAAAAGAACAGATAGTTCTATTTAATGCCCATTATAGGCTTATTCGAATTCAACTAATAATTGACCTTTATCAACGGCATTTCCTTTGGTTACCGAAACGGCTTTGATTACTCCATCCCTTGGAGAAAGGATCACATTTTCCATTTTCATCGCTTCTAGAATTAATAGAGGATCGTCTTCCTTTACCTCTTGTCCAGATTCAACATGAATATCTAGAAGCAGTCCGGGCATAGGAGCTTTAATAGCATTAACTTGCTTAGAAGATCCAAGTGAGAATCCCATGGCAGCAATTTGCATATCCAATGCATTAGAGATATCAACCTGGTAATTGGTATTGTTAACCATTACGGTATATTGCTTTTTGTTGAAATCGGATTCTAAAATTTCTGTGTGATAAGTTGTATGACCATTAATAACATGATATTCTGTTTCTGAAGTAGATAATGCATCAATTTTTGAAACATCTTTGTTGGTAAGGTCAAATTCGAAAGTTTTATTTACCTTAACTTTATAGTTATCACTCATAGTGGCAATTTATTTACTTGATAAAAATATGTGTTAAAGAGAATAATTTCTTATGGTAAATGCAAATTAATTATGAGTTCGTTGACAGTTTTATAATAACCCCCTTCGGTTTGGGTTGTAGAAAAGGCTTTGTAGGGTCGTTTTTCTGGCTTGAGATAATTCTCCTATAATCTTTAAAAAGATAATCCCTGTTATATACGCATCACCAGAAGCTGTATGTCTATCATGTTTTTTAATGTTGAAAACAGAACACAATTCATCAAGCGAGTATAATTTGTTTTTGGAGACACATTGATCTAGTTTTTTGAATAAAATACCAGTATCCAAAACTTTGTTTTTTAATTTTGGCAGGTTTTGTCTTCTCAGGCATTGGTTAATCATCATTATATCAAATGCTGCATGATGCGCAACAAGAATAGCATCTTTTATATAATTCAAAAATTGTATTAATGCTTCTTTTTCTTCAATTTTTATAATACTTCCCTCTTTTAGAATACCGTGTATTTCTACTGTTTGCGAATTAAATGCGGTTTGTTTCAGATATACTTCGAGACTATCAGCTACATCCATTGTATTTGCCATGGCAGAGATAGCCCCGATAGATAAAATACGGTCTTCTTTTGTGTTAAGACCTGTAGTTTCAGTATCAAAAATCACAAAACGAGCAGTATTTAGATCATGTTCTTTTTTGTTTTTGAAATGTTTTTGATATACATTCCAGAAACCGGGATAGTTTTTATTTTTTAGCCACTCAAACATACTACAGCATTTGGGAGAGATTAAAACGAATGCGTATTAATTCTTGAATATCTTTTATAGGTTTAAAACATCCCTTTAATTTTAACCGATCTGCTTTATTTAGAGATTTTAAGTCAATAAATCTTCCAGAGCTATTATACAGCAACCCTTGTTGAGTTCTGAATCGAAGTAGGATTTTAAAAGCATTACTGCAAGATAGATACAGATCTTTGTTTTGAGGCTCAATATCTGCCAATTTTTCAAATCGTAAAACAGTATTGTTATAATCTTTGATATTATGAGACAGGATAAGCAAGCGTGCGGCATCTACCAATGGCATGAGTGCCCGTGCTTTGATGTCAAATTGGTCTTTGTGTTCACCACTATGTTCTACCAAGAATTGTCTAAAAAAACTAAGCGGTGGTGGATTCTTCAGAGCATTTAGCCCTAAGAAATTGAGGAAAATCTCATACCTATCAATGGATTCAAAAATACTTTCAGACATTTCATCTATCAGATTCTTATTACCGTAGACTAAATCATAATCAAAAAAGATGGTACACAGCATGATTTTGTCCTCATCTGGTTTGGTGATCCAATTATTGAACTGTTTTTTCCATTCTTTCAGGGATAAACACCATTGGGGATTACTAGCCATCATCTTGGCAGGACAAAACTCAAAACCTATGGTATTAAGTTTATCTGTTACCTTGTCTGAAAGCGAGAGGAAGTATTTTTTGGTCTGCGAATACTTTTCTTTCGATATATTTTCAAAAACCAATGCGTTGTCCTGATCGGTAAGCAATAGTTGTTCTTTTCTGCCTTGACTTCCAAGTGCCAACCAACCAAACGATGTTGGGGGAGGCGTATCCATTTCTTCAATAGATAAAGTAATAGCTTTTTGAGTAATGCTGTTATTGATTGCCGAAATGATCTTGGAAATAAAAAAAACGGGAATATTTTGTTCAATATACCCGTGTAATAGTTGCTGAGCTTTTGTACGAATATATTTTAGGTCATCGGCGGTTTTGGCACGTTTCACTTCTTTGATAAGAACAGAAGGGTTGTTACCATGGATCACTACAATGTCATGTTCTGATAGAATACCTACAAGTTTAGAATCAGAAGTTCCGCTTTCGGTAATACATAAATGAGATATGCGATGCTGCAACATGGCGATTTGCGCTTCGGCTACCGTGATATTTTCTGGATATGTAATTACTGGTGAAGACATGATTTTTTTTACGTTATCCTCAATAGAAAATTGCCCTGTTGCGATTTTGGTTCGTAAGTCTTTATCTGTAATGATACCAATGGGTTTTTCCTTTTTGGTTATAATAATAGAACCAACGCGATTTGTGCTCATGATTTTTGCCGCTAGTTTTATTGTGGTATTTGGCAAGCAAGTGATAGGATTTTTTGAATATTGAGCAGATTGTACTTCGGTAAAGTCGGATTCTTTTTTTTGAATACTTTCTACCTGTGCAAATAAAGAATCCTTATTCTCGTTAGAATAAGGGTTACGAATATTGGTAACAAAACTTGCTAATAAATACTTATTGGCCTGGGCATTAGTATTGATAATTTTCTCGAGTAGTTCTGAAGAAATACTGTACAAAATACTTTCTTCTATGGCTTTGGCGCTTAAAATGTAGTTGCCTTTTCTGATTAACGCCCGTAAGCCAAAAATGTCACCTTCGTCACATTCATCAACCAAAGCATGATCTTCTTCCCTAAAAATCCCAACGGCCCCATCCTTTACCACATAAAAATGATCATGAATGCTTTCATCGGTTTTAAAGGCATATTGATCTTTTTGAAGGTACACTACTTTTACATTTTTTGATAAATCGTAGAGCTGCTCTTTTGAAAGTACATGGAAAGGAGGGAAGTCTTTCAGAAAATCGAAGATTCTTTCGGCAATGGTATTTTTCATGATATGAATTTATTCAAAAAGGTAGTATTGTTGTATGAGATTTATCATGTTTTTCCTTAATTACTCTATATTTACTTTTGTAAAATACTAGTGTCTATATTTTATGTCGTTTTTAGAAGGTTTTATAATAGGGTTGGGGATGGTAATTTTCGTCGGTCCCGTATTCTTTTTATTACTTAACAGTAGTTTTCAATGGGGTTCCAAGGCAGGTATCGCGGTCGTTTTAGGAATAATAGTTAGTGATATAGTTTGTGTAGCGTTATGCTATTATGGACTTTCGTCTTTTATAAATGCCGAGGGTAATCAATTCTGGATCGGGGTTACTGGCAGCTCGATTATATTTGTTTTGGGTATTAATTACCTTATTAAAAAAGCAAAAATCACTACCGAAATTTCTATAAATACAAGAGGACTTCAAACATTTTTTATAAAAGGTTTCAGCGTTAATTTTTTTAATCCGTTTGTATTTGTAGTGTGGATTGGTGTTTTTCAATATGGAAAATCAAAATATCCGGATCAGGGATTACTTTTGGCGTTTTTGGCAGCTGTATTATTTGGGATTCTTACGACCGATTTATTGAAAGTTTTTTTATCTAAAAAATTGAAGAAATTTATTTCGCCAAAACGACTTACTATTTTTTTTAGGGTGACTGGTGTCGTCTTGATTTTATTCTCTATTCGATTATTGTATTTGGTGTGGTAAAATAGATAAAAGAAGTTTTGCCTATATTTGAGTATAACAACTTTTAACACTAATCAATATGGAATTCAATTTTTTGATTACGGCACTAGCTGCGTTAATCCCAATGATTTTAGGATTTATTTGGTATAACCCCAAGGTTTTTGGAACCGCATGGATGAATGCCTGTGGATTCACCGAAGAAGATCTCAAAGGAGGTAATATGGCCTTGATTTTTATCTTGAGTTATATTTTCAGTTTCTTTTTGGCTGCAATGCTTACCGGAATGGTAATACATCAGTATGGATTTTTCTCAAGCATTATGGCAGATCCTGCCTGGAACGAAGCTGGGTCAGAAACACACCAGTTTTCTCAGAAATACATGGAAATCTATGGGCAAAATCATAGAAGTTTTGGTCATGGTGCTTTACATGGGGCAGTAGTAGGATTATTCTTTGTGTTGCCAGTTCTGGGAACTAATGCATTATTTGAGAGAAAAGGATTTAAATATATCGCCGTAAACGTTGGATATTGGACCGTTTGTCTAGCACTTATGGGCGGAGTAATATGTCATTTTGTGTAATGACAAGCGATATAAAGAAAAAGGCTGAAGTATTTCAGCCTTTTTTTCATGATTTATTACCCAATACTCTATTGAATAATTTTTTTAGTAGGGGAGACGCCTCATTCACATCACGTTCTCTTTCTCTTGCCATCAATTCTCCATTATTGTTATAATATAATTCATAGCTGAATACAAAACGTTTTGCATCTTCTCCTATGCCTAATGTTCCAAACCTTAGATCGTTGAAATATACACTATCATTAACTTTTTCAATAGTATACCATCCTTCAGAAAGTTTAATTAATCGTGGTATTAAAGGATCATTTCTCATTTCACCTAACAAATGATGATTTTTTGGAAATTCAGAAAAATCAATGATTTCATCCTCATCTAATAATGAGTAGTATCCAATCAGGAATGAATTATCGGTTTCTATATTGGCGGTCCACAAAATACTATTCAAAGGTGTTGGACGTGTTTGGATCTCATTATATTGAATATGTTGATTTTCCAAATTATTGGAAAAATTTGCCATGGCACTTTGTTGCAATACTAAGGTGATAAGTAAATAAAAACTACTCACATATAAACCAAGGCTGTTATATTTTTTTCTTTTAGGATGGGTTCTTTTATAGAACATGGCTATGATTACAAAAACTAAGAAAGGAACGGTGTATAAAGGATCGACTACAAAAATATTGTTGATTGCTACTTTATAATCCAATGGCCAGAACAACTGGGTACCCCAAGAGGTGAAAGCATCCAAAATAGGGTGTGTAAATAGTCCTAGAAACATTAATTTGCCCCAGTCTTTCCAATCTGCCTCTTTGTTCTTGTATAGTTTAGCGATCAACCAGCCTAATAAAGGCGCCGCCAAAATACTGAACAGGATAGAATGAGAAAAACCTCGATGTAACTCATTGGCTGTAACATTGTCAACAAAAAGTTTTGATAATACATCCAGGTCTGGAATTGTTCCGGCAATTGCACCCCAAAGCATAGCTTTGTTGCCTGCTTTTTTTCCTAATGTTGCTTCTCCTACTGCTGCTCCTAATACGATTTGAGTTAATGAATCCATAAAAATTAATCTAATTGGAGTTTGAAAGGGTTTCTAACTTCATATTCGTTGGGAGAAATTAATTCTACTAATGGTTTTAGAAGTGTATTAGAAATCGAGTTTCCATGCCGCACATATAATTTCATTTCAACAGGCTTGGCACCCACACAACTCTTAATAATTTCGGCGGTTCTTCCTAATCTAAGTTCTTTTACTCTTTTTGTAATAGCCAGATCAACATAGTCATATAACATTTTCTGGTAAATATCATGTTCTTTATTATACGTATAGTCAATACCAATATGATTCGCATCTACAGCATCTGGAAGTATAAAAGATGTTGTAAATCCAACTAACTTTTCTTCAAGAAAATACCCCTTAAACACAAAGGACTCACCTAGGGTTTGTTTTAAGTGTTTAAAAGTGTAAGAATTCAGTTTTCCAATTTTAAAATCGGCTTTATCGATTACCGATAAATATAATTTGTCGATATCATCTTTGAAAGTTACTATATCTTGGGCCTCAAAATCTTTAACAACAAGTTTCTTAGATTTTTTAAAGACTTTTTTGGCTCTTGTTCTAAATTTTGTACGCATACTGCCCAGATAATCCTCAAAAGTATTCCAATTCTGAGGTATCTCAAGTACCATATTCACATCAATTCTAAACTCTCTGAAATCATGATCCTTGATATAATCGCTATTATCAAAAGATTGTGGCCAAAATTCTTTAAGCAATATAAAAGAAGGCTTGTCTGAATTTTCGGATTTTCGGATCTCTCTCAAAGCATTCGATAAATTCTCAAAAGCTTCCTTAGCTTTTATTTTATCAGAATTATAAATAAAGCCATGCTCTCCGCAAGAAAATAAATTTCCGCAAACTAATACTCTTACTTCCAAATTTTTAAACAATTTGTTTCTTATAGTATCATTTATTTTACAGGGGAATTCTTGAAATTTTAACTGCGCAGAATTAAATTTTATTAATTGAGCTGCAGCTAACGCTACAGGAGTTTTTTTATCATAAAATATAATATACCTAAATTTAATATTCTCATAAAGAGTGTCCTCAAGAGTTTTTAGATAGTCTAATGATAAAAATATGTTGTTATTTGAATTTACAGAATTCCAATCTTCAACGGGTATGTCTTTTATATGATTATAATAATCATATTGTAATGATTTGGTTTTGCACCTATTTTTTATTTTTTCTAGCATGTATCCCTTTCAGACATTTACGTAGTATATAAGTCGTCTGTTTTTGTTCAAAGTTACATTTATTTTAATTCTATGCTATCAACAGCTTATCAAAAATGTAAGATTCCTAATTTTTTGATCTTTAGACTAAAACCTGCCAAATGTACCGGCAGGTAATAAATTATGCGTCCTTTAATCGTTAAAATTAATTTTTTAAACGAAAACTATTTAATAAAGTTTAGTTTTGTCATGGAAAATTAAAATAAGTTTACTTCCTTTGAGTGTAATTGGAAAAATTTATGGGAAAATTTGTGAATTGTGTCTTATTAATAGATGATGATAAGGCAACTAATTTTTTTAATGAACGGGTTGTCACCAAACACGAACACTTTCATAAAGTAAATACCGTGCAAAGCGGTTTAGCAGCTCTTGAGTATCTCGGTGCTGTGAAAAATAATCAAGCAATCAAACCGGATCTTATCTTTTTAGATATCAATATGCCAGCAATGAATGGGTGGGAATTTTTGATCGAATTTTCTAAACTTGACCAAGAATTAACCAATGGTATTAAAGTGATTCTGCTTTCTACCTCCTCTAATCCAGATGATGTTAGAGAATCTGCCAAGAATCATGCTGTCGACGATTTTATAAATAAACCCTTATCACTTAATTTATTGGATAGTATACTAAACAATCATTTCTGATATGGAAAAGTTAAAGCGTTTTCTTTTGATAGACGATAGCAAAGCTACCAACTTTTTTAACAAAACGATTATAGAAAAAGTTGATTGCGTTGATGAAGTTGTAATTGCCGAAAATGGTAAAGGCGCTCTGGGTTATATACAATCTGAAGTGGTACCTGAAGTAATTTTTTTGGATATTAACATGCCAGTAATGAATGGGTGGGAGTTTATTGAAGCATATCAAAAACTGGATACTAAATATAAAGGTTCTATTATTATTTTGATGTTGGGTGCGAGCCTAAATGATGACGAAAAGAAACTTGCAGAAAGTATCTCTGAAATTAAGGAGTACAATGAAAAAATGTTAACCAAAGACATAGTTTGTAAGATTGTAAGTAAATATTTTCCAGGCATAACCCCAAAAATATGTGCCCAGGGAAATAAATTTGCATCATAGCTAATTCATGATACTATTCTAATTTTTTTGCAAATTGTAGTAACTTGCATTAGATTTAATTACCCTTAGAAACAGCCTAAATAAAATAAGTAAACACATTAAAACGTCTAGAAAAAACACGCACCATCTTTTTTTGGTAAGGTACAGTCTATACCTTGCCATCCTATTTATTTTTTGTTTTAATTTTGATGGTTTTTCTCAAGCTAGAGCAACGATATCAGGAAATGTATCAGATCAATTTGGGAACCTACCAGGTGCCAGAATTACCATCGAAGGTACCGACAGGACCACTACTACCGATGTAAATGGTAACTATTCTTTTGATGTAGATGAAGGAGAATATGTGCTCCATGCAGCGTTTATTATGTATACTCCAGTTTCTAAACCAATAAGCGTAAATGTAGGAGATACCATTCAATTAGATTTTATTTTAGAAACGGGATTTTCTATGGATCAACCGGTTTCTCTTGGGTCTAGAGCAAAACCTAAATCGTTACTTAAAAATACTGCGGCTGTTGATATTATTTCTCCACAACAGCTCGCCAACTCATCGCAAATAGAATTAAGTCATATTTTACACTACCTAATTCCTTCTTTTCATTCTACCAATCAAACTATTGCAGATGGGACCGATCATATCGATCCTGCTACACTTAGAGGATTGGGGCCCGATCAGGTGCTAGTATTAGTAAATGGTAAGCGTAGACATAGTAGCTCATTATTAAATGTAAATGGTACTATTGGGAGAGGTTCTGTGGGTACAGATTTTAATGCAATTCCAATAGCGGCAATAGAAAGGATAGAAGTATTAAGAGATGGTGCTACCTCCCAATATGGATCTGATGCCATAGCAGGGGTAATCAATATCATTTTGAAAAAGCAAACCGAAATAATTCAGATAGACAACCGAGCTGGAATTACTACAGAAGGAGACGGTTTTAATCTATACTCTTCTGTAAATTTTGGGTTAAAGATAGGAAAAGAGGGATATATAAATGTAACCGCCGAATATCGAGATAGGGAGGCTATTAATCGAGCAGGAGATTATACAGGTAGAGTATATTCTGATGATGCATCTCAGGATGAAACTTTAATAGAACAGAATAACTTTTTTGCACAAACCGGGTATTCCGATAAAAGAGTAATGCAGATAGGAAATGCGAAAACTCAAAACCTGACATTAGCTTTTAATGGAGAAATGAAAATGTCTGAATTTGCTACATTTTATATGCATGGCGGACGAAATTATAGAGAAGGGAACTCAAAGGGGTTTTACCGTTTTCCAAAAGATCAGGATAGGGTAGTGCTGGAACTTTTTCCTGATGGTTTTTCTCCAGAAATCCTTACAGATATACAGGATGACGCGATAGCAGTTGGAATAAAGGGAGTAAAAAATGATTGGGATGTTGATTTCAGTCATTCTATTGGAATAAACAGGCTAGATTACACAGTAAATAATTCTAATAATGCTTCTTTAGGGATAGCTTCACCAAGGACATTCTATGCAGGGGGATTTTTGTACAAGCAAAACACTACCAATTTGGATATCTCTAGAACATTCGATTGGCTTCATGGTGTTAATATTGCCTTTGGTGCAGAATTAAGGGTGGAGAACTATCAAATCATAGCCGGTGAAGAGGCTTCGTACATTGATGGAGGTAGCACATATTTGGATGACCAAGGGGCTGAACTACCACGTACCCCAGGTGCACAGGTATTTCCTGGATTTCAGCCTGAAAGTGAGTTAAATCGTTTTAGAACCAATAGCTCAGGGTATCTTGATGTAGAAGCTAATCTCTCAGATCAATTATTACTTAGAGGTGCAGTTAGATATGAGGATTATAATGACTTTGGCGGGCAAACCATTGGAAAATTATCCGGACGTTATAGAATTAATGATGATCTTAGTTTAAGAGCTGGCTTCTCAAGTGGGTTCAGAGCACCGTCATTGCATCAGGTGTTCTTTCAAAATATTAGTACTCAGTTTATTAATGGCGAGAGCTTGCAGGTAGGGACTTTTAATAATGAAAGCGCTATTGTTACCGAGGCTTTCCAAATTGGAAAACTGAAACCAGAATTATCTACTCATTTTAGTGCAGGGTTGAGTGGGAAATTTAATGATAATTTTACCTTTAGTTTTGATTATTATCAAATTGATATCGAAGATAGGATTGTACTATCTGGAAGATTTGCAGAAGGATATGAAACCATATTAGAACCTTTTAATGTGGGAGCAGCACAATTTTTTACCAACGCTATAGACTCTAAAACGACCGGAGCAGATTTGGTGTTGTTTTTTAAAACATCGCTTAATGGAGGAGAACTTAATGCTTCTCTGGGAGCCAATATAACAGATACTGAAGTGCAAGGCCCAATAAAAGTTTCTTCAGCGTTAATAGGCCAGGAAGAAGTACTTTTTAATAGAGAAGAAATAGCCCGTGTAGAAAATGGTCAACCAAATTACAAGATAAACTCGTTGTTTTCTTATGATTGGGATAAGTTTCGATTTCAATTGGTAAACACCGTATTTGGTGAAGTCAAATTTATACACCCAGAGGATGGGGATACTACAAACTGGGTATTAAATGAGTTTACCGGAAATATCGAAACCAGAGATCAGACATTTTCTCCAAAATTAGTGACTGATGGAGCGGTTTCTTATCAGGTTAATGATTATTTAAAATGTACGGTAGGTGGAAATAATATTTTTAATGTATTTCCTGATCAACATAAACATTCTTCAAACACAGAAGATGGAAATTTTATCTATAGTAGAAGAGTACAGCAATTTGGGGTTAATGGAGCTAATTATTATATAAGGGTATTGCTTAGATTATGATGAATGCTTGTAGAAATATGTTCGTTATAAACAGTAATTTGATAGTGATCATATGTCTTATGGTGTTTTCACTTTTTTCTCTTAAAAATTATGCTCAGGATACAAGTAATGAAGAGGTAAAAAGGCTACAAAGGGCCATTTTTGTTTTCAACTTTGCTCAACAAGTGGGTTGGCCCGATTTAAGTACAAACGACAGTTTTAAAATAGGCGTTCTAGGCCCTGATCGAACAGTTCTGGACCTTCAATCTATGGCTCTTAAGCGTAAGATCTATAATAAACCGGTAGAAATTGTTCGCTTTCATAGGGTCAAAGAAATAAAGGATATTCAGTTACTTTATGTAAACCAGAAATACAATTATGGGATTCATTATATCTTGAGTAAAATTTCTGGTAAAGATATTCTTTTGGTTAGCGAAGATTATAACTTCAATTCTTCGATGGTTAATATGGTTAATGTAGGGGATTCGTTTGTATATGAAATCAATTTAGATCGTATAAAAAATGAAGGTTTCGTTACGGCTCCTACTTTAAAACGACATGCAATATCTTCTGCAGAAAAGTGGAAGCGATTGTACAGAAAAACTGAAAGGTCTTTAACCGTTGTCCAGGAAGAAAACCAGGAACAAGATTCTATAATAAAAGACAAAGATAAAGAGTTACAAAATCAAAAAAGTAGGATTACTAATCAGTTAGAAAAAATTGGCGATCAACAAAAGGAAATTGATTATAGAGAGGAGGAGATTAGTGAGAAAAATAAAAGAATTGAAAGCTTATATACAGAAAGTCAATTACAACAAAAAAAATACGAAGAAAAAGTATTGATAGAGAGAGAACTCGAAAAAAATATTCAAGAGCAAATAGCCTATATAAAAAACCAAAGTGAAAAAATAAAAAACAGCAATCTTGAAATCGAAGAGCAGAGCCGATTCTTAGAAGAACAAAGAGAAAAAATTGCTATACAAGAAGATGTTTTGAATAAGCAAGTTTCAGAGATTAGCGCTCAAAAAAAGGTGAATCTCCTTTTAGCTTCCCTTGTGATACTTATTCTGGGAGCCAGTGTTTTTATTTATAGAGGGTATTTGAATAAGAAAAAATTTAGCAAAGAATTACAGGAAAAAAACTTAGCGATTTATGAGCAATCATTAGAACTAGAGGCCAAAAATAAGGAGCTAGAACAGTTTGCCTATATCGCTAGTCACGATCTTCAAGAGCCATTAAATACCATTTCAAGTTTTATCGGATTGATTTCAGAGGATTATGGAGATAGTTTTGACGATGTTGGAAAGGAAAGTTTGGCGTTTATTAAAGATGCGAGCATCAGAATGAAAAAATTGATCGATTCTCTGCTCGAATATTCAAGATTAGGAAGAAATAGAGAATATGCCGATGTAGATCTTAATAAGGTAATCGAAGAATTAAGAAAAGATCTAAAAACGGTTATCGAAGAGACCGATGCAACAATTACGGTGAGCAAATTACCTGTTGTAAGAGGCTCTGAAATTGAACTTCGCTTACTATTGCAAAACTTGATTGGTAATGCTATTAAATTTAGAGAAGCCAACAAAGTTCCCAAGATCAATATTGCTAGTGTAAAGGTGACGGATCTGAGTGAAGATGCAGTAAATTATTGGAAGTTTTCTGTAAAAGATAATGGTATTGGTATTCCAGAAGAGCATAAAGACCGAATATTTGCCATATTTCAAAGGCTGCATTCAAGAGACGAATATCAAGGTACGGGCATTGGTTTGGCGCATTGTAAGAAAATTGTTGAATCACATGGTGGTAAAATTTGGTTAACTTCAGAAAAAGGAAAAGGAAGTACTTTTTATTTTACGATTCCGGTATAAAGTCACTTAATTAACTTTGAGAGGAATCATCCAAAATTACTTCCTTTTCTGGTATTTGAATATATTACCAATATTTAATCCATAATAATTTCTTCCATTGCTTATATTCTTTGGTAATCAATGCAATGTTGACGATTAGATACCCGCTCGTTAACAATAATTCTCCTACTTCATCAGATTCCAAAAATAAATGAAACAGAAAAATATGTAGGGTTATGGGTAGTAAAAATAAAGCTCCTATAAAACTTGTCCTCTGCAGGATTAATAACAGACCAAATAGTAGTTCACAAATGCCTAATATCTGCCAAAAGTACCCTGTTTGCTTCATTCCATTGATATATAAAACCTTTTGTAATGTGTTTTCTTGATCTGGTCCCTGAAATTTTGAAGCTTTTGCTACCACTTCTAGGGGAGTTGGATTGGGTTTCTGAAATTTTTGAATTCCTCCATAGACCATCATTCCGCCCAAACCGATACGCAGAATGATAAAAATAATGTTTATTGTTCTCTGCATTAGTTCAAGTTTTTGTCTCCTTCATTGGGGTTATATACATAACTGAATGTATAGTATCGCGCTTCATCTGAAGTTGGATCGGGAGTAGTTGGCGCGTCTTTGTAATAGCTTAAGATTTCTACTTTGGCGTATCTGTTGTCTCTAGTCTTGAAAACCAAAACTTTTCCCGGAATTGGAGATATTACATTAGTCATGAAATTATAGTTGTACCAACCATTATCACTTCCGGTCGGGATTGCAAAAGAGGCATTGGCATCTTGCTTAAAAGTTAAACCTTCGGCATTGGTAATATTGGCAAAAGTACCAGTAGCAATTGCAGAGGCAGCATCTCCATTACGCGTTGGTTCATCGGTAGTTCCGGTTACTGTTCCTCCATTAACAGCAATAGTGGTTCCTCTAAAAGCAATATCCCATTCTGTGTCGCTTGTAGTTACTATTCCGGTTTTAAAATCAAATTTTGTAAAATCCCCAGAAACTTCTTGCCCGGTCCCTTGACCTCCCGATTGTGGTGCAAAAATGTTTGATGCTTGTTTTGATTGAACAGGATCTGGGTTAGGCCCGTTGTCATCATCATCACTACAAGAAATAAATAAAATTGTAAGTGTAAAAAATAGAATCGATAACTTTTTCATTGTTCTGATTTTTGAGATAATTAAAATTTATAGTTAAGCCTGGCAAATAATTGTATCCCAGGTTGTGTAGGAATATTTCCATCGGTAAAGTCAAACAAGTTGTTTGCACCTATTTGTAAATCAAAGTTTTTACAAAAATTCTTAGTAGCCGCTATATTTGCTGTAACGAATGCGTTGACAAAACTATCCGGGAGATCATAATCGTCAATAATACCATTTCCGTTAGTATCAAACAATCCATATTTACTTCTGTATAAAAGACGTAAGTTGATATTCGTATTGGCTGATTTGATATCATAGAAGAATTTTATATTAGCATTGTGTCTTGATCGGTTTACAAGACCTAGATAGTCGGACCTTTCTATCGCAATAGTTGTATTGGTTTGTGGTTCCCTGGCAAATATTTGCCCTTGGTCTATCATATCTAATTTTTGCTTGTCATAAGTATATAACAATTGATATCCAGCATTTATTTGGAACCGATTAATAGGTTTGTATTGAATATTTAGTTCAAGACCGGTGGTAAATACTTCATCAAAATTTTGATAACTAAAAACATTTTGCCCATTGTTTTTACGCGCAATAATTCTAGTATCGATAAGGTTTTTGAAGTCATTTCTGAAAAAGTTAATTTCAGTATTCCATTTCTTACTTTTATAAGTTAAACCAACATTATAGCCAATTGAATTCTCAGCTTCTAAAGGATTTTGGAGTTCATCTTCAGAAATCACTACATCAAGAATTTGGCCTTGTTGTACCAATTCATTTAACTTTTCTACAGCTACGTTATATCCCAAAACAGTATACCCTACTGCAGAATTCGTAAAATCGAGATAGAGTTGTCTGAAATCGGGAGCTTTAAACCCATAACCAAAGGAAGCTTTGGCTGCCAGGTTATCTGTAACCTCATAACGTAATGCAAGTTTTGGACTTAATTGATTACTATATTCAGAATGGTTATCAAAACGAACACCGCCAATTGCGTTTAGATTTTGAATAAGATTAGTGTCATATTGTATATAAATGTATTGCGAACTAAAATCTACTTCCTGATCAAAAGAAGTTCTATCTACATATTCATATTGATATCCTGCTCCCGACGTTAATTGACCACCATTTTTAAACTTATAATTTGTTCGTATCTCTAATCGTGCTAGGCCTTGATCAAAGTCGCTTTCGCTCAATACATTTCCCGTAGGTTCGTTGACTAGTTTTTGAGAAGTGTTATAATTGGTAAAATAAAATTCGTATTCTGTGTGTAAATTTTCATTCCATTTATGATTAAATCTAAGGTGCGTATTCCAATCTATCTCTTCATCATTGCTTTTGTATTTTAATCCGTCTGAAAACAATTCGCTGTCTATAGCTTGGTAATAAAAACGCGAAGAAGAGAAAACCGATAACTTATCAGAGAAATCGTAATGTAATTGGCCATTAACGGTATAGTTTTCAAAAGGATCGACAGTTTGTCCTTCAATATTTGGGTTGAGATCATATCCTTCGCTAGAAAAACGATTTGCAAATAGGGTATAACCAAAACCCTTTATTTTTTGTTTTAGACTAAGATTGACATCCTGTTGGGTGTAACTACCCAAACGATATGAAGTATTACCTGAGATCTTTTCTTTTTTCGGTTTTTCAGTAATTATATTGATTACTCCTCCCAATGCTTCAGATCCGTATAAACTACTCGAAGGGCCCTTAACTACTTCTATTTGTTTGATATTACCTACGGTAAGTCTGCTTATATCAAAATTCCCTGAGCTGCGACCTATCAAAGGAACTCCATCGATTAAAATCATAATATATTCTGAGCCTATACCTTGCATTTGCACTCCTTCAAAACCACTTTCATCAGCTACTGTAATAATACCCGTTTGTTCTTGCAGAATTTCATCTAATCGTATCCTACCAGTATTTCGAATTTGATCTTTGGATATTAATGTTACAGGAAGAGGAAGAGAGGAAAGCTGTCTTTCGGTTCGTGTTGCACTAATGACCACTTCTTCAAGGTTTTGAGTAGCAATTGAATCGGAATCCTTTTCGAGGGTAGAATATTGGCCATATAGTGTTGATTTTAGTAGTAAAAATGCCCAAAAAACTCGATTCATGTTATTTAGATTGATTCTTAATAGTTTAATTGAATGACAAATATATAATCTTATTTTTATTAAATCTAAATAAAATTAATTATTTTTGAACTCAATATTTTAATCTATAAAATCATCTTACTAATGAAAATTAAAAAAGTTATCACTGGATTAATCGTACTGATTTCATTCAATGTTTTTGCACAAAATGACAAGAAAAAGCAAGATATAGAAGCTATCAAATCCATGTGCGGTTGTTATGAAGTGACATTTAAATATTCTGAAACTTTTTCTCCAAAAGAGGGGTATGAAAAGTCGAAAGATTATGTTACAGGCGGTTTGGAATGGGCAGAATTAATTGAGGATACTGATAATAAATTATCTATTCAGCATTTACTTATTGTGAGGGATACTATGATCATAAAACATTGGAGGCAGGACTGGTTGTATGAAAATATCGATGTGCATCATTATTATAAAGACAATGTATGGAAGTATACGTCACTTACGCCCGAAGAAGTGAAAGGACAATGGACTCAAAAGGTATATCAGGTAGATGATAGCCCTCGTTATTCTGGTTCGGCAACCTGGGTACATGTGGATGGTCGTCACTATTGGGAAAATAAAACAGATGCTCCATTACCTCGTAGGGAATATACCAAACGAAGTGATTATAATTTGATGGTTAGAGGCAATCGTCAAGAAATTACAGATTATGGATGGGTGCATGAGCAGGATAATGACAAAGTAATTAGAACAGAAGTAGAAGAAGATACTTTATTAGCAAAAGAAAAGGGATATAATATTTATACCAAAGTACCAGATGAAAAATGTAAGTTAGCCAAAGCCTGGTGGAAAGAAAATCAAAAATTTTGGGCGTCAGTTAGAAAAGAGTGGGAAGAAATTTACAATAGAAATACAAATCTTACCCTTAGAAAATCTGTGGATGATAAACGATTATATGAATTTTTATTTGGAATGGACATAAAGGCAAAACAAAAAGATATAGCCGGGGTGGTAGAGAAGTTCTTGCAAGAGTAAATAATATCAGTTCTTTTTCTTGAAAAGAAACCCCAAAGGAAGGACCAGGAAAATAAAAAGATACCATCCCGTGATTAAACCAATTATGGTGATTGCCGCAGCAATCACCATAATCCATATCATTTTATTTGATGTTCTCATTACAATTCTCTTACCCAAATGTTTCGGTATTGAACCAAATTTCTATGGTCTTGAAGTTTAATTGGTCCTTTACCATGTGCTGGGTTTTTTGGAGGCCCTATATATTCTGTAGTACCTAGTATTTCAACATGGTCTTGCACCAAAACACCATTATGAAGTACAGTAAAGGTCCCAGATTTGGTTTTCTTACCATCGGCGCCAAATTCTGGGGCATGAAAAATGATATCATACATTTGCCATTGATCTGGTGCTTTGGTCGCATTTACTAGTGGGATATGTTGTTTGTAGATTGAAGTTGCCTGACCATTAGAATAGGTTCGATTTTGATAACTGTCTAAAATTTGCACTTCATAATTTCTGTAAAAAAAGACCCCACTATTACCGCGACCCTGACCTTCACCTTCAATAACATCAGGCGCACTCCATTCTATATGTAATTGTACACTCCCAAAACTTTGTTTTGTTTGTATATCTCCTGTTCCTGGTTTTACAGTCATTGTTTTATCTGAATTCACAGTCCAACCGGCAGGTGATATAGAATCTTTTGCAGATACCCACGCATCTAAATTGGAACCATCGAACAATACTATGGCATCCGAGGGTACATTATTTTCGTTGAATGACACGACCTTTGGTTCCGGTTCCCATACCTCGGTTTCCTTAGGATCCATTTTCTCACCTTCTTGAGCAGCCTTTTTTTCTTTTTCGATGATGGCATCAGATACAGTATCCTTTTCTTCCTTGTTGGCTTCAGTATTTTCCGTTTTTTCTTTGCACGAAAAAGCTATGATAAGTATTATAAAGAAATAGCTTAGTTTTTTCATTTGAATGTTTGTTTTTGGTTGGTTACAATCCTAATATTTTTTTTAATTGTACTTTGTCGATATCTGCTCCGGCAAAATCATCAAAAGCTTTTTGTGTAGCTTCGATAATATGATTTTGTATAAATGGAGCACCTTCTCGAGCACCTTGCTCTGGGGATTTTATACAACATTCCCATTCCATCACCGCCCAAACATCACAGCCATACTGCGTGAGTTTTGAAAAGATAGTTTTGAAATCCACTTGGCCGTCTCCAGGAGAACGATATCTGCCTGCTCTGTCAATCCAATCACTGTATCCGCCAAAGGCTCCTTTTTTTCCTGTAGGATTAAATTCTGAATCTTTTACATGAAAGGCTTTGATAAATTCATGATAATGATCAATGTATTCGATATAATCTAATTGTTGTAATACAAAGTGACTAGGGTCATATAAAATGTTTACTCGTTTATGATTATTAGTGGCTTTTAGAAAACGTTCAAAAGTTACACCGTCATGCAGATCTTCACCGGGATGAATTTCATAACATACATCAACTCCTTCTTTATCAAAATGATCCAGGATGGGTAGCCATCGCTTTGCGAGTTCTTCAAATCCCATTTCGACTAAACCTGCTGGCCGCTGTGGCCAGGGATGCATCGTATGCCAGAGCAAAGCCCCAGAGAATGTAGCATGAACATCGATCCCCAATCTTCGACTAGCAGTAGCTGCATTTGTGACTTGTTGTATGGCCCATTCTGTTCGTTTTTTCGGATTGTTTTTACACTCGTCTGGTGCAAAATTATCAAACATGATATCATAGGCGGGATGTACCGCTACCAGCTGCCCTTGTAAGTGGGTAGATAATTCAGTTATTTCTAATCCGTAATCGGCAATTTTACCTTTTAATTCGTCGCAGTAGGTTTGACTTTCGGCAGCTTTGTTCAGGTCGATTAAACGAGTTTCCCAGGTTGGGATTTGTATACCTTTATATCCTAAATCTGAGGCCCATTTACATAGTCCATCCAAAGAGTCAAAAGGAGCTTTGTCGTCCATAAATTGAGCCAAGAATACGGCGGGCCCTTTAATTGTTTTCATGTAATTAGTTTTTTGAGTTTTTGAGTATCAGAGTTTGTGAATATGGGTGCCTCTTCGATTTTGTAACTTTTTAATTATAAATGAACACTCAATTACTCACCTCTGTCATACTCAACACTATTTATATTTTTGTCCAAGTAGCATTGTTTTTACTGCTCTCTACGGAGGCATAAATAAATTTCATACCTCTTACCCCATCTTTCACCGTTGGAAAATCGGGAAAGGCAGAAGGAGCGTCTCCAGAATTAATTTTTTGTAACTCCTTAGCAAAACTCCTATAAATAGTGGCAAAACCTTCTAAATAACCTTCTGGATGTCCTGCCGGAATTCGAACGTATTCTGAAGCTTCCGGATAACCACCGTTTCCACCTGGAGTGAAGATTTGTTTAGGTTTATCGAGCCATCGAACTACCAATTCATTAGGATTTTCCTGATACCATTCTATACTTCCTTTGGTTCCATAAATTTTAATGCCAAGGTTATTCTCTTCACCGGTTGCAATTTGTGAGAATGTCATGGTTCCCTTAGCTCCATTTTCAAAACGAAGAAGGATATTGCCATCATCATCCAAAATTCTTCCTTCTCCAAACGCTGTAACATCTGCTGCGAGTTCTTCAATCTGAATTCCGGTGATATACTCAGCCAAGTTTTCAGCATGAGTACCAATGTCTCCCAAAGCACCACCAATGCCTGATTTTTTGGGATCTACACGCCAGGTAGCCTGTTTTTGCCCTGTTTTTTCTACTGAAGTTGCTAACCAACCCTGCAGATACTGTACGTTTATTTTTCTAATAACACCCAGATCTCCTTTGGCTATCATTGCTTTTGCCTGTTTTACCATGGGGTATCCTGTGTAGTTATGAGTAAGCGCAAAAACTTTTTTTGAAGAATTTACAATCTTTTCAAGTTCTATAGCTTCTTCAAGTGTTAAGGTAACAGGTTTATCACATATCACATGAAAACCATGTTCAAGCGCCATTTTTGCAGGCGGAAAATGCATATGATTTGGTGTTACGATAGCCACAAAATCCATACGCTCTTCTTCAGGGAGCTTTGCTTCCTCAGTGATCATTTGTTCGAAGCTACCATAAGCTCTTTCTTTTGGAAGACCTAATGCTTCGGCAGAAGCGATGCTTTTTTCTTCACTACTGGAGAAAGCACCACACACCAAATCGATCATCCCATCAATACTAGCAGCCTTTCGGTGTACGTCTCCAATAAAGGAGCCGATTCCACCGCCTATCATTCCCATTTTAAGTCGGGTCATTTTTCTTGAATTTTATTTTAATTAAAACTAATACTTAGTATTTAAACTTATAGTTTAATATAATTTTTTGATTTTTGTAGACAGTTGGTAGTTTGCAGTATTATATTATGTAATACAATTACTGCTTACTGTGAACTGAATACTTAAAAGCTTTATTCTTTATATTCTATTTTTTCATTTTTGAAGAATACAGCAAAAAGTATCATTACTACCGCTGCAAATATGGCTGGAAAAATCCAGATACTATTCCAATCGTGTTGTCCTTCAGAAACCAGATTGGCATCAGTAATTTTTCCTGCTACATAAAAACCTATCAGCATTCCCAGTCCATAAGTCGCAAGTGTGATCAATCCTTGTGCGGCACTTTTAAATTTTTCTCCCGCTTTGCTATCGGTATAGATTTGACCAGATACAAAAAAGAAATCATAACAGATACCATGCAATGCGATTCCTACAAGTAGCATAAAGGCCAATTCGCCTGCATTTCCATAAGCAAATAACAAATATCGCAATGTCCAGGCAAGCATCCCAACCAAAAGTGTCTTTTTGAAGCCAAATTTCTTAAAAAAGAAAGGGAGTAGTAACATAAAAATTACCTCAGAAGCTTGGCCAATAGTCATTTTTGCAGCAGGGTTAGAAACTCCGATTTCTCCTAAAAACTGACCTGCATGTTGGTAATAAAATGCCAATGGAATGCAGATTAATATTGAAGCCAGAAAAAAGAATAAAAAGTTTCTATCCTTTAATAGTTTTAGTGCATCTAATCCTAAGATATCAGAGATACTTATTTTTTGGTCTTTACTCACTTTTGGAGGTGTTTTGGGAAGGATGAAGCTGAAAACCCCCAGAACTGCGGAAGCAACGGCGGTCATAAGGAATGTATTTTTCAGCATTCCACTAGCTACCCCTTCTTCAGAATCCCAATGAAAAGCATAACTAATCACTAACCCGGCTACGATCCAACCAATGGTACCAAAAACGCGAACAAATGAAAATTGTTTGGCAGGATCGTTCATCTGATTGAATGATACAGAGTTTACCAACGCTAATGTTGGCATATAAGCAATCATGTATCCCAATACATAAGGGTAAAACATACCAAAATCGGTTGCATTAGCCATTTGATACATTAAAAAAGCTCCGATAAGATGTAAAATACCTAATATCCTTTCAGCATTAAAAAAACGATCGGCGATCAACCCAATGATAAAAGGTGCAATGATAGCTCCCCAGGATTGTGTAGAGTAGGCCATGGCAATTTCACCACCACTAGTTTTTAAGGTATTGGGTAGATATATTCCCATAGTTACAAACCATCCTCCCCAGATAAAGAATTCTAAAAACATCATCAGGGAAAGTTGGATCTGAGTTGTAGTTTTCATACAAAGTTATTTAGTTAGTTGTTTTGAAGCATTGATTAACAAATCACGAGTTGAAGTAATGCCTTCTATTTCATTAAGACGTTCTCCTTCATATTCTACACCAATAAAACCAGTATACCCTGATTTTTTTATAATTTCCAACATTTTTTTATAATCAATAGTGGTTTCATTTCCTTCTTCATTAAAATCGTATGATTTTGCACTGACCGCTTTGGCATAAGGCATCATTTCTTCAACACCTTGATACTTTGGATATTCTTTGATACACTTTGCTTGCCAGCGGGCACCGCCTTCACGTTCTAGACAGAAATTACCAAAATCAGGTAGGGTACCACAATTTGGTTTGTTTACTTTTTGCATTACTTCTGTTAATAAAGCAGCATTTGATGAAAGGTATCCGTGATTTTCGACAATAACATTGATGTTTTTGGTTGCAGCATAGTCAGACAGTTTTCCCAAACCATCTACAGAAGCCTTGACCCACTGCTTTGAATCATTGGTCCCAAAGAGATTAACTCTAATTGAATGACAACCCAAAAATTGTGCGGCATCTACCCACTTTTTGTGTTTCTCTACTGCTATATTTCGTTCGTCTTCATCGGTGACGGCAAGATCACCTTCGCCATCAACCATAATGATCAAGTTTTGAATATTATGTTCTTCACTTTTTGCTTTCAGGGATTCTAAAAGCATTTGCATAGCTTTTTTTGGATCTGGATCTTTTTCCAGCTCTTTTTTATAAAGATGATTTACATATTCGATACCTTCAAACCCAAGTTCTTTGGCTTTTTGTGCAAAGTCCATAGGATCTATTTCACCAGAATTAATCATTCTGTGAAGTGACCATTGAGCTAATGAAAGTTTAAAAAATGGTGTAGTTTCTTCTTGAACTGTTTCCACGGTGGATTCTTCTTGTTGCGTTTCAGAATTTTTGGAAGTATTTTTTTTACAGGAACCTAAAAAGGATATAAGTATAAGCCCCGTTATGATGGTTTTTTGCATGATTTAAATTATAAGTTTATAGTGACCAGGCTTTTCCGCCGGTTAGTTTTTCAAGAGAATCACATCCAATTTGTTCACCGGGTACCGGTGCATATGCCAACACATTTTCTCCGATTTCTTCACTGGTTTTGAAGCCCCAAATAGAAAGTTCTCTTACTGCAGATAGAAATAAGAAGAGTTTGGCATCCTTGGATATATTTTCAAAATCTTCTGGGCTTTTCATTTGTCCCATTTCCTCTTCATATGCTTCTTGTTGTTCTTTTGAAGATTTAAGGTACTTGGCTAGCATGGCATCATATTCTTCAACCTTAACCTTTTTTACAGGTTTTTCTTCATTAATCCCTAGTTCTGAGAGTACAATATTAGCAGTTTGCTTGAACATTCCAGCTTCTTCTTCCTTGGCAACCTGTTTCATGTATTTATCTATAAACATACCAACATTAAGGGATTTTGCACCTGGAATATCTGTCTCTGGTATGATTAAATCAACAAGCTGATCCAGAACTTTTGCCTCGTCTTCAGAAAGCAATTCGGGAACCCAATTCAGTTTAATTTCGGCAGTGCAACTTTGTAATACACTTAGGATGGCTGGAGTGGCAGCAATATATCCTGCTGATAATCCAATATTTTTTATGGCTTGTCTTCTGTTCATCATAATTATAGAATTAAGCGTTTTTTTGAATTTGTTTTACAGCATGTTCTGCCGCTCTGGCAGTAAATGCCATATAACTAAGCGAAGGGTTTACACAACTTGCAGAGGTCATAAAGGATCCATCGGTGACATATACATTGGGCACTGCATGGATTTGATTATGTTCATTAAGAACGGATGTTTTAGGGTTTTTACCCATTCTCGCGGTTCCCATTTCGTGAATTCCTAGTCCTGGAGCGCCAATATCATCCCAGGGTTCAATATCTTTAAATCCTGCTCTTTCTAACATTTCTATAGCCTGGGCGACCATATCCTTCCTCATTTCAATCTCATTTTCTTTAAACTCTGCATCAAAAGTGATAGTAGGTAATCCCCATTCATCGAGTTTTTCATAATCGAGAGTCATTTTATTTTCATGATAGGGCAAGCACTCACCGAAGCCTAATAATCCAATGCGCCATTTTCCTGGTTTTAGGATATTTTCTTTAAGCTCAGTTCCATACCCAAGTTCAGAAATGGTTTCTCTCCAATCACTTCTAGAAGCACCTCCTTGATAGCCGTATCCACGTTTAAAAGTCTTCTGATTGGTTTCTCCTCCGATGTTTCTGAATCGGGGGATGTAAATACCATTTGGTCTGCGTCCTTTATAATATTTATCTTCAAAACCATCAAAAGTGGCAATAGCTCCGGCTTTAAAATGATGATCCATGATATTGCGTCCCAGCTCTCCAGAATCGTTACCTAGTCCATTGGGGAATCGTTCTGATTTGGATTGAAGTAAAATACTAGCCGATGCAATGGCAGAAGCACATAAGAAAATCACTTTGGCTGTAAATTCGAAGGTTTCTTTGGTTTCTGTATCAATAACTTTAACTCCAGTGGCTTTTCCTGTTTTGTCATCGTAGATTACCTGGTGAACGATGGAGTTTGGCCGTAAAGTCATATTTCCTGTTCGTTCTGCAGCGGGAAGGGTAGAGGAGTTACTACTGAAATAGGCACCGAAAGGGCAACCACGCATGCAGCGATTTCGGTATTGACAATTCATACGACCCTCAAAAGTTTTTGAGCCGGTAATATGAGCTGTTCTTCCTATAGTTAATAATCGGTCCTCGTAATTTTGTGAAATATTTGATTTTAAATGATCCTCTACACAATTCAGTTCCATGGGAGGTAAAAACTGTCCATCTGGTAATTGTTCAAGTCCTAATTTCTCACCACTTACACCAATAAACTCTTCAACTTTATCATACCAGGGGGCTATATCTTTATAGCGCACTGGCCAATCTACGGCGACACCTTCTTTTTTATTAGCTTCAAAATCGATATCGCTTAACCGATAACTTTGACGTCCCCACATGAGTGATCTACCACCCACATGATATCCTCGAATCCAGTCGAATCGTTTGGTTTCGTTGTACGGGTGTTTAAGATCATTTACAAAAAAGTGACGATGTTCTTTTTTTGTAACATACCCAGTTCTATGTTGTTTTTCTTGTTCTGCAATTTCCTCCTTGGTGGGTTGCCCTTTGAATTCAGAATCCCAGGGATCATCATTCATTGTTGTATAATCTTCAATATGACGGACCATTCGACCACGCTCGAGCACTAGCGTTTTAAGTCCTTTTTCACAAAGTTCTTTGGCAGCCCAACCACCACTTATTCCTGTTCCTACGACAATAGCATCGTATTGCGTTTCTTTTTTCATGAATCTTTAATGTTTTTTTGAGTGATTTCTACTGTTCTAAAGTTCTAAACCATTCTACCATTGCTCTGGCTTCGGTTTCTGGTATATTTTGATTGATCATTATCGTATTATTATATTCTTTAAATAATGCTTTGGCAACCGGATCTTTTTCTACCATCTCGGTTGGATTCATGATCATGTTCATTACCCATTCTGGACTACGAATTTTATATATGCCAGCCATCGGCGGACCAATAAATTTCTGTTGTGCTTTATGACATGCGACACACTTGGATTTAAACAATTGTGCACCTTGCTCTGCTAGTTTTTGATCAATTTCGTCAGTAAATGAAACTGAAGTAATTGGTCCAACGCCTTTGTTATCAAGCATTACAGGAACCTCAGTATCTTTTTTGGAGGTAATCGTTTTTTCTTTTTTCTTTCCAATGGTAATAGATTCCTTGTCCGATTTTTTTTCATCAGCGCAACTAATACTTAATAAAAGGCAAATTATACCCAAATAAATAGAGTTTATTTTCATTTAAAATGGTTTGTTTTTAACATTTTTCCGTACTAATAATCATTTGAAAATCTTCATAGTGTGGCGCTATAAATCATTTCGGGTACTCTGCGGTTGTGTGGTTCAACCATAAAGTCATATTGTTGTATAACTTTATTAATGTGAAATGTTAGTTTTTGAATAGTCAGTGCTAAATATAAGAAGTTTATTTATGTTTTAACAAAACAATTAACTATTCCTTAAATAAAATGTTTTTAACTTGAAAAGGTTTCATTTTGTTGAAGATTTTAGATAAACTATTTTTTTGATTTACAATTGTCTATTTCCATATACTTCAATTAATCGATAAGGGTATAATTCGGGTAATTTGCTTACATCATTTAATATTTGTATTTCATTTTCAGAAAATTCAATTCTATTGGCTCCCAAATTATCTTCTAGTTGTTCAAAGGTTCTTACCCCCAAAATAACGGAAGGAATCACTTTTTTTGATAAAAGCCATGCAATAGATATTTGGGTAGGAGTTGCATTGTGTTTTAAGGCAATTTTCTTTACAACATCAAGGATGTTCCAGTTTTTGTTAGTATTTCTTCGATCCCACGACTCTTCGTTTTGATTCGGACTTGAACTGATTCTTCCATTTTTTGGTTTACTTTTATCATATTTTCCGGTAAGAAACCCACCTCCTAGAGGGCCCCATGGTAATAGCCCAATTCCTTCGCTTTCAAACAAGTCAAAAAACTCATATTCAATGTCTCTTTTTACCAAACTATATTGATATTGTCCTGCAATAAATGAGTTTGTGTTAAGTAAAGAGCATAGTCCAAGAGCTTTCATTAATTGCCATGCTTTAAAATTTGAAATTCCGATATACCGTACTTTACCACTTCGTATCAAATCTTCAAGTACTCTAACGGTTTCTTCAATTGGAGTTAACGGATCCCAGCAATGAACATATAATAAATCTATATAGTCAGTTTTGAGTCTCTTTAAGCTTGCATTGACACCATCAATAATGTGAAGTCTGGATAGACCGTTGTTATTAGGTTTTTTTGAGTTTGAAAATCTAACCTTTGTAGAAAGAATCACATCTTTTCTCTTTTTATGTAGGGCTTTGCCAATTATTTCTTCTGATCTTCCTTCTGCATAAACATCTGCGGTGTCAATATGATTACCTCCTTGGGCCAAGTAATGATCAATGATTCTTATTGCCTCTTTTTCTGGAGTCGATCTTGATGAGTTCTCCCCAAAAATCATGGTGCCCAATGTTAGGTTAGAAGTAATTAATCCGCTTTTTCCTATTTGTTGATATTTCATATTTACGTATGGTGAACTAAATATTATTCAATAAAGACTATACCAAAAATTCTATAGTCTTAATCGTAACAATGTTGTTGGAATGAATGTATGAGGTCAAAATTCATAGTAATCCAGTGTGATCTTTTTAACTGATTTTTCAATTTTTTGCCTTAAATTGTCTATAATCTTTAATTTAACAGATAATTAAGAGTATGAAAAAGGCTTCTTTTGAGAAAGTAACCCCTCAAGAAGGTTCGTCTTTCAATGTTTTTCATTATAAAACACCTTTTGTTCCTTACGGAGGGCGGTGGCATTTTCATCCAGAATATGAAATTGTTTATTTGCCGTATGGAAAAGGAAGAAGATTTATTGGTACCAAGATAAGTCAGTATACGGATGGAGATTTAGTTTTATTAGGTCCTAATATTCCGCATAATTGTTTTAATGTTGGTTATGAGTCTGATAGTTATGAAGAATATGTAATTCAATTCAATGGCGAAGATATTAAAGAGGCATGTAAGTTTTTTAAGGAGTTTGAAGGTGTTGAAACTCTATTAACCATGGCAAATACTGGGTTAAGCGTAATTACAAATAAAAAACACCAAATAGGTGAAGAAATTAGAGCGATGATAGGTCTTTCTCCATTAGAAAGATTATTGAAATTATTTAAGGTGTTAAAACAGTTTTCTGAGATTTCTTATGAGAGTTTGAATGCGAGACAATATTTAACTCTTTCGGTAACGCAAACAGAACGTGTAAAAGGTGTTTATGAGATCATACAGGCTAAATATCATACAAATATTTCGACAAGAGAGGTGGCAAAACAAATTGGTATGACAGAAAGTTCATTTTGCCGTTTTTTTATGAAAAGCACAGGAAAAACTTTCAAGCAGGCACTTACAGAGGTTAGGATTCAGAATGCATGTAATTTATTAGTAAATACCGATGCGACAATTACCAATATAGCATATGATTGTGGTTTCAACAGCTTATCATTGTTTAATCGTCTTTTTAAAAGAATTATTGATCATACACCCAAAGTTTACAGACAAAAATATGTAAACCATATACAAGTTTCTCTTTTAAAGACTAGTTGATTTTAGAATTTTTAGTTTTATGCTATAAGTATATTTTAATATAGTCCGGACTTTATATGAAGACGGTCCGGACTATATCTTGCAGAAATGAAGATTGGAAATCAAATCATCTCGACTAAACCTCTTAGTCGTTTTTCAATTTTTCGTTTTTTAAGCGTTATTTTTTTCATGACTTCCATGAGTTTTGGATCTTTGTTTTTTTTGTAAATCTCATTGATTTTTAGCACTATGTTTTTGGCTTCCCTTGATGCTGAAACTCGATCACTAGTAGTCATGTGTGTTATTTTTTTTCTTTCAAATTCTTGTGCTTGTTTTATTAATAATTCCATAATTTAAAATTTAAGATTGATAAAATATTACTCATCGGTTTCAATCAGAAATGGAGTTTTTCCATCGGTGATAATAACTTTGCTGTTTTGGGACCTGGATAATTCGTTGAAGGCCTCGATACTTCTAATTTTAATGATCTCTTCGGTTAAACCTTCAGACAATATTTTTTGAGCATCTCGCTCTCCTTCGGCGTCAATTATTTTTCTATCGGCTTCCAGTTTGGCTTGTTGAATTACAAATTCCATTCGCATTGCGTCTTGCTCGGCCTGCAGTTTTCTTTCTATAGAATTTGCCAATCCTCGAGGTAGCTGAATACTTTTCATGAGTACCGCAATAAGATCTATACCATCGGCTTGTTTTTCAAGGTTTTCTTTCATCTTTATCATTATTTCATCTTCGATTTTTGCACGCATTCCTGAATGCATATCTTTTGCAAAAAACTGAGCGCAGACATCTGAAGAAGCAGATCTGAAGACACTGGTAATGATAGACTCATAATCTTGTCCTAGGTTCTCTAAAACCGAAGGAATCTTATTTTGTTCCAAACGGTACAGAATTGAAATTTCGGAGTTAACGCTAAGACCTTCTTTACTTGGAAGACTTAGGATGAGCTTTATGTTATTGGTCTGGGTAGACTCTTTGATTACCCTACTTACCAATGGGTTGTATAAAATCGTTCCTTGCGTAGAAACTCTATCAGAGAACTTTCCTAATGTTTGTTTTACGCCTGCTTCTCCTGGTCTAATCACAGCGCAGTTAGTAAATAATATGAGTGTCCCAATTATCAAAAAAATCTTTGTTTTCATATGTGTGATTTTTAGTTAAACAAGTTTATTTATAATCTTAATCGTACTCCAAAACCTAAAACATCATTTACATCTATTGGAAAATAATTCTTGTCTACGTGAACAGGAATAAATTGATCTGTAAATGTATCTATGTATGAGAAGAGGTAGCTAGAAGTATCTTTGGGAATTATTTTGGAAAGATGATCATTACGATCCTTGGTTTTTTTAAGTTCATTAAAAAGGATACCCAAATCTTTAGAGGGATACGCCTTTTCCTGATACAATTTGCTATTGATTGGAGAGTTGATTTTTAATAGGAATGCTTTTAGACGATTACTAGAAGAGTTAGAAAGGGTTGTTTCTTCAGAAGAATCATGAAAAAATACACCGTTGACACTTATTTCTGTGAGTATAAATGTGTTTTCGAATTTGCAATGGTCGCAAAATTCTTTTGCATTATAAGTTGAATTTGCTTGAACCGGTACTATAAATGAAGTACAAATAAGGAAAACAATAAGTATATTTTTCATGATCTAAGTATTAAGAGTTATCAAACAGCATCTATTTTATTTTTTGTTTACTTTTATAAAGTTATTAAAGAATATTCATATATTTTTATTTATATTTATTATGATATACATAAATAAAAATTATGCATTATACCTTACATCAACTACAGATCTTCTTAAAAATAGCAGAGAAACAAAGCATTACTAAAGCTTCTGAAGAACTTCATCTTACACAGCCTGCAGTTTCAATACAGCTTAGAAACTTTCAGGATCAATTTCCAATTCCTCTTACAGAGGTAATAGGTAGAAAGTTGTACATCACAGATTTTGGAAAAGAAATAGCTATTGCCGCTGGACGTATTTTGGAAGAAGTCAAAGAAATTGGCTATATGACCATGGCTTATCAGGGACAATTATCTGGGATATTAAAAATTTCGGTGGTTTCTACTGGGAAATATGTAATGCCATATTTTTTATCTGATTTCTTGAAAAAACATGAAGGAATTGATCTTGTACTTGATGTTACTAATAAAGCCCAAGTCTTGGAAACTTTAGAAAAGAATACTGTTGACTTCTCCTTAGTATCGGTACTGCCTACCAATATGCAAATAGAAAAAACCGAATTAATGGAAAATCAATTGTATTTGGTTGGTAATACAGAGAAGAGGTTCAAAAATAAGATGTATGATAAATCAATATTTACAGAGCTACCATTAATCTACAGAGAACCTGGTTCTGGTACTAGACATACTATGGAAAAGTTTATCGAAAAAAATAACTTACCAGTGAGGAAGAAAATGGAGCTCACCTCTAATGAAGCCGTAAAACAGGCTGTTTTAGCAGGGCTAGGTTATTCGATAATGCCTTTGATTGGAATACGAAATGAATTAGGTGCAGGCCGTTTGCAAATTATCCCGGTTAAAGGCTTTCCTATAAAAACAAACTGGAACCTGATCTGGTTGAAAAACAAGAAATTTTCGCTTGCAGCCAATGCATTTTTAGAACATCTTAAAGTCGAAAAAGATATGATTATTGAGAATAATTTTGAAGGATTTAGTAATGATTTGGTTACGTGATTATTAAATATTTCAATGATTACTTGAGTTCCTTTATTTCTGTTTTAGCTGCTTTTAGTAATCTTTTTAACTTTCTTTTCTTTAAACGACATTTGGTATCCCGAATATCTTTGCTGGTTCTATAAATTAGAGATTCACAATAATTAATTCTATTCGATACAGGAAGTTTTGAGATGACGCTATTATATAAAAGATCAATTCTTAATAACAGGTTTGAGGGATTTTTTTTAAAAAGATACATTTCTGGTTCAGATTTGAGTAGGTTCTTCATACTACATTATCATTGTTATCTTGCATTTAAATATATATCTTCAAATATCATTCCTAAATACCCCAAATCTATATTAAAGTTAATATAAAATAACCTGTACTTCAAAGTAGAGTTCTATTATTTGAAGGAAAGTGATCATGGTAGTTTATTGGTCTCAGATTTGGGTTCAAAACCCTTTAATTTTATTGCAACACTTTAGTCATTCGAAAAGATCTATTTTTCAATTTCGTTATTAGTTAAAGGCTATGTATATGTCGGTCGCTGATACCTGTTATTTTTTTCTAAAACATCCTTATCAAACAAAGGTAAAGAGGCATGCCAAGAGTTATATTAAAGGGAAAAGTTATAGCCAAAGCCATGGGTATATATAATCCAGGATTTGCCTTTGGTACAGCCATTCTCATGGCCGCAGGAACTGCAATATAGGATGCACTAGCAGCCAAAATAGCAAACAAAAATCGGTTCCCTTCGCTATTCGTAAATGTGGAGCTAATAAGTGCAACCAAAGAACCATTTATAATTGGCATTATAATCGCAAATAAAAATGCAAACCATCCTTTCTTAAGAAAAGCCGATAATTTTTTACCACTGGTAATTCCCATATCCAAAAGAAAAACGGCCAAAAACCCTTTAAAAATGTCTGTGGTAAAAGGTTTAATACCTTCTGCTTGTGCTTCACTTGCCATAAATCCAACTAATAAACTACCTAGAATTAAAAGTACACTACCATTGGTAAGAGAATGTTTTAGTACTTTACTCATAGGGATTCTACCTTCTTTATCCTTGGCAAATAATGACATTAAAAGTACTCCCACCATAATAGACGGCGCTTCCATCAAGGCCATTACGGCAACCATATGCCCTCCAAAGGATATTTGCTCCAACTCAAGAAATGAAATAGCTGTCACAAAAGTTACGGCACTTACAGATCCATAAGCGGCAGCGATTGCACCGGCATTATATACATTAAATTTTCTCCTTAAAATGAAATAAGAATATATTGGTACGACCAAAGCCAATATTATACCGAATATGAGTGACCAAATAATCTCGAGATCAAAGTTGCTATGGGCTAATTCCTGCCCTCCTTTAAAGCCTATCGAGAGTAGAAGATAAAGTGATATAAATTTAGAAGAATTTGGAGGAATTTCTAAATCACTTTTTAATCTAACCGAAATAATTCCAAGAAAGAAAAACAGGAGGGCAGGGTTAGTAAGATTGTCGATTAGTAAATGTAAATCCATTATATTATTCTAGCAGAATACAATCTTTTAGTATTTTTAATTTTTTATTAGTTCAATTTCAACAGTCCCATTGATTTTGAATTGATATCCTTGATCTCTTGCATGCAGGATTAATTCTTTTACATCTTCTTCGGCCTTTTTGAGCTGATGAATTCTATCATCAAGATATAAGGTGTCGTCATCGCAATATTTTTCCAAAGCACTAAGACGTTGTAGTTTATGAAAATTAATTTTTTTACTAATCATAGATATTAATATATCTGCTGCTTCCGATGTTGTAAAATTTCCTTCGATGAGTTTTACATTTTGCTGTGTTTTCGTCATTGTTTTCATAGATTACTTGTTAAATTGTGGTTTATCAAAACTTTTTAAAATTAATACGCAGGTTATAATAAAATATGAAGCCAGTAATTCATCCATAAGTAAACGATCATTGATAAATGATAGGGTCAAAAAAGTGGTAAGAATGATAACTACTAGGCCGTGATACACTAATTCTTTTGTTATAATCATAATGCGTTTATAGCTTTTATATTCGGTGCAAAATTGAGAAGACTTTTTAATTTATTTTTATTTATATAAATTATATAATACATAAAAATATTTTATAATTATTAAAATTTAAATCTCAGGTACTTCATAAATCATTGGTAATCAGTTTTTATGAAGTATTAAAAAAAGTGTCAGAAATTGATTGTGAATAAGAAAGTTACATTCTTAATGCAATAGAACTTTCGTGAGATGTTTATTAAATAGTTTTACAAAGAATTCGATCTACTTTTTTGAATTACAGAAGCCTAATCAAAAAATTTAACAAAACTTTAGATGTATACTCAATTCAATGCTCTGTTCGATTAATAGCCGAAACGAATGGGAATTGATTAACTTAGAAATCAATTTATTTTAATTTAAACATCTGATAATTAATATTTTATATTTTTTTATAAATTCCTTGACTTTCTGATTTAGGGAATGTTTTTTCTCTATTTAGCCCAATTACGTCTTTATTGTTATTTGGCATAAATTTTCTACTTTTAGAGCTAGTCGACTGTATGATCAAATACTGTTTAGGCAAACTTATCAGTTGCATTGGTACATAGGCTATTAAAATATATTGACAAACAAACAAATTAATATTCATTCAATCAAAAAGGAGGCTTATATGAAACGAAGAGATTTTGTTAAATATGCAGGATTAGGATCGGGTGCATTAATGATGCCCTCCCTGTTAATGGGACATGACATTTCTGCTGAAGCTTTGCTTAATCCAGGAATGGACATAGCAATTAAAAAGAAATTAGCGGATATAGCACTTAATACCGCAAAATCTTTGGGTGCATCTTATGCAGATGCAAGAATTGGTAGATACCTGAATCAATATGTATTTACCAGAGAAGATAAAGTACAAAATGTAGTAAATACTGAATCTTTTGGTATAGGAATAAGAGTAGTAGCTAATGGTACATGGGGATTTGCTTCAACCAATGATGTTACCGAGAAAGGTATCAAAAAAGCAACAGATCAAGCGGTTGCCATAGCCAAAGCTAATTCAAAAATTCAAAAAGTGCCGGTAAAATTGGCTCCTGTAAAATCACATGGTGAGGTTACTTGGAAAACTCCTATAACAAAGGATTTTAAAGAAGTTCCAGTTTCAGAAAAGGTTGATCTATTGCTTTCGGCGAATGCAGCCGCGTTAAAAAACGGAGCAAATTTTGTGAATTCGGCTTTGTTTATGGTAAATGAGCAAAAGTACTTTGCATCTACCGAAGGATCTTATGTCGATCAGGATGTACATCGCATTTGGCCCACATTTAATGTCACAGCAATTGATCGAGCTTCGAATAAATTCAAATCTCGTCAGGCAATGAGCGCTCCTATGGGAATGGGATATGAATATATGGATGGTTTGGCCTCGGAGAAATTACAAGGACCAGAAGGAATAAAACTGTATAGAAAAAGTTACGATATGGTAGAGGATGCTGCTATGGCAGCAAAGCAAGCCAAAGAAAGACTTAGCGCCAAATCGGTAGAGGCAGGCAAATATGATCTCGTGCTAGAACCTAATCATTTGGGATTAACAATACATGAGTCTGTTGGGCATCCATTAGAATTGGATAGAGTACTTGGTTATGAAGCTAATTATGCGGGGACCAGTTTTGCAACCTTAGACAAGTGGAAAACCAAAAATTTCAAGTATGGAAGTGATATCGTAAATCTTGTAGCCGATAAAACCCAGGTGGGGTCTCTAGGAGCCGTAGGATTTGATGATGAAGGAGTGAAAACTAAAAAATGGGATCTTGTTCGTAATGGAATTTTAACTAATTATCAAGCGATTCGTGATCAGGTACATATGATCGATCAAAACGAATCTCATGGATGTTGTTATTCTCAAAGCTGGAATGATGTTCAGTTTCAGCGTATGCCTAATGTTTCTCTAGAACCAGGTAAAGAAAAGTATTCTATCGATGATATGATTAAAGATGTTGAGAAAGGAATTTACATAGCCGGTAGAGGCTCTTATTCTATAGATCAACAACGATACAACTTCCAATTTGGAGGAACCGTATTTTATGAGATAAAGAATGGTAAGATTGTGGGAATGCTCGATGATGTTGCTTATCAATCTAACACTCAAGAATTTTGGAATTCGTGTACAAAGATATGTGATGAGAGCGATTATCGATTGTTCGGATCATTCTTTGATGGAAAAGGACAGCCTTCACAGATAAGTGCTGTATCTCACGGAAGTTCTACAACTAGATTTAATGGCGTAAATGTTATTAATACGGGTAGAACGATTTAAAATACTGTTTCACAAGAAAATATAAAAAATATCATGGCAATATATTCAAAAGAAGAAGCAAAGCAAATCATGGAAAAAGCTCTTAGCTTTTCGACTGCTGATGCTTGCGAAATTAATTTGAGTGGAAGCGAAAGCGGTAATATCCGCTATGCAAGAAATACAGTGTCTACTGCCGGACACAGATCTAATCAAACTTTGGTGGTACAATCAAATTTTGGTAAAAAATCAGGTACCGCTACCATTGATGAATTTGATGATGAATCTTTAAAGAAAGTGGTAAAAAGAGCTGAAGAGTTAGCAAAACTTTCTCCTGAAAATCCAGAGTTCATGGCACCTTTAGGTCCTCAAAAATATGATGAATCTATTACTTTTAATAAAGCAACAGCGGCAATTACTCCAGAGTATCGAGCAAATGTTGCAGGTAGTAGTATAGAGCCGGCTGCGGCAAAAGATATCACTGCAGCAGGTTTTTTTGACGATTCTTCCGGTTTCAGTGCTATGCTAAATTCTAATGGGCTTTTTGCCTATAATAAATCTACAGATGTCAATTTTACGGTTACTATGAGAAGTAACGATGGAACTGGTTCTGGTTGGGTTTCAAGAGACTTTAACGATATCAGTAAATTTGATGCAGCCGAAGCTTCAAAAGTAGCAATAGATAAGGCAATTATGTCTAAAGAAGCCAAGGCAATTGAACCTGGTAAGTATACCGTTATTCTGGAACCTGCTGCTTCTGTTGGATTATTAGGTAATATGGCTCGTGCATTTAATGCGCGTACCGCAGACGAAGGACGAAGTTTTATGTCTAAAGAAGGTGGCGGAACAAAAATGGGAGAAAAGATTGTAGATGAACGAATAAATATATGGTCAGATCCTTTAAATCCTGAAGCCCCGGCTAGTACCTGGAATGGTCAGGGACAGCCCATGAAAAAAACAACCTGGATAGAAAATGGAGTGGTAAAGAACCTTGCTTATAGTCGTTATTGGGCAGAACAAAAAGGAAAGGATCCTGTACCTTTTCCTAACGGATTTATAATGCAAGGAGGTGACGCTTCTTTAGAAGATCTAATCAAGGATACCAAAAAAGGGATTTTAGTAACCAGATTATGGTATATCAGAACGGTAGATCCACAAACCTTGCTCTATACGGGTCTTACCCGAGATGGAACTTTCTACATAGAAAATGGAAAAATAAAACATCCTGTAAAGAATTTTAGGTTTAACGAGAGTCCGATTATTATGCTTAATAATTTGGAAACACTTGGTAAACAAGTACGAATTAATGGTAATTTGGTGCCTTACATGAAAGTGAGAGACTTTACTTTTACCAGTTTGTCAGATGCAGTATAATTATGCAATATTAAAGAGAATACTGGTTATTTTGGATAGTCATCATAACCAGTTTTTCTTTATATACTATTCGTGATTTTAGTTATTGTATTAAAAAAGGATTTAATTGTTGAGGGATAAAATATTGAAGTGCATTGGCTAACAAGTTTTTCTTTACTAGGTTACAATATGAGTCGGGTGATTGGGATGTAGATCAAAGAATGCCATCCAACCTTCTAAACTCTTTGGTAGAATACACTACGTTGCAAGTAGATACTCAAGAGAGAATTATTCCTTTGAGTAGTGATGAGATTTTTAAAAGCCCTTTTTGTTATATATCTGGTCACAAATTGGTCCAATTTACCAGGAAAGAAAGGGAAAACTTCGAAAAATATATCAAAAACGGAGGCTTTGTCTTTGCCGATGACTGTAATCATGATATCGATGGTTTGTTTTCAAAATCGTTCGAACGTCAAATGGAAGATATTTTTGGTACTGGTGAACTAAAAAAAATACCAAACAATCACGAGATATATAAAGTTTTTTTTGAATTTGAAGATGGCCCCCCGACAACTTCACAAGAACTCAATGGATGGGGAGATGATATTGTACATGATTATCTAAAAGCAATCGAAATAAATGGTAGAATTGGGGTGCTGTTTAGTAATAAAGATTATGGGTGCGAGTGGGACTATGATTTTAGAAACAAGCGCTGGTATAAAATTGATAATACTCGTTTTGGAGTAAATATAGTGATGTATGCATTGACATCATAAAAGGATGACTATGAATAGAGATATAGCAGGTATCGAACAAGAGGTACGTATACTTACCGAAAAAATTACAAATTTAAAGAAGGAAATAGGTAAGATAATTATAGGGCAAGAAGAAACGATTGAACAGTTGTTGATTACGTTTCTTGCAGGAGGACATGCATTATTAGAAGGAGTTCCCGGATTAGCCAAGACTTTGATGATTAGAACATTGGCAGAGGCTATTGATTTGAAATTTAAGAGAATACAATTTACTCCGGATCTGATGCCTTCAGATATTATTGGTACTGAAATATTGGAAGAAGATCATAGTACCGGCAAGAAGTTTTTTAAATTTAATAAAGGACCAATTTTTGCAAACATCGTTTTGGCCGACGAGATTAACCGTACACCACCCAAGACTCAAGCAGCACTACTGGAAGCAATGCAAGAGTTTGAAGTTACGTATTCTGGAAAGACATATGAATTAGACAGGCCGTTTTTTATTTTGGCTACTCAAAACCCAATAGAACAGTCTGGTACCTTTATTTTACCTGAGGCACAGCAAGATCGATTTCTTTTATATATAAAAATAGGATACCCAAGTGAATCTGAAGAGAAGGCTGTTTTAAAAAGTACAACGGGAACGAAAAAAGCCATACTAAATAAAGTAATTTCTGGACAAGATATCTTGCGTTTACAAGGACTGGTACGAGAAGTACCTATTAGCGATGATCTTATTGTATTGGTAAGTAGGTTGATTAGAGATACAAGACCCGAAACTAGTTCGAATTCTTATGTGAAAGAATGGGTAAACTGGGGAGCTGGGCCAAGAGCTGGACAAGCGATGATTTTGACTGCCAAGGCTAGAGCATTGATAAGTGGACGTTTATCGGTTACACCTGATGATATTAGACATGTTGCTTTACCAGTATTGCGACATCGGGTAATTGTAAACTTTAGGGCAGAATCCGAAGGTATTACCGCTGATGATGTTACTCGTCAGCTCATGAAGACAATATTTTAGTTAGATTTCAGAAGAAACAAGTGAAACGAGAAGAATATCACCAATTAATAAAACCCGAACTTATTAAGACAGTATCAGGATTGTCACTAATCGCTCGTATAATTGTTGATGGATATTTATCGGGACTTCAGCATAGTAATAGTGTGGGGTCTGGAATGGAATTTAACCAATATCGCACCTACGAACCTGGTGATGACCTTAGATTACTGGACTGGAAAATGTTAGCCAGATCCGGCAGGTATTATGTCAAACAATCTGAGATAGAAACCAATATTGCGGTAAAATTCATTTTGGACTCAAGTAAATCGATGCTACATCAAGAAGATGGATTATCAAAAATGGATTTTGCAAAGGTTTTAATAGCATCATTAGGTTATTTATCCAAAAATCAAGGAGATGCTGTGGGGCTTTTTGCGCTTAACGATCAACAATTATTTAGTATGTATCCCAAAGTGCAGAAACAGTATTTTAATCGTTTGCTGCAAGGGTTAATAGATATTGAAAATAAAGGAAAATGGCCCGACAATCTTGATGCTACAAAACAACTACATGATCGAAGTCATAAAGAATTGATTTTTTTGATTACCGATTTTTATGAACAGGAAGAAGAAATAACCTCCTTTGTAAAAAGATTGAAAACCCCCAAGAATGAAGTTGTTGTACTTCATGTTATGGGGAAGAAAGAATTAGAATTTGGTTATAAAGGAATGGTAACCTTTGAAGATTTGGAAACCGGAGCCAGACTTCAGGTAGATGCCAAAGCTGCAAAGAAAGAATACTTTTTGGCACTTGATGAAATGTTGAAAAAGGTTAAAGATTCCTTATTGGCTAATGATATTGGTTATCACTTATTTAAATTAGATGAACATATAGGTGAAGCAATCCAGTTCTTTCTAAAAAAGCGAAACAAACTTATGTAATATGTTTTTTCTTAATCCAACATATCTATGGGCTTTATTGGGATTACTAGTTCCCATAGCAATACACCTTTGGAGTAAGAAAGAGGGAAAGACAATCAAAGTAGGGAGTACCAAACTTTTCAGCGAAACAGATTCTAAGAAATCCAGTAGCATTCAGCTTAACGAATGGGTTTTACTGTTTTTAAGACTATTGTTGATTGGTTTACTTGTTATTATCATTGCGGGACCAAGTGTAAAAAAGAAGGAGGATAGAATACCGATCACCTATATCATTGA
Organism: uncultured Aquimarina sp.; assembly: GCA_947496555.1. Classification (GTDB taxonomy): domain Bacteria; phylum Bacteroidota; class Bacteroidia; order Flavobacteriales; family Flavobacteriaceae; genus Aquimarina. Next base: position 17,738 of record CANMDH010000001.1, on the reverse strand, counting down.
ACCAAGTTTACTGCAAGATGCTAGAATACAGGCTATAATTGATACTTTGGAAACTGGACCATCAGTAAGACTCTTGCAAACGAGTTTCTCCGAATATCGGGTGGATGAGTTCGAAAGTAACAATATCGAAGTACCAAGTTACTGGCAATTAGCAAAAGAAATGGAAACTCTGCAAACAGATAGTATTGTCGTTTTTGCAAATGCTTTTGTATCAGGAATTAAAGGTGCGAGACCCAAAATTAACAAAAAGATTTCTTGGGTTATTATTGATGCTGAAGTAGTAACTAAAAAAGTACTTCGAGCCACTGAGAAAGAAAATGAAATAGCATTATTTTCGGTATCAAGTAGCAATCAGCATGCATTTTTTGAGAAAGAATTGCTAGCTTCAGATAGTAAACTTTTCAAATTTAATAAAGCAAACGATAGCGTGTACTTTTCGTTGAATGGAAAAGAAGAGGAGTTACCACTAAGTATTGAAAGTTCTATAGAAGTACTTTTAAACTATGAAGATAGCTTATCGGGTCAGGCAAAATATATTGAGGCGTCTTTAAAGGCAATTTCAAAATATACCAACAGATCTATTGAAATAAATAAAGCACAAAGTATTGATACATTGAATTTGGATCGTTTCGGCTTAGTGATATGGTTGCGAACGGATTCGATTCCAGATACTTCAACAAAATTATTAGTTTTTAAACCTGATAGTTTATCGCATGATATTATAAAACCAGGGCCTAAAAGAAACCTTTTTTATCATACAAGATTACTAACTTCAGAAAATATCATAGAAGAGCATTTTTCTGAACAACTTCTAGAGATATTTGACTTTTATAAGGGATTAGAAAAAGAAATTGAAAAATACGACAAAAGAACTGCGGCTCTAGAAGAGTTACTTCCTGTAAATGGAATTGAGGAGATTAAAACCAAAACTTCTGCTTTTTTTGATGTTTCTGGGTGGTTGTGGATATTCTTTGCCTTACTGGCAATTAAAGAACGTATTCTAGCAAAATTGAGAAAACAATGACAGAATCAGGAAACAAAATATTACTTAAGTTTAAGAACCATTGGCGATTAAAGCTATGGTTAGAAATTTTTTTCTATGCCATTGGATCGGCTATTCTTATTTATTTTTTGTTTCATAACATTATTTTTTGCGCCACGGCCTTTATTGTTGTTGGCATAGTAGTGTTTGTTTTTATCAACCCCCAAAAAATTGATTTACAAGGGGTAAGTAAATACATAGATCAACATTTAAGCTCAGCAGAATATAGCACTAGTCTTTTATTATTACCTCAAGAGCATTTATCGGGTGTAGCAAAGTTGCAACAATATAAAATTATAAAAGAACTCAACGAAAACTTACGTATAAAACCTCCCGATCGTTTGATTAGAGGTGCAATTGTATTAGTACTATTGGTGCTCATTGGGTTTTTGGTGCATCAATTTGATCTGATGAATATTTTAAGTGAATCTAATCAACCAAAAGCACCATCAGAGCAAATTGTTTTTGCACCAACCGATTCGACTTCTGTAAAAACACCTGCTCCTGTCTTGGAAAGTTTGCTTTTAAAGATTAAATACCCTGGTTATACTGGCTTAAAATCTTTTCAAACTTCAGAAATGGATGTAAAAGTGATAGAAGGTTCGAAGCTATCTTGGGAGATGAAATTTGATACCGAAGTAGCAAGTGTAACTATGGAAAGTATAGGGAGTAGTTATCCAATGAACTTTTCTGAAGGAAAGTATAAAAGAACCTCGACAGCAAACTCTTCTGGTTTTTATAGTTTTAAGTTTATAGATAAGCAAGGAGCTTCATATGTCTCAGAATTATATTCAATGGAGGTCCAAAAAGATCAAAAACCAGTTTTAGAAATTAAAAACATAAAACAGTTTACTTCGTTTTCTTTTGATCAGAATAAAAACCTGGCGTTTAATACACTAATCACCGATGATTTCGGAGTTACAAATGCCTATATTGTTGCTACTGTAAGTAAGGGCTCTGGAGAGTCGGTAAAATTCAGAGAGGAAAAGTTGAATTTTGATACCGGAGTAGTTGTTGGAGGTAGAAGACAGAATCTTTCAAAAAATATAAATCTGGATCTAATGAAGATGGAACCGGGCGACGAACTTTATTTTTATATAGAAGCGTTGGATCAAAAACAACCCAAACCCAATATATCAAGAAGTGAGACTTTTTTTGCAGTGATAAAGGACACCGTTACAGATCAGTTTGCGGTAGAGGGTACGATGGGTGTGGACTTAATGCCAGATTATTTCAGAAGTCAGCGCCAGTTAATTATTGATACCGAAAAGTTACTTAAGGATAGACCTAAACTTCTACGCCAGGAATTTAAATTTAAGAGCAACGAGCTAGGGTTTGACCAAAAAGTATTGCGTCTTAAATATGCAGAATTTATGGGAGATGAATCCGAATTTGCCTCAGCTACACCAGAGGTGGTCGAAACGCATGAAGGTGAAGAAGAACATGAAGATGAAGATGAAGATCCCCTGGCCGCATATACGCATAAGCATGATACTGAAAATGAACATAATCTGGTGGCCGAAGAAGATGGTGAGAAGGAAGATCCTTTGGAAGAATACTTGCATAATCATGAAGATCCCGAGGAATCAACTCTTTTTACCCAATCTTTAAAAAGTAAATTACGGCAAGCATTAAATGAAATGTGGGATGCAGAATTATATTTACGATTATATCAACCCAAAAAATCGTTACCATATCAATATAGAGCACTCAAACTTATTCAGGAAATTAAGAATAATGCTCGTATCTATGTACATCGTATCGGATTTGACCCTGCACCAATCAAAGAAGATAAAAGACTTACGGGTAAAATTAAAGAAGTATCTGGATTTCAAAAAAGTGAAGAATTATCGCAGCCTGTATTATATCCCTTTATTCGTAAAGCCATTTTTAAACTTGAACACTTAATTCAGAATAAGGAAACAGTATCTGATAATGATAGAGAACTTTTTGAAAAAGCTGGAAATGAATTAGCCACAATAGCAATTGAAAACCCGGGAAAATATTTAAAAACATTACAACAGTTAAAACAGATTGCCGAAATTAAAGGAATATCAACATCTGTTTTACCGGAAGTGCAAAGAGGGTTGTTTTTGGCAATTCCGGAAGCAAATCCTAATCCCATAAAAAAAGAAAAAGTAAATAGTGATATTAACCAATTGTTATTAAAGGAGCTAGAAATTAATGATTGATACTGTTACTTTTTTGAATAGCCATTTGATATGGCAGATTGGTGCCGCAGGATTACTACTTTGGATGATCTTTATTTGGAAAGAATTTTCGCAATTTGGTACTAACAAATTTTGGGTTAAGATATTCGTGTCTTTTCTCGCTATTATTTCGTTAATGGCTATAGCTTTACAACCAGTGGCATCTACTTCTCAAAAGACTTCAAAAACGGTTTTGCTTACCAAAGGCTACTACAAAGAGCAGCTAGATAGTTTGAAAAGAGTTCATAAAAAAATAAAGGTGTTACCATATAAGGTGAACTATCCTATTTTCGATAATGAAACCGTTTCAGATTCGGTTTTTCTACTGGGTCATGGCTTGGAATCTTTTGATTTTTGGCAATTAAACAGTCGTTCGGTTCAATATATGCCAGGAAGCGAGCCTTCAGGGACTGTGAGATATAAATACGATCAAAAAAATAATGTAGGCGAAAGAGTATTTTTTACTGGCCTTTACAACAATCCGGAAAAAGGAAATAAATTGCTACTAGAGGAGCCCGGAGGAGCAATTGTGGATTCTGTGATTTTGAAATCAGGGCGGCATCAGAAATTTCAATTAGCAGCGAACCTTAATATAAAAGGCAACTACCTATTTTCGATTACCGAAAAAGATTCTTTGGGGAACCTTTTATCGAAAGATCCTGTTCCTGTGGTTGTACAGGAAGCTACGTCTTTAAAAATATTGGTATTAAATAATTTCCCGACTTTCGAAACCAAATATTTAAAGAATTATTTGGCATCCTTAGGTCATGAGATGATCGTTAAAAGTAAAATTACTAAAGGAAGGCATAAATTTGAGTACTTCAATACTGAAAAGAAGCGAATAGGAGCACTTTCTAAAAAGAATCTAGAGACGTTTGACCTGGTAATCATTGACGCTACTTCTTTAAGAAACTTAGGGAGAAAATCCCGTACAGCATTAGAAAATTCAATTAGAAAAAATGGACTAGGAGTTTTTATTCAACCAAACAATAATTTTTTCAAAACTTCAAAAAATATAGGATCATTTGATTTTGTTTCGGATAAAAGAGAGGATATTTCGTTAAAGGATTTTCCAAAAAATAAGATACCTAAAAGTGTATTCTCGTTTAAAAATGAATTCGGTATTCTGCCAATTCACCAGGATACAAAAGATAAAACCATATCTGCCTATAAGCGTATTGGCAATGGTAGAGTAGGGACTACCACTTTGGAGAATACTTATGAACTTCTACTGCAAGGAAACTCGAATGTTTATAAACAAATTTGGTCGGCCATCGTAGGAGCATTAAGTAATAGGAAAATTTCATCTTCCCAATGGCAATCTGATACTATGATGGGCTTTAAAGATCAACCATTCGAATTTAGTTTAAGGACATCCATAGAAAAACCAACTGTGCAAACAATGGGAAGATATACGATTCCTTTGCGTAGAGACCTTAGTATTGAAAATTTATGGCATGGTACTATATATCCAAGCACATTGGGATGGGAAAAGTTATCTGTACAACAAGACTCTACAATGATGTTCAATTATTTTGTTGCTGATACATTACATTGGAGATCTCAAATAGATTACAATAAGATACAAAAGAACCAACGATACTTCGATCAATTTTCTAGTCTAGAGGAAGATACAAAACCATTGCAACCTATAAATCCTTTATGGTTCTTTTTCTTATTTCTATTATGTATAGGTTTTCTTTGGCTAGAACCCAAAATCAATAAAGAATAATTTTTATCTGGAATAGATTTATTTCTTCCGATTTATGAAGTGAAATATACTTATGATGAAGTGTTTTAATTATTTTTTATGATAAATAATATCGCGTAAATCGCTCAGAACATTATATTTGCAGTTCAAAAAAAAGTAAGTTTGTGATTAAGGAAATTGTTATAGCCATTTTATGGAGTGTTTCTCCGTTTGGTGAAGCTAAAGTCGGAATACCTTACGGTTTATTTAATGGAGTAAATATCTATTTGGTATTCGTGGTGTGCTTTTTAGCCAATTTATTGGTGTTTCCTATGATGATCTTCTTTTTAGAAAAAATCAATAGTTATTTATTGAGATGGAATTGGTATAAAAAATCTGCGATTTTTGTTGCCAGAAGGGCAAAAACTGGTTCTGGTAATAAAATTAAAAAATATGGGTTTTGGGGACTTTTACTTTTTGTAATGATTCCACTGCCCGGGACTGGGGTATACGCTGGAAGTATTGCTACGTACTTGTTTAAGATCAAAAAAAGAAAAGCTTTTGTAGCTAATACGGTTGGAATCTTCTTATCATCGGTTATAGTTTGGTCAACTACGCTACTTACAATGCAGGGTGTTTCCTGATAAAATACTTTTCCCTTGTGTTTAAGAGAGAACAACTCTTATAAAAAGAGTCATCCTCTCAAAAACAAGGCTATAGCTATTTCTTTAGCAATTTGTAGTTTTTAATTCCTGATTTTCCATAAAGATTTAAAAGATAAAGCCCGTCTTCTTCTTGACTCATATCAAAATTAATATCTATGATTTTGGAGTTAATATCTTGTTTGTGGATTACTTTTCCCAGTATATCTACAACTTCTAATCTATTAAAACTGTGTTTGGGTGATAACTGTATTTGCACCTTATTGATGATCGGGTTAGGAAATACTATAGCCTCAGAATTAAAACCTACCCCTGATTTTGGACTACAAGTCCCAACGATAAGATTATGCTTTTGATTTGCTGTATTATTTTCTCCTCCTGTTGGTAAACTATAGGTATAGTAGAAGTAGATTTGTTCTCCTTCAGATGCATTAATTTGATATGGCTCATTGGGTTTCACAGAATAACCTGGATAGGGCCCTGTAGGTGAGGTACCATAATAAAGAATACAAACAGTATCACCAATTCCTTCATTTTTTGGTATGAATATAATATCGGGATTAACCAAATCTGAAGAAACCTCATAGCGATACTGTTGATTCTCTGCAGTTCCTGAACAGCTTTCAGTGGCAATAGGGGAAACTTTAAAGGCTATATAATTCAAATTTAAACCACTATTGTCAAAAACTACACGTAGCTCATGTTGTCCGGCAGGGATATTTATGTCGGTAACCGTTACGGTCTCATATTTTTGCCAATTTCCTGTATTGGGTACCGAAATTACATCTGTAATTGTAACTCCTCCGATTTCTAGATGAAACTTTCCTTGACCATTGGGTGAGGCCACTCTAAAATCTATATCATAGGTGTTCAATGTTGAGGTAGCATTGATATCGTAGGCTAACCACTCCCCAGTATCGATCCACCCCACATTGAACTCTCCTTTTGTATCAACAGTATTTTCAATATCTACATCATCTTGTTTGTAGGCCCCACCAGTATTACCCGAGGTGAAATCTTGATATCCAATTCCGCTACCTCCAGGTTTGTAATTTTCTGCTTCTAGAACTCCTGGGATTGATGTGTATGAAGGAGGAGGCGAAGTGTTATTCTGAATAGATCCTAAGACAATCTTTATAGCTTCTGTTTTGGGTTCATAAAGTAATGATGCTTGATCAAAAACGTCATCATATGCAAATCCATATCCCTTTCCATTTAAGACATATTCCTCATTATGCCAAAAGCTTGCATAGTAATTATAAGGAGACGTTTGATAAAATGTAGATGGATTGCCCCAATCTTGAATACCAGGATCACCTCCGGCTTGATCATTAATTACATGACGGTTAAACGCCGCGCAAAACTGTGCTTGGATTCTTTTGTCAAAGGCGTTTCCGCTATTAAAAACTCCTTTTCCCTCCAGAACCTCTTGGGTATTGGGTCTTTTTTCGATGATGGCTTGTTGTCCATCAAATGCAGAGCCCGGAGCATTACCGGTAACTATTAACCTTTCGCCTTCAACGCCACCTTCCCAAAGAACACCATCACCATCTCTAAAGGCTAACGGAGAGGTTTTGTATTTTTCCCAAACGCGGTCAATATAAGGTTGAAAATAGTTAGCATAGATCCCTTGGCCTTCTTTAAATTCGGGCGTTTTTGATGGAGCAGTAATGACACCAGTTTTTTCATCTACACATTTTTTGAATTCAATTGGGGCGCCTGATGTAAAAGCGGTAACGATATTATTTTTCTCAGAAATTTCTCCTACCGTTTGAGTCCCTCTAGAACCAGTAATTTCTAACCCTATGGGATATTGAAAAGAATCTACTCGGCTGGTATTGCCATGAAATACCAAATCGGTATTGTTTTGTTCTAAATTTAACTCAACGATTTCATAGAGGAAATCGCGATTAGGATCAAACGGGTTATTTGGATCTGGAGAAGTATACCCGGGACCTACCGTATTTCCGTTTTCATCAATACAGTTTCCTGGACCAGGGCAGTGAAAGAATAGAAATAAAGGATTGTTGAAAGACAAAAATATTCTGGAACTTTCAATGGCTTCAATGGATATAGTTTTATTTGATATTTCGCTGAGTTTCACAAAAATATCAGCATAGCGATTTTTGCCATCGGGTCCTTGGCTATAATCATCGCCTACAGGACCGGGTAAGGTATTTAAAGATCGATCCATTGGTTTTTGTATACCCGTTTCTATATCAAGATAGATAAATTGCCCTCGGATTTCCTGACTTTTTCCAACAATAGCTATATAAATTTCATCATCAGTATATGTCGTTTTATTTTCAATTTGTAAAGGGATTTTATTTTGTGCAATACCAAGATTATGTAGCATTACCAATAGTAATACCTGAAGTATAAATGTAATTTTCATGTTTTTAATATAAGAGTGAGTGTGATTATTCTAAAGGATATTTAAGAGAGAACAGCTCCATATTTTAGAGCCATTCTCTCATAAAATAGAGGCCAAAGTTATTTTTTCAATAGCTTAATGGTTTGATTTCCAGTAATGCTATGTAGGTTTAAAAAGTAAAGACCTTTTTCGTATTGGCTCATGTCTATGTTGATATGTTTGGTTTTAATATTAATGGGTTGTTTAACGATTGTTTTTCCCAGTAAATCAATAATTTCGAATCCCTTAAAGCTGTCTGTTGCCGATAATTGCATGTGCAATTTATTCGATACAGGATTAGGATATACCAATACCTTTGAATCAATATTTTTATTGGATTTTAACCCTTGTGTAGCATTACATTCTCCAACAATAAAATTGTGTCGTTGATCTGCGGTATTATTCTCACCACCAGCAGGCAAGTTATAGGTGTAGTAAAAATAGATTTGTTCTCCTTCTTGAGCGTTGATTTGATATGGCTCGTTGGGACTAACCGTATAGCCGGCATAGGTACCGGTAGACGAAGTACCATAATATAAAATACAAACAGTATCGCCAGTTCCAGTAACTTCTGGGATGAATGTAATAGTGGGGTAGGCAGAATCTGATGAAACCTCATAGCGATACTGTTGATTGTCAGCAATTCCCGTACAAACTTCCTGGTTGGGAGTACCAGAAGAAGCTCTGAATTCGATAAAATTCAGATTTAAACCACTGTTGTCAAAAACAACTCTCAGTTCTTGTTGACCGGCAGCTATACTAATATTGGTAACAGTCACTGTTTGATAGTCTTGCCAGTTTCCTGTATTGGGTACCGAAATTACGTCAGTAATAGCTACACCATTTATTTCTAAGTGAAATTTACCCTCACCATTGGGAGAAGCTACTCTGAAGTCTATATCGTAGGTATTGGATGTTGCTGTAGCATCGATATCATAAGCCAACCATTCGTTAGCATCAATCCATCCCACATTGTATACTCCAGAAGAGTCACCGGTATTTTCTATATCAACATCATCTTCTTTGTAAGCACCACCCGTGTTTCCAGGAGTGGTATCATTAAAACCAATTCCCTGGCCTCCTGGTTTGTAATTTTCCCCTTCCAGAACGCCAGGGATTGAAGCATAAGTAATTGGTGCATTGTTTATAACTTTTATTGTAGTTGATCCTGAAACCGTTTCACTTGTTGCCGTAACGGTATATTCTCCGGCTAATGAACCTGTATACAAGCCATTAGAATCTATTGATCCCTCGTTGGCTGTCCAGCTATAAGATGCTGATATGGTATTTCCATTTTGGTCATATCCCTGAGCTGAAAATTGTTGAGAAGCTCCCAGAGTAATTTCACTATTAGAAGGACTAATAACAATACTTGACAATACAGGCTTAGTAACCACAGTATCTTCTTTTTCAAGAACTCGAAAATTATCAATATAGAAGGTTTCACCAGAGGCAACACCAGGATTAAAAAGTACTACTACTCTGTTTACCTGGCTATCGGTTACTACCAAATCAGGAGTGCTAGTTAGTACAAATTCAATAGTATGCCAGGTATTTGTTTCCTTTGTTTTTGCCTGATAAATGCTATGTCTTCCGGTTGGATAATTTTCGCTATTAGAAAGCGCTCCAGATTCTAATTGCCAACTTATTAAGGTGCCAATAGGAGCAGATGTGTATACATCCATTGCAAACCTTTTATCTTCGGTCACATATGCACTGGCGTCATTGATAAAATTGGTATCAAAAAACAGGACATCATACAATTCGGTGTTATTTCTAATGTATGCGCCGGCTTTTGCAGAAGCGTTGATATCGTTATTGGCTGGATTATCAACTCCAAAAGTATAATTGCCTGTTGTAGTAGTATTGTAAGTTAAATTATTGATGTTTTCAAAATCTTGTATTACTTCCAGGAAACTATAATTTACCGGCAATTTAGTTTTACCAATTCTGAAATTGTCAAAATAGTATGTTTCAGAGGTGTTCGAGTTAGGATTAAAAAGCAGCGAAATTTCATCAACAGCTACACCCGACGTGGCACTGTCTGGAGAAGACGCATAAGCAAATTCTATAGTATGCCAACCATTTTGAACACCAACAACACCGATATATTGACTGTTTCTCCCTGCGGGGAAGTCGTTTTCAGAAATAACCTGATTTTCCAGACTTAATGTTATTTCTGTTCCAACCGGAGCAGAAGTATATAGATCCATGTAAAAGATATGATCTCCATCTACAAAAGGGGCACTGTTTTGAATAACATTGGTAGAGAAACTAACGACATCATATACTTCTGAAGCATTTCTGGTATAGCTCGCTACATTATTACTTGTGTTGACCTCATTTGGATTTGGATTAGGTATTTTGGCAGTGTATTCTCCATTTTCAAAAAACACGCTTAATAGATCAATATCTTCATAGTTAGCAATAATTTCTTCTTCTAACAAAACAGCTTCGGGTACTTTCATTTTTCTGAAATTATCAAAGTACACCGTATGATTGGTATTACTCTCGGGATCGATCAATACTACAAATTGATCGGTGTCAGTTCCACCAATACTTGTATCGGGTCTATCAAACAATTCAAATTCTAATGTTTCCCATTGATTTTGAGTTGTAGTTTTTGCAGTATACCTGCTATGTCTTCCTGCGGGATACGTATTTACAGAAGCAACACCTTTGTCGATCTGTAAAATGAACTCCGTTCCGATAGGAGCATCACTATACACATCTACCCAGATTTCCTTTTTACCGGAAACTATATCTAAAGCATTTCCAATATCTGAAGAAGAAATATACAATCCGTCATACAAAGCACCAGAAGATCTCTGGTATTTTCCTACGAGTTGGGAATTATTTATATTGTTTGTATTTGGGTTGTTAACAGATTGTTCAAGCGTACCATCGGTTACCGAAGTATAGGATATATTTCTGTTGGCTTCAAAATCTTCATAAATAAATTCAACGGTTCTTGGTTTAATTACTTCAACAGGCATTTTAAGAGTATTGTTTTCACATCCCGGTTTGCTAATCTGTACAGTTACATCTCCGCCTGTGGCACCCCAGTCCACAGTAATTGAATTAGTTCCTTGACCAGTTGCAATTACCGCAGTATTGGGTACAGTCCATGTAAAAGAAGTTCCATCACTATTTTCAACACTATATCTTTTACCAGACTCTCCTTCTTGTACCTTGTTGTCTCCAATCAATTCTTGATTCAGTGTGCCGTTATAGACCCTAACATAATCTACCTCCATTTGAGTAGGATAGTCCTGTGGAGTAGGAGCAACTCTACCAGTATAGGGTGTTCCAGGTCCACCAACTGCAACATTTAGAATAATATACCAATTACCTTCAGAAAAAGGCCAGGGATCCACCGTAGTGGCTGGAGTAACTGTGTGATATAACTGGTTGTCAACATACCAGCGTATTTCGTTAGGTTCCCATTCAACCGCGTATTCATGAAACCCTGCAGAAAGATCTAATCCTGCATGGTATTCTCTACCGTTAAACGTCCAACCTCCATTTGAATAATGAACGGTACCTCCAATTTTTTGAGGATTTTTATGTTGGGCTTCCATGATGTCAATTTCACCGGTGAAGGGCCAACTTCCATTTTCTGGTAACATCCAAAACGCTGGCCATATTCCGCCTGCGGATGGTAATTTGATACTGGCCTCATATCTACCGTATCTTGAACTGAATTTCTGGGAGGTAATAAGTTTAGACGATGTGTATTGCTTGCCTCCAAAGCTTTCATTTTTTGTGGTAATGATTAACTTACCATTACTTACACTGGTGTTTTCTGAACGATAATATTGCTCCTCGGCATTTCCCCATCCGCAAAGACCAGGGCATCCATCTCCGATATCAAAACTCCACTTACTTAGGTCTACAGAAGACCCTGAAAACTCATCATTAAATATCAAATCGGTGCATTGAGCCTGGGTATTCTGTATTTGTAGAACAAGAAAACACAGAAATGTAATAATTGTACTCTTTTTCATTTTTTTTGGTTTACGTTAATTTTTTTAAAAACAGTAGATGGAAAGTTATTTTTTTACTAATTGGAAGGATGTTTTTTGAGGTCCTTCGTTGATAGTAATGATATAGTTGCCACTTTTTAAACTTGACACATCTACTGTTTTCTGATCAATATTTATTTGGGATTTAAGAAAGGTTCTTCCCATAAAATCTGTAATGGTGATTAAAGATTTTTTGTTAATTCCATCTATAAGTAATGTGTTTTGAACTGGGTTGGGGTACATTTTCACTGTTATATCTTCACTTTGAGCAGGGTTATTATTAGAAACTAATTGAAACCAATTGATATTCCAGTAATCACCTGTAGCTACTATGCGCAAAGTTTGGCTTCCCGCATTTAGATTAATGGTTTTGGTAACAGTTTTCCAGTTTTGCCACGATCCGGTTGGTTCACTATCAACAGTAGTTACTACGGCAGTTCCGTTTAGTACATTAAACTTGATATTGTTTGACAATGCAGCCACCCTAAAATTGATATCATACTGCCCGGTTGCAGGAATATTTAAACGATATGCTATATAATCTCCAGATTCTATATATCCTACATTTTGGCCACGGCCATCGTCTGTGGTTGATTCCAATTTCACACCAGATTCAGAACAAAAGTCTTCTGCCTGGATAAGGTTTGTAATAGATTGTCCTTCGCCAGAACAGGGTCCTGGTGGAATCACATCTTTAATAATATCGAACCAATTGATATTCCAAAAACTACCAGTGGCTCTTATTCGTATGGTTTGATCACCTTGCGGAAGGTTGATTGTTTTGCTAACTGTTTTCCAATTTTGCCAACCTCTTGTGGAAGCAGTATTTACCGTGGCCAAAACAGTATTTTCATTCAGTATATCAAACTTGATGTTTTCGGCAAATGCTGCTACCCTAAAATGTAATGTATACTGTCCGTCTTCGGGAATTTTTACATTGTATTCAAGATAATCTCCTGATTCTATATATCCCGCATTTTGTCCACCACCAGTATCGGAAGTATTTTCGAACTTTATCCCGGATTGCTTGCAAAAATCTTCTGCTTGAATACGTTCGGAAACCAAAATATCTTTAAAAGTACAATGATCATTATTTGAGCCTCCATCATTCCAATTCTCGATAATATCTCGCAGATAAAAACCGGTTTCGGTTAAATTATTGGCAAGAAGGCCAGTAACACCTTTATTAGGAGCAACTACCGAAGCACCTTCGGCTTTATCACTTACCGACCAGTTTGCATGGCTTATACCATTATTCTTTAAGAATTGCATCCATTTCTCGGTTTCTGGTTTATTTGCAACTCCGTTACCATCGGCATTAACAACTCCCCATTCGGTAACAAACAAGGCAATACCATTATTCATAGCCTGGGTTGCCTGGTCTCTTAAATACTGTTTATGAGTTCCGGCATAAAAGTGTAAGGTGAAGGCTATATTGTTTTGAGTCAATGGGTTATTTGATGCGTCGACCACGTTTTGTGACCATTGTGGTGTACCCACAACGATTAGGTTGTCTGGGTCGATAGCTCTAATTGCGTTTACAACCGCATTGGCATACAATTTTACAGTACCCCAAGATTGGTTAATGGGTTCGTTGTAGATTTCATAAATAACATGATCATTAGTACCGTATAATTGTGCCATTTCTTTGAAGAAGTCGATAGCCTCTTGTTGGTACTTTTCGGCTTCATGGGTATGCCAATCAATAATTACATATATATCTTGTGCAATAGCAGCTTCTACAATAGTTTTTACTTTGTTTTTTTCTCTTTCTTTGTTGGCAAGGTAACCGCCATCTTTTTCTACACCCATTGCGGCTCTCACGATATCACTTTTCCATTCTTTTGCCAGATGGTTTACTGTATTAGCAGTATAGAATTTAGCGCCGGGTTCCCAATTGCTCCAAAACAAACTGTTTCCAGCAAGACTTATAATTTGGTCGTTTTTATCTACAACATGATTGCCAGACACTTGTAGCCGCCCGTGTTGTGTTACTAGAGATTGACCTTGAATATGAGTTGTAAAAAGAATAAGAGTAATAAAAATGACAAGGCACACAGGGGTAATTTTTTTAGATTTCATTGGTTTTGATTTGGTTTGTTGATTAATATTTAAAAGAATTGTTAAATTTTTGTTATTTCAAAAGTAATTCAAACCTACAGTAAATAGCCTATTACGTACCACTACAAAAAATATACAGCCTTGCTACAGAAGAAGATAGAAGTTCATCAAAGATGTTTTGAAGCCCTTGTTTACGGGGGTGTTTAAAATCAATTGAGGTTTTAGGATACATCAATAAATTTATTATTCAAATAAATAGTGTATCCTATTTGTATAGGTAATGTTGTATATAAATTATATGTGTTATGAGGTATGAATAGAGTAAAATGTTAATTTTTTTAGACATCCGTCCAAAAACATCTAACAAAGCAAAATAATTTCCCTTTCAGAGAATTAAATGCATTATAATATCCTATAGGTGTTTATTTGGTTAAAATAAAAAGCTTTCATTTTTTCTCTATATGTTTTAATTAAGAAGAGTTAGTAGGTTAAATATTTGATAATTTGTATGAACAATTTTATGAAAAGTTATAGCAGAGGGAAAACTAAAAATTAGAGATTAGCGAGTAAAAATGTAAAAAACAACTATACAAAAACTATACAGCAACTCTTATTTGGTCTAAAACTCAAAAAAAATGTCGTAATATCAAATGTTTTTAATAGCGTAATGCCTTAAAAAATATATTGCTGATGTTGTAGCATCTGTTGTATTGAATACTAAACGTTTTAATCATAAACCTTTGATATAATTGAAATACTTAAAAAAAATATTTCTTTTCAGTTTTTTGTTATTTCCCAAACTATTATGTTCTCAGGAAGTACCTCCCATCGAAGTGTATTTACCCAAAGATTATAAAGGAGAAACTCAAAATTGGGACATCTCACAGTCCGATAATAAATATATATATGTAGCCAATAACAGTGGCTTATTAGAATTTAACGGAACTCGTTGGACACTATACCCTACGCCAAATGGAACTATAATGAGATCGGTAAATGTTGTAAATGATCGAATTTATACTGGATTCTATATGAATTTTGGATTTTGGAAGAAAAACAACTTAGGAAAACTAGAATATACATCATTGAGTGATACTATGAAAAAAGATTTAATCGAGGATGAGCAATTCTGGTTCATAGTCAATCTCGATAATTGGATATTATTTCAATCCTTAAATCGAATTTATATCTATAATGAAGATACTGGTGAAATCAATATTATTGAATCGGAAGTAGGTATGCTTACCATGTATAATGTAAATGGAACAGTATATTACCAAGATATTGAAAAAGGAATTTTTAAAATCGAACAAGGAAAACCCAAACTTGTTACAGATTTTTCTATCGCAAGGAATGATAAAATTGTCAACATTTCTGAAACTGATAATGGAATTCTAATATTAACGGATAATCATGGTTTTTTTGAATTTTCTAACAATACAATTCGTAAATGGAAAACTCCAGCAGATGATTTATTTGAAACAATCAAAATAATTGAGAGCATACGACTGAAAGACAAAAGTTTTGTTTTAGGAACTATTTCAAAAGGGCTTATTCATCTTTCTCCAACCGGAGAAATAATAGATCAAATAGAAAAAAGTAAAGGGCTCAGCAATAATACAGTACTGACATTATTTGAAGATATTGATGAAAATATTTGGATGGGGCTTGATAACGGAATTAATAAGATTGAAATAAACTCTCCGATCCAAATTTTTAATGACAGGAAAGGGAACCTAGGTACCGTATACGCATCTATTGTATACGATGATTTTTTATATCTGGGAACAAATCAAGGACTTTTTTACAAGAAGTTACATGAGGATGGGGAGTTTACCCCTGTCAAAGGAACCGATGGGCAGGTTTGGAGCCTTTTTGTATATGATAACACTCTTTTTTGCGGACATAATTTTGGAACTTTTCTAATACAAAATAATGAGGCAAAGTTAATTTCTGATATTGAGGGAGGATGGACTTTTAAAACCATACCAGAAAATCCTAATTGGTTACTACAAGGTACCTATACCGGACTTAGTATTCTTGAAAAGAAAAATAATAATTGGAATCTCAAACATAAGATAAAAGGTTTTGACTATTCTGCCAGGTTTGCTGAAAGATATGATAATGGGATATGGGTAAATCATGAGTACAAGGGGATTTTTAAAATAAAAGTTGATAAACACCTCACCAATGCAAACGAGGTAACCAAAGACTCATCGGTGGCGATCGGTAAGAGTTCTAGGCTGACAAAATTTAATGATCATATTTGGTATACCCATGAGAATGGAGTTTTCTCTTATAACAGTGCAAAGAAGGCATTTGAGCGAGAGAATGTATTTGGTAATCAACCGGATAGTATATACCATAAACCTGGTAAATTGATAGAGGATAATGTTGGCGGCCTATGGAACTTTACAGAAGAGGATATTGGCTACGTCTCACAAGGTCAGTTTTCTGAAGAATTAAAGATTGTTAAAATCCCGATTTCAAGATCTTTACGAAAAGAGATGGTCGGTTTTGAAAACATAATTCATATTAAAGACGATAATTATTTACTAGGAACTACTAATGGATATATGATTGTTGATATATCCAAAATGAATTTTAACAAACAATCGATCATATTAGATAGAGTTGCCGTTAGAGATAAGTATTCCGAGATAAAAGAGGTTCCTTTTTCAAACGAATCCCCTTCTTTTTCACCTAATTTAAATACCATTTCTTTTGCATATACGATACCCGAGTATAATAAATTTATAATTTCAAGATTTCAATATAAACTCGAAGGATTTTATGATAATTGGAGCGAGTGGACTACCAAACCAAGTATCGTTTTTGAAAACTTACCTTTTGGCGAGTATACATTTATGGTTAGGGCCAAAACAGGAAATAATCTTAGTGAAAATGTCATCAAATATCCTTTTACTATAGAGAGACCCTGGTATGTATCAATTTTGGCGATAATTTTATATTCTTTATCCTTTCTTATTATCCTGCTTTTAATGCATCGAGCATACAAAAGATATTATACCAAACAAAAACAGAAGCTGCTCGAAGAAAACAGAAAGCAGTTAGAATTAAAACAATTGGAAAGTGAACGAGAGATCATGAAATTGAATAATGAAAAACTGACTCAGGATATAGAAAGCAAAAATCGCGAGTTGGCATCTTCAACGATGAATATTATCAAGAAGAACGAAATTTTAAATACTATAAAAAAAGAACTTCAAAGATCGGGAGCAGAAACAGATGGACTAAAAAATGTAGAAAGAATTATCGACAGGAATCTGAATAATAAAGATGATTGGAAACATTTTGAAGAGGCATTCAATAGTGTTGATAAAGACTTCTTAAAGAAAATAAAGGCCAGACATAATGATCTTACCCCTCATGATCTTAGATTTTGCACGTATCTAAGACTTAATTTATCGTCCAAAGAGATTGCTCCATTATTAAATATTTCTGTAAGAAGTGTCGAAATTAAAAGATATCGTTTAAGAAAAAAGTTAAAATTAGAGCATTCTGAGAGTTTAGTGAACTACATCCTGGAGATTTAATGAGGCTGTAAACTGAACTCTGTCTGAGTTAAATTTTAATCATTAATTTTATTCAGACAGAATCATGACAAACGAAGA